>NZ_KV793386.1:88728-158835 GCF_001808475.1 Klebsiella sp. HMSC09D12 | reverse complement strand
TCATTCGCTCACCTCTTTCTCAAACGTCATCGCAATCATTTTCTTATCGTCCCGACCCGGAGAAGGACGCTGAGGCAACTGTCCTGCAGCCACAGGGCTTAAGCGCAGCTGGCTTACCGCCGGTAATATCTGCTGGCAGAGCAGGCTTATCCCGGCGTTCGGCGGCAGGCAGAAGAGACCTTCTGTTGCGCGGGCGCAGTTTGGGTGAAGACGACGTAACAAAATGGCGGGATTTTCCATGAGAGTTTCTCTTCAATCATTTCAGGTACGCTACCGCCCGTCGCTGTTCACTTACCAAAGCGCATCAGGCCAGCAGACCAATTTTTGTCGTTGTTGAACACTTGCCCCGCGGCTGCTCAGCAAAATAACTGCGGACAGGAAAACCTGCCCGTTTCAGGCTCAAGTAGTGACACCTACGTTTGGCGAATGGGAGTCTGTGATATCCGCTCCGCCGTTGCTCTTCAGCAACAGGCAGACCGGAGTTGCCATGCTACTTCTCCGTTTCATTGATTGACGCGCCGCTCTCCCGCGATAAGGGCGAAGGCATGCCCGGTGGCTGGCAGGCATTCACCTGCGGTACCAGACTGATTTCGACACGGCGGTTCAGCGCACGACCTTCAACCGTTTCATTGGTGGCCACAGGACGGTTCTCGCCGAAGCCCTGCACCGCAAAACAGCTCTCCGGTACATCTCCGGTGTCACGCATCCAGTCGCGCACCGATTCGGCACGCTTCAGCGAAAGTATCTGGTTGGCTTTTTCCTCACCGGTACTGTCGGTATGGCCCGCAACGACAATCAGCCAGCCGGGTTTTGCTTTGATGCCAACCAACGAGTGCACCAGCAGCTTTGTCGATCCGGGCTTAAGCGCCCACCTCCCGGTATCGAACAGCGACATGCTGTCGAGGCGGATGGTTTTCGGCACGGTTTTTTGTGCTGGTTTTTGTGGCGGAGGTGGGGGTTCCCAGGAACGAATCGCGGCCAACACCGGTATGCGTAAATAGGCCCCGTGATACAGACCGAGACTCAGGTTCAGCGGCTCACCGCGGCGCGCCCACTGATCCAGTTGAACCGCATCCCCACTCAGGATTTGCAGGGCGCGGGCTTTCGAGGCGTAGTCAACCATCGCAATCTGCTCATAGTGCTGAATATCGAACCCCACCCGCTGCAGTAGCTGGCGGTTGTTCCACGCGCTGGCGCACAGTGCGATGAGAATGGCAAGGGTGAACAGACAGAACGCCCGGCGTAAAATCCTGGCGCGTGGCGTCTCGCTGACGCCCAATGGCAACAGTGGCAGAATAAAATCCGGTAACAGGACATCCGCTGATGAGGTATCAGGCTGCCAGCCAGGTAGTGAGCCCAGAGCGGTATGATGAGACAACCAGCGCTGCCACAGATTCTGAGGCAGAACCGGTGCCCCCGACGGCGTCATGTGATACAGCATCATAGCGGGTATCACCGGGGGCGTATCAACAGAGGGCGCCGTCAGCATAGCCAGCGCCGTCTCGTGCGTCAGGCGAACCAGCGCATTCATCCTCACCTGTGTGGCCAGACGCTCCCTTCCGTTCTTTTGCGCCAGCCAGGTCCCGGTGCAGCAAGGCGCGTCATTCGCCTGCCACACCTGCATGGCTTCCCCGGTCTGCGCTGTCTGCCATAGCGAGTGAGGAACAGACGCCCCTGCCACGTGACTGCTCAGTAGTAAAGGCACCGAGCGGCGGCAGTCGCTCCGCGCCTGGTTCAGCTGCCAGCGCAGCTCATTAAGCCCGACCGCCAGCGCCGCCTCATCACCGTGCAACTGCGGGCAAACGCAGACCATCACCGCCAGCTGCGATATCAGATCCGGGCGTTTACGCAGAAGAGTACGTACCGTCTGCTGCAGTTCGGCGGTAGGAACATTTAACCAGCAGCCCTGAGCCGTACGCAAAACCACCCCGCACTCCGGCCACCTGGCGATATCACCGCAGACCAGCACCACCGGCAGGCGGTACGGCGCGTCCGGAATGCCATCCAGCCAGGCATCCTCTGTAAGTCCCCATTCCCCCCTGCGCCCGGGGACAATCAGGGCAACGATGACTGCGATCAGGATCAGCACAACAGCCAGAATCCGCCCGCTGGTAGCCAGCGGCAGAAACAGCAAACAGAGCAGTACCGCAAGGATCCCGGCCCAGAGCCATAACAGGCGCAAATGGTTCACGCTCATTTTTCCGCCCCGGGCAGCAGGGTTGTAATCAGGGAATCAAGCCAATGATTTAGCCCCAGCCACAGCGCGGCGATCGCAACCAGCGACAGCCCGAGGCAAACCGGCCAGCGTCGCAACCCGTCCGCCAGGCCGCTACGCCCGGATATACCCGCCAGTACAGGCTGGCTCTGGTCGGTTTCAAACGGCGAAACGCGCTCCGCCAGTCTGGTGATAAGCTGGTCGCGAACCGGCTCATCCAGGGCATAACATCCCTTAAAGCCCAGCATCAACACGCGATGGAAGCAGGTCAGTACCGCCACATCCGGCGCGGGCTCATGCAGAACCTGTCGCATCCGCTCATACAGCGCATCGCCGGCGTCCAGGGCACCGAAGTATTTCGCCTGCAGCGGACGGTCATACCAGACGATGCAGGCATCATCCTCACCTTCACGTCCTTTAGCTGTCTCATCCAGCAGCGCACACCAGGCGTAGAGAATATGCCGACGGCTCGCCTCGCTGAGGCCCGCGGTCTCCAGTTCCGCCATGACCTTTTCAATATGCTCTACGCAATGTCGCCAGAGGCGTTCGCCCTCCCCGTCGGCCAGTCTCGCCCCGCACCGCAGTTCCGTCACCGTCAACCAGGCGTCAGCCATCAGGGCGTCGATATTCGTATCCTGTTTCATGAGCGCAGTACCGCATAGAGTTCGAGTTCAGGGGCGCCCAGCAGACCGGGGACGTAAAAGACGCAACTGCCTTCCAATAGCATCGCTCGCGCCGCAGGATGGGCCATATCAAGGGTGAAATACTGGTTCTCCAGGCGCAGCGGGATGGCCGCCGGAACGTGGCTCATCGCGCGCAGAGGGATGCCGGGTTGCGAACCGTTAACGACCCGGTCGACTTCATCCGGGCTGCCCGCTTTGCACTGAAGCGGAAACTGCTCCAGCATCTGCGCTACCGGCAGCGCCGATCGTACCGAGAGATAAAAATCCGCCTCTTCACGCAGTCGTGGATCGTTCAGACGGGCATGCCAGCGCTTGCGTCGTTCATCATGAACCATGTCAATCGCCACCACCCTCGATGGCAGACTGGCTTCCAGCAGTCCCCCCAGCAAGTCAAACAATGGAGGAAAGACCGCCGTTAACTGCTTATGACGATAGGCCGGAATATCGGCTGTAGTGTGTTCAAGAGAAAAAGTCAGCAGGCTACCTGCCAGACCGGCCAACGCTGTATACAGACGTTCCGGATGCACCTGCGGATGACGAACAAAATGGCTGAGCAACGGCTCAGCGCTGTTGAGCGCACTCAGCAGCCAGAACAGCGACACGTCCGCTACCGCGAAGTCGGCCATTCGCTCGTTGCTTTCCCGACGCATAGACATCAGGCGCTGCAGGCGCGCACGGAGCTGACCCGTCAACTGTTCGGTTTGTTCCCTCAACCAACGGCTGGCCTGTACGTTCAGCAGCGGCGGCAGAAAAGACTCGTCCTGCGACCAGTGTCCCTGGCTATCGCGCATAAGACGGATCGCGGCGACGGTCTGGTAATCAGCGTTGTCGCTATCGGCCTCACGCAGCGTCAGCTCCGGCTGCATTACCGCAATCTGGCGGCAGTCCTCCCCATAGCGGTTTCGCACCTCCCGCCAGGCCAGACGCCAGCGCACGGGACGCTCCGCTCTCTGCTCCGGTTGCAGACAGTTGCCACCGTTCTCATGCTCATGGGGCAGCGCCAGAACCACCGTCAGTTCGTGATGTTCTGTTTCCGGCAGGTTCATCACCGGCGGCAACGCATCGGCGTTATCGCTATCAATGAGCGTGCCGTCGGCGAAACGCACGCACAGGTGGTCGGCTTTCAGTTTCCCCTGCTTCAGCAGCGCGGTATTAAACTCCGCCCGCGCCACTCCCCAGGGATGAATTGCCCCCAGCCGGGCGACATACTCTGTCTGCCAGGCCGATTGCGCGGTTTCCTGCTGAAAATGTTGGGGAGAGATCATCTGCCCCCGTCCCCATAACGGTCGTACTGTTTTCATCCCTGCTCCTGTATTACGCTTTTGATATCAGACCCACCTGCGACAGGGGCACGTCCGTGTCTTCCAGGGCTTTGTCGGGCTGCTCCGCGCTATTTTCCGATTGACGGCCCTCACCCTTAAACTTTTCTATAACGCTTCCAGACCCTCGCCTGAGGGGCGACAGAAAGCGCCTCCATATCCAGAAAGGGATTCATCTCACCCCAACAGCACGCCCGGATCAGGTTGTTGTTTAAACAGAAAACAACGAGTACTCTCTGTTTCCAGTACTGCGGCTTGCCTTTCGCGAAGCGGTGTTGATATTTACCAACATCAGCCATTTCCGGATAATTGATTAAACAACGCACCCGATTAATTCAGGGGCCAGCGTGTTCATTTCGGCTCATAATTTCTGAGTCAACGCGGCGTCTTTTAGAATTTATTCAAACGCCTTTCTGAATATAGCGATATCAAAGTCTGTATTTGAGGGCGCGGGATAATTGACGTATCGCCAGAATGGCATGAAGTTAAAGTTTCTCGCATGCATCCTGCTCGTATTCAAGGCCTTTAAAAACTTAGACACTCTGACGCATATTATTTCCCGCCCGTTCTTTTAGCGCCTGCTCAGCCCAGATAAACGCTCTTCTGCACGACATTATGAAAACACGCAGCTAAAAAGAGCGCACATTGGCGTTGAATTTTTTTATCTTCCAGATAAAAGATGCCCCGCTTTGCCATTACTCAAATCAGTAACGATGCAGCGCATAAGCGGAAATGCGACGCCGCTATTCGCGCCCCTCTGACGTGCAGCCTCAGCTTAAATCAGAGGCCGCCTTACAGCCGCACTCGCAATATCCTGGCCATAGCGCTTCCTTCCCTGGAGGCGTATGGGTCAAACATAACGATTTTCTTTGCACAATCATCGCAGGGCCAGACATCAGAATAGAGCAACTCATCCGTATTCAGGCCAAATATAAGACTTTGCTTAAGCATTTAAATGAAAATACAAAAAATAATAAGCATCATGCGCACAAAATCAACAAAAACATTCATCATCTGACTGCGATAAATAAAAAATTCACATCTCACAAATGAATAAATATTAAATTCACATATAAACAAACGGAGTTTATTGATGCTAATCAATGAGCGAAGGCAATCAGGCCATTCCCGAGGCGGAAAAGATTGCGCGTATCCAAAAAGATATGTTGAGTACGTTTGACCACTCGCAAGCCATCAGCCAGCCCAACCCCGACGATAAATATAGATATCAATAATTTCAGATAGGATAAATATAGATTTTAAAAATGATATCTGATGGCCTCTACGCTGTTCATTGACCAGGAGAGTGAGAGCTGGCGAAAGTAAGGTTTGCTGCTGCATCGGGAAATAGAATACAGGTTAGCTGGCGCTGCGGGCCGCGCTCTGGAGAGATGCGATGGTTGCCTGACGCCCGCAGGCAACCGGTGCTCATCAGTGCTTCACGATATACATCGTGCGGCTATAGGCGACGTCTTCCGGATTGGCAATCGGATACCCTTTCAGCCACGGTTTAATCAGTCGCCCGTTGGTATACTGGTAAATCGGTGCGATAGGCGCTTTCGCCATAATGATTTTTTCCGCCGCGTTGTAATCGTCATTGCGCGCCTTTTCCGACGTTTCCAGCGCCGCCTGAGTGAGAATTTTGTCGTAGGCCGGATCGTTGAAGCGGGAGATATTACCGCTGTGCGTCGAGGTTAGCAGCGACAGGAACGTTGAAGGTTCATTGTAATCCCCCACCCACGAAGCGCGAATCACATCGAAGTTGCCGGTATTACGGCTGTCGATATAGGTTTTCCACTCCTGATTTTGCAGCTTCACGTCGACGCCAAGATTCTTCTTCCACATAGACGCTACCGCAATGGCGATTTTCTGATGATTCTCCGAGGTGTTATACAACAGGCTGAGCTTCAGCGGGCGACCCGGGCCGTAGCCCGCCGCCTGCAGCAGCGCTTTGGCCTGGGCATTCAGCTCAGCCTGGCTCATGCTCTCGATTTGCGACGGCTGGGGAGTGAAGCCGGCAGTGACATCCGGAGTAAAACGCCAGGCCGGTTTCTCACCAGTACCCAGAATTTTTTCCGCCATCAGACGGCGGTCGATAGTCATACTCAGCGCCAGGCGGACGCGCTCATCGGCGGTTGGCCCTTTCTGTGTGTTAAATGCGTAATAATAGGTGCCCAGCTGTGGCGGAGTGTAAACCTGCCCCGGAATATCCTTCATCAGCTTCTGATACATATTTTTCGGGAACGACTCGGTAATATCGATATCACCGGCCAGATAGCGCTTAGTTGCCGCTGACTCCTGATTAATGGGCGTAAACGTGACCTGCTGGATCACCGTTTTGCCGTTGTCCCAGTAGTGCGTATTGGGAACCACCACCAGTTTTTCATTCACCACGCGATCCTTTAAAACGTACGCGCCGTTGCCAATCAGGCTTCCCGGACGGGTCCAGCTGTCGCCGCTCTCAACATTCGCCTTCTGGACCGGATAAAACGCAAAGCTGGCGGTCAGATTGCTGAACCACGGCAGCGGTTTATCCAGCTGAACGCGCAGCGTTCGCGCGTCTACGGCGGTGACGCCAAGAGTATCCGGCGCGGCTTTACCATCAATGATATTTTGCGCATTGGCGATACCGGCCAGCGCCGCAAACCAGGCAAAGGGTGAAGTGGTTTTGGGGTCAACCAGCCGTCGCCAGCTATAGACAAAATCTTCTGCCGTCACCGGCGTTCCATCGGACCAGCGGGCATTATCGCGCAGGGTAAACGTCCAGACGCGGTTATCATTGCTCTGCCAGCGAGTCGCCACGCCTGGTATTAGGTTGCCTTTCTCATCCTGATTGACTAAACCTTCAAAAAGATCGCGGATAACCTGAATTTCAGGTAGGCCGACGGCTTTCGCGGGATCTAAGGTGGCGGGCTCATCTTTTATGTGCCGCACCAGCACCTGTTTTTCGGCTAATACGGTGCCGGGCGGGACATCCGCCGCCCAGGCAAGAGAAGAGACGCTGGCTAACCACAGCGCGCCGCATGTCAATTTGACAGGATACTTCATAAGATCCCCTTTAAAATAAAAAAACCAGAGCTGGCAGTGCGATAATTATTTGTTTCATCACCTGAAATTGCAAACAGCTTGTGAAAGAAAGTTGACATATATGCTGATTTCAACATTGCTGGAAACTATTTGATTCCGGGACGGTTTTACACAACACTGCTGAAAAATAACCTGATAACAGGATGCCCTATGCCCGTTTCTCGTCCTCGCCCCCAGCGCGGTGATTTTCCGCCTGGAACCCAACGCTACGGCCAGTCTTACCTGGGCGCGCCGCTGCTGTGGTTTCCGGCGCCGCTGGCCGATAGCCGTAGCGGCCTGATCCTTGCCGGTACTCACGGCGATGAAAACGCCTCCATCGTCACCCTCTCCTGTGCGCTACGAACCCTCAAGCCAGAGCTGCGCCGTCATCACGTGGTGCTGGCGGTCAACCCTGACGGCTGTCAGCTGGGGCTGCGGGCTAACGCACGCGGTATCGACCTGAACCGGAATTTTCCAGCGGCGAACTGGAAGGAAGGAGAAACCGTCTACCGCTGGAACAGCGCGGCAGAGCAGCGCGATGTCGTTCTACTCACCGGCGAAAAGCCAGGTTCGGAACCCGAGACCCGGGCGCTGTGCCAGTTGATCCATCAGATCCACCCGGCATGGGTGATCTCATTTCACGATCCGCTGGCCTGCATTGAAGACCCCGGCCACAGCGAACTGGGGCAATGGCTGGCCGATGCGTTTAGCCTGCCGCTGGTGGGTAGCGTCGGCTATGAAACGCCCGGTTCTTTTGGCAGCTGGTGCGCCGATATCGGCCTGCCCTGTATCACCGCCGAATTCCCGGCAATATCCGCCGACGAAGCAACGGAGAAATATCTGCAGGCCATGACGGAGCTGCTGCACTGGCACTCTCAGAGATGAAGCACCCCGGTGCTGAAGTGCAGCGCCGGCTCGACATCCACGGCCAGCCATGTTGGACCATCAAGATCGGCAAAACTGGCCAGCGGCGCCAGCGGTAGCGCCGCGCTAATCGCTCTCGACGTACACAGCATACAGCCCAGCATCCGCGCAAACCCCAGGCGTTCTGCCTCCTCCGCCAGCAGCAGCGCTTCAGTCAGACCACCGGTCTTATCCAGCTTGATATTAACCATTTCATAGCGGCCGCGCAGCGCCGCCAGGCTATCGCGAGTATGGCAGCTCTCATCAGCGCAAATAGGCAGCGGATGGATAAAATTCGTCAGCGCTTCATCGGCCCCAGCCGGAAGGGGTTGCTCCAGCATCGCGACGCCGACGTCCGCCAGCAGCTGACAGCGCTCGGCCAGACCGTCGCTGCGCCAGGCTTCATTGGCATCGACGATGAGCGTTGCCTGCGGAACCGCCTCGCGAATGGCAATTAACCGCTCGCTAATCAGATGGTCATCAAGCTTCACTTTCAGCAGCGTGGCACCTTTCTCCCACAGGGCCGACGCGCTGGCCGCCATCTGGTCGGGGGTGCCGATCACCACCGTTTGCGCCGTAACCACCCGCTTGGGCAGCGTCACGCCTAACAGCTGCGAGATGCTTTTACCCGCGCTGCGCGCCTGCCAGTCCCAGAGCGCGCAGTCCACTGCATTACGCGCGGCCCCTGGCGGCAGCAGGCGTTGAATCTGCTCTCGAGTGACGCCCCGCTCAATCTGTTCGCCGATCGCCATAATCTGCGCCATCACCGAGGCGATACTCTCTCCATAACGAGGATAAGGCGTGCATTCCCCCGTGCCCTTGACGCCATTCTCTTCAATTTCCACCACCACGACTTTTGCCTCGCTGCGGCTGCCGCGGGCGATCACAAAAGGGCTATGTAGCGGCCAGGCTTCTTCATAGACTCGCAGATTTCGCATTCCCTGAACCTCGCAGGTAAGTATTAAAAGGATTTGCCGTGCCGATGACGGATGTCATACACTAGCCGCGACGTTAACTATATGTAAACAGGAAGATAACCATGTCACAAACCGTGCATTTCCAGGGCAACCCCGTTTCTGTTCAAGGCACCATTCCGCAGGCAGGCGCTAAAGCGCAGCCGTTTACGCTGGTGGCCAAAGATCTCTCTGACGTCGCGCTGAGCCAGTTTGCGGGCTCCCGTAAAGTGCTGAACATTTTCCCAAGCATCGATACCGGCGTTTGCGCGGCATCGGTACGTAAATTCAACCAACTGGCGTCAGAACTGAACAACACCGTAGTGCTGTGCATTTCCGCCGACCTGCCGTTCGCCCAGTCACGCTTCTGCGGCGCTGAAGGCCTGAACAACGTCGTGACTCTGTCCACTCTGCGCGGTGCGCAGTTCCTGGCCGACTACGGCGTAGCGATCTCCGCGGGCCCGCTGGCCGGTCTGGCAGCGCGTGCTGTGGTCGTGATTGATGAAAACGACCAGGTGGTATACAGCCAGCTGGTGAATGAAATCACCGAAGAGCCGGACTACGACGCAGCCCTGGCCGCGCTGAAAGCGTAATATCCCCACCAGGTAACGTAAGCCCTCGCTAAACGGGGGCTTTTTTTATTCCCGCGTCGCATAGCGGGAGATAAAGCGCGCAATCGCCGGGCCGGTCAGCAAGATAGTGAACAGGCGCAACGTCTGCATCGCCATAATAAAAGACATATCCGCCCGCGTGCCGGCAGCGATAATCGCTACCGTGTCCAGCCCGCCCGGGCTGGTCGCCAGATAGGCGGTCATAAAGTCCAGCGGTAAAACCTGCGTCAGTCCATAAGCCATCAGCGCACATAGCAGAATCAGGCCGATAATCGATGCCAGGATCTGCGGCAGGGTTTTTAACGCCAGCAGGAAGATCTGTTTATTAAACTTTAGACCAACGCTCCAGCCAACGGCGGCATAAGCCAGCGCCAGCAGCCACTCAGGGAGTTCAAGCTGCAGCCAGCCTTCTCCCTGCACCAGCGCGCCGATCAGCATCGGGAAAAGCATCGCACCGGACGGAAAGCGCAGACGCAGCCCCAGCCATCCCGCGGCCGCCGTCACCAACAGCGTAAGCGGTAGCTGCCAGCTTATCGGGGGAAACCAGGCGACCTGCTGAGTCATCTCCTGGGCTTCGCCGCCGAGCGCAACGCGAACCACCAGCGCCGCGGCACCGGCAACAAAAAGTACGCGCAAATACTGCATCAGCGCCACCAGTCGAACGTCGGCGCCGTACTCCTGGGCCATAATAACCATCGCCGAAGCGCCGCCCGGCGAACTTCCCCACGCCCCGGTGGCGCCGGGTAGCGCGCTATAGCGCACCAGCAGCCATCCCGCCAGCGCGCTGATGGCGAGCGTGGAGAAGAGAATCAGCAGCACCAGCGCCCAGTTTGCCAGCAGAACACCGAAAATCGAGGGCGTCAGGCTACGGGCGATCATGCAGCCGATAATCATCTGAGCGGCAATAAAAAAGGGTCGGGGAACGCGGATTTCCGCGCCGCGAAGGCTCAGGCAAATGCCGGCAATCATCGGCCCCAGCAGCAGCGCGGCCGGGAGGTGAAACCAGAACAGCGCAAAAGAGATCGCGCTGGAGAGCACCAGCAGTTTCATCCACTGAAAAAAACGACTACGCCAGATCCACATGCGTATTCCTGCAAAAAAGAGGGTAAAAACGCAGTATATACAGATTCATTCGCCGCCAGGCCCCCTCCTTTTTCTGGAAATGTTCTGGAAATGCCGACCGACGGCGCAGGCAACCGGTCGGCGGGAATTACTCGTCGCCTTTTTTCTGGCTCAGACCGTACTCGCGAAGTTTATTGGCGATGGCGGTATGCGAGACGCCAAGCCGCCTGGCCAGTTTACGCGTGCTGGGGAAGCTACGATAAAGCTGGGTAAGCACCGAGCGCTCGAAACGGCGCGTGATATCATCCAGCGAGCCTTCCATCGCTTCTTCGCCAACCGCTAATGACGAGACGTCGTGATCCGGCAGCAGGATATCCTGAGGGCGCAGTTCAAAACCGTCCAGCTGAGTCAGGGCACGGTAAATCGCGTTTTTGAGCTGGCGCACGTTGCCCGGCCAGCTATAGCGCGTCAATACGCTGTTTAAATCGGCAGAAAGTTTCGGCCGCGGGATACCCTGCTCATCGGCGAAACGCGCCACAAACAGTTCGGTCAGCGGCATGATATCCTGCGGACAATCGCGCAGCGGTGGTAAATAGAGCGTCAGCACGTTAAGACGATAATAGAGATCTTCGCGGAACAGCCCTTTTTGCACCAGCTCCACCAGGTTTTTCTGCGTCGCGCAGATCACCCGTACATCTACGTGGACTTCATGATCTTCCCCGACCCGGCGGAAGGTTCCATCGTTGAGGAAGCGCAGCAGCTTAGTCTGCATTCGCGGCGACATTTCGCCAATTTCATCCAGCAGAACCGAACCGCCGTTAGCCTGCTCGAAGAACCCCTTTTTGCCCTGGATAGCGTCGCCAAACAGCTCGCTCTCCACCGCGTCCTCCGGAATGGAGCCGCAGTTCAGGGCCAGGTAAGGTTTCCCCGCTCGCGGGCTGGCGAGGTGGCAGGCGTGGGCGAGCAAATCTTTACCAGTACCGGTATCGCCGACGATCAGCAGCGGCGCGCTGAGCATAGCCAGCTTGCGAGCCTGCTCGACGACGTGGCGCATTTTCGGGCCTACGGCGAGGATCTGGCTGAAGGCGCTGGTGTCCTGAATGGTCATCGTTTGCAGCTGGCGCCCCATACGGACCGTTGAACGCAGCATCGCTACCGCGCCGGTCAGCACCTTCTCGCCGTGTTCGCCTTCGAGATAAACCGGGGTGATCTCCAGCAGGAAGTTCTGCCCGTTAACCACCACGTGCTCGGCGTGGGACTCCTGCGGACTATTTTCCAGCCAGCGCTGGACGTTAAAATCGGTAATCAGCTGTGCGACCGGATGGCTGCGCAGCTTCTCCTGGCTCTGGCCAAACAGCTGGCAGCTGGCCGGGTTAGCCAGTTCGACTTTTCCTTTGGTGTCGAGAGAGAGCACAGGCTCCGGCATCGCCACCAGCAGCGCGCTGAGCGCCAGATGTTCTCGTTCTGACGGCATCCACGCCACGGTGCGCACGTCGGTGACGCCGGCGATACGACGAATTTCCGCCATCAGACTGCTGAAGCTAGCGAACTCCAGCTCGGCGAAATTGAGATAAATTCGGCCAATAGGGTCAATGTCGATACCCCGCAGGTCGATACCGCGCAGCACCAGTAAATCGAGCAATTCACGAGTCAGACCAAGACGGTCTTCACAAAAGACTTCAAGACGCATAGGAGTTTTCACCCTAAAGAGGCCAATAACGGATGAATAATAGGACAGTTATTTGCTGGCGTGAAGATAGGTGTCAACAATTATTGACAGTATGGCGGAAAAATGGCCTTTCTGCCGTAAAGTTATGCGCTCAGAGAGGAAAATGGCAATAAAGAACCGGTCGTCATCGCCGCTGCTTTTCTCCCCCGATTGCGCTGCGCATCGCCGTGAGACAAGTGACAGCCTTCTGTGGAGCGGTAACCCGGCTAAGGCGTTCACGCCGCAAGCCGGGAATGCTTAAGCGACTTATTTTTCCGCGCAGCTTTTGCTCTTTTGCAACGTCTCTTTTAGCTGGCCGATCAGCTCGCGGCGGAAGTCGCCCAGCCGCGGTTTATCATCGGCGATCCACGGCAGCGGGCGGCAGAGCTCCATCGCCTTGATACCCAGCCGCGCGGTCAACAGCCCGGCGCCAATCCCCTGCGCCGCGCGCGCCGATAGCCTGGCTGCCAGATCCTGCGACATCCAGTCCATCCCGACTTCCCGCACCAGCTCGCTGGCGCCGGCAAAGGCGATATTCAGCAGCACCAGACGGAACAGGCGCAGGCGGCTGTAGTAGCCGAGCTCAATACCGTACAGAGTGGCGATGCGGTTGATGAGGCGTAAATTACGCCAGGCGATAAACGCCATATCCACCAGCGCCAGGGGACTGACGGCAATCATCAGCGTCGATTCCGCCGCCGAGCGGCTAATCTCACGCCGTGCCTGCGCATCCAGCACCGGCTGCACGATCTGCGCGTACAGGCTTACCACTTCGCGATCGTTTTGCGTTTCGTGGATCGCTGCATACCAGCGTTGCAGCGCCGGATGCGATTGATCGAGACCCGCCTGCCGGGCCAGCTTTTCGCAAAAGGCACGCCCTTTGCCGACCGCATGACTATGCATCAGGTCCCGCGCCTCATCGCGCTCGTGCGCGCGCTGGCGTAACCGCCACAGACGGCGCCATTCGGTTGCTACCGAGCCGACGCCCGCCCCGACAATCAGCGCGCCGGCTGCGCAGCCGCCGAGGGCGATCCAGTCTTGCGTTTGCCAGGCGGTCATCGTCCACTGCACGCCCTGCGCTACGACGCTGACGCCAAAAATAGCCAGCCCGGCGCTGACCATCTTTCGCCACAGGCTGCGCTTAGGCCGCAGCACCGACTCCACTACCGCTTCCGCCGCCCCCTCTTCTTCTTCCGGCGCGTCAAGGCGCGCAGGGGCGAACTTCTCCGCATCCGCGCCGTCAAAAGCGCGAGCGGATTTCAGAATTTGCGCCTTTTCCACCTCCAGCGGGCCGTCGAAATCAATACGCGGTTTTAAGGGTTCGGTCATCGCAATTTATCTCCGATCAAAAATTCCAGCGCCGCGTCGAGGCGAATATGCGGCAGCGGTTTATCAACATCCATCACTTGCGGGCGGAAGTTTTCAAACTGAAAGCCCTGCTGCTCCCAGAAGGCCTGACCCGGCAGGCGCGCGGGCACTTCCCCGGGATAGACGGTCAGCGGCTGTCCGTCGCTTAGCCGATGCCCCCGCAGCGCAGGGATCTTCTCCCCGTTCACCTCAATAAGCCCGCTCTGCGTCGCCTGAATCGACGCCAGACCCAGGCAATCCATGCTGATGCCTTCAAACGCCGCGTTCTGCCAGGCATCCTGAATCAGCTGCTGCAGCAGCGATACCATATTGCTGTGCTGATCGACGGTGACGTGATCGGCTTTGGTCGCGGCGAACAGCAGCTTATCGATAACCGGTGAGAACAGACGACGAAACAGCGTGCGCTGGCCATAGTGGAAGCTTTGCATCAGCTGCGTCAGCGCGAGACGCATGTCGTTAAACGCCTGAGGCCCGCTGTTAAGCGGCTGCAGGCAGTCCACCAGCACAATCTGCCGGTCGAAGCGGAGAAAATGATCTTTGTAGAAGCCTTTCACCACTTTCTCGCAGTAGTATTTAAAACGCTCGCGCAGCATTCCGGCATTGGTCGGTTTGTCCGCCTGCGCCAGCTTAGCCTCACCGGCGGCATCAACGTCCGGCCAGGGGAAGAACTGCAGCGCCGGCGCGCCAGCCATTTCGCCGGGCAGCACAAAGCGCCCGGGCTGAATAAAATGCATCCCTTCGCGCTTACAGCTGTGCAGATAATCGGTCCACGCCGCGGCGATCTCCGCCAGACGGGTTTCATCGGCGGGCGCAAGCGGATCCAGCCCTTCGCAAAGCTGCCGCCAGCGCGCCGACCACGCCGCCCTCTGCCCCTGCAGCAGTCCGGTCATCTGTCGTGACCAGGTCAGGTAATCCTGGGCCAGCATCGGCAGATCCAGCAGCCACTCGCCGGGATAATCGACAATCTCCAGATAGAGCGTCGAAGTCTCTTTAAAATGGCGCAGCAGCGAATCGTTAGAGCGATAGCGCAGAGCGAGGCGGATTTCGCTGACGCCGCGGGTGGGCGTCGGCCAGACCGGAGGTTGTCCATAGAGCTGGGCCAGCCCTTCGTCATAGGTAAAACGCGGAATGCCAAAATCCCGCTGCGGGACGCGCTTGACGCCCAGCAGGCGTTCTTCTCTGGCCGCGCTAAGCAGCGGCAGCCGTGCCCCGGCGTGGATATTCAGTAGCTGATTGACCAGTGCGGTAATAAACGCGGTCTTGCCGCTACGGCTAAGACCGGTGACGGCCAGACGGAGATGCCGGTCAACCCCACGATTCACCAGCGCATTAAATTCTGTTTTGAGTCGCTTCATCGCCATCCTGTTGAGCCTGAAGAACGAGGGAAATAGACATGAGGGCTAATCAATAAAGTGCAATAGCCCCGCTGCGGCGGGGCTGACGGTTAGTGGCTGGCGCTTTTCGGCATCGCTATTTGACTGAGGCCGCCGGCATTCACCACCTGCGTGTAGCCCATTTCGCTCAGCAGCTGCTGAGCCTGGCCCGACTGTCGGCCAACGTTACAATAGACGTGAATGGTATCGTTTTTATCCGGCACTTCAGCCGCAATCCGCGATTTTAAATCCGCCAGCGGTATGTTCACCGCGCCGTTAACGTGTTCTTTTTGATACTGCTGCGGAACGCGGACGTCAATCCAGTGCTCCGCCGCGAAGGCGGGTAAAGCCATCGCCAGCGCTAAACCCAGAAACAATTTTCGCATTTTATCATCCTGATAGAGTGAGTTTTTAGGCACTCATAACATACGCCATCCACGACGTTTAGAAAACCGCTGCGCCGCCCGGCTGAGCATCGGTTCCAGAACAAGCATCAGCAGCATTTTCAGCGGCCGACGCGCGACGGATTTTACCGCCCAGCCAGCGACGCCCGCCGGGCCGTAGCGCAGCGCGGTGAGCAACACCAGCTTGCCTGCGATTTTCAGACCCGGTTTAACTTTTTGCCCGGCCTGCTGCCATTTCATGTTCATTATTAACCTCAACTTTCAGTTATAGCTGGCGAAAACGACTGCGTAGCGAAAAGGTGTCAGAGGTGACGTAGCGTTCCATTTCACGCAGACGGCGCTCCCCTGCAGCCAGCTCCTTATCCGCAGCAGCCAGCAGTTCTCCGCTGCTCGGCGTTTTTTCACCATACAGCTCGCTTTCCGGCATAGGATCCAGCGCAAACGAGAGAATGATGTAGGCCACCACCACAAACAGGAACAGGCCAAAAATCATTGCCAGTACGGTAATCAGGCGCACCAGCTTAACCGGCACGTCCAGGTACTGCGCGATACCGGCGCAAACGCCTTTGACCATGCCCTGCTGTGGAATGCGCCACAGTTTTTTACTCAGATCCAGTCCGCCCATTATTTTTCTCTCCAGTTCGGATGCTCAGCGTCAAGAATGGCTTCCAGCGCCTGAATACGCTCGCGCATGCGCTTTGCGTCATCGGTCAGCTGCAGCAGGCGCTGCTGCTCGTTTTGCGATAAACTGCCGCTGGCGGTGCGGTTGTTGTAATGCAGCCAAAGCCAGACCGGCAAAACAAACAGCACAAACAACGTCAAAGGGATGGCGAGAAAAAGCATGCTCATGTGAACTCCTTGCAGATGGCGGCGGCACGTCTCGGTGCCGCCCGAATACATTACTGGTTATTTTGATTCATTTTGGCTTTCAACGCCGCCAGCTGCTCGCTGATTTCATCGTCCGCTTTCAGATCGGCGAACTGCTGATCCAGCGATTTATCTTTACCGAAGCGGTGGCTTTCGGCTTCGGCTTCCATATGATCGATACGGCGTTCAAACGATTCAAAGCGCGCCATCGCCTCATCAATCTTGCCGCTGTCCAGCTGACGACGAACGTCGCGGGAGGAACTTGCGGCCTGATGGCGCAGCATCAACGCCTGCTGACGGGCGCGCGTTTCGCTCAGTTTATTCTCCAGCTCGCCAATCTCTTTTTTCATCCGCGCCAGCGTTTCATCAACCAGCTGCGCTTCATTTTCCAGGCTAGCGATCAGGTCGGTCAGCTTCTGCTTCTCGATCAGCGCCGCACGAGCCAGATCCTCTTTCTCTTTACGCAACGCCAGTTCGGCTTTCTCCTGCCATTCCGCCTGCTGCGCAACGGCCTGTTCAATACGACGGGTCAGCTGTTTCTTTTCAGCCAACGCCCGCGCCGAGGTCGAACGCACTTCAACCAACGTGTCTTCCATCTCCTGGATCATCAGTCGAACCAGCTTCTGCGGATCTTCCGCTTTCTCCAGCAGAGAGTTAATGTTGGCGTTCACGATGTCGGCAAAACGAGAAAAAATACCCATAATTTCAATCCTCATAGTTCTGGTATCAGGCACCGGCCTGTGCCATCACTAATACAAATGCTGTGCCAACTTTTTATCTTATTGATTTTAATAGAAGTGGTTGTTATCTGGCCAACGCATTGCTAAAGTGACCTGGTGAATCACACTACTTAATGGCGAAATTCATCATGGCGGAATACAAGGACAACCTGCTCGGCGAGGCCAACAGCTTCCTGGAAGTGCTGGAACAGGTCTCAAGACTGGCGCCGCTCGATAAACCGGTGCTGGTGATTGGCGAACGCGGAACCGGTAAGGAGCTGATCGCCAGCCGCCTGCACTTCCTCTCTTCCCGCTGGCAGGGGCCGTTTATCTCGCTGAACTGCGCTGCGCTGAATGAAAACCTGCTCGATTCCGAGCTATTCGGTCATGAAGCCGGGGCATTTACGGGGGCCAGTAAACGCCATCCGGGGCGCTTCGAGCGCGCCGACGGCGGTACCCTGTTTCTTGATGAGCTGGCCACCGCGCCGATGCTGGTGCAGGAAAAGCTGCTGCGCGTGATTGAGTATGGCGAACTCGAGCGCGTCGGCGGCAGCCAGCCGCTGCAGGTTAACGTCCGCCTGGTGTGCGCGACCAACGCCGATCTGCCACAAATGGTGGAAGATGGGCTCTTTCGCGCTGACCTACTCGACAGGTTGGCTTTCGATGTGGTGCAGTTGCCGCCGCTGCGCGAACGCCAGAGCGATATTATGCTGCTCGCCACCCAGTTTGCTATCCAGATGTGCCGCGAACTCGGACTGCCGTTGTTTCCCGGCTTTAGCGAACGCGCCGCCGTGACGCTGCAGAACTACCGCTGGCCGGGGAATATCCGTGAATTAAAAAACGTGGTGGAACGGTCGGTTTACCGTCACGGCAGCAGTGAAAGCGAGCTGGATAATATTATTATTAACCCCTTCCGCCAGCAGCAAACTGCCCCGCCCGCTGCAGCAGAAAAGGCGCCCGGCCCCACGTTGCCGCTCGATTTGCGCGCTTTCCAGCAGGAGCAAGAAAAAAGCCTGCTCGAGAGAAGTCTCGAACAGGCAAAGTACAATCAAAAGCAGGCGGCCGAGCTACTGGGGCTAACCTATCACCAGCTGCGGGCGCTGCTGAAAAAGCATCAGCTTTGAGCTATGCGCGGCAGCAGCAGCGCGCTCAGCGTCATTGAACCGAGACAGAGCTCGGCGTTAAACCACAGCGCATACTGCGCCGCGCTGGCCATTCCCAGCGGTAAAAACAGCGCAAAAAGTGACGCTGTCACCGCTATACCCATCGCCCCGCCGAGCGAACTACCCATCTTATAAATTCCCGACGCCACCCCGACCTTATTCTCGGGAGCGTTGACCACCGCGGTGTCCGTTGACGGAGTAGCGTAGCAGCCCAGTCCAAAGCCAAACAGCACGTTGCTGAAAAAGACCGTGACGATATAGGTCGATTTATCGAGAAAGGTGCAGGAAATAAGCAGGATGCCAAGCGCGGTAAAAACCGGGCCGGCGATCATCGGCAAGCGCGCGCCGTAGCGTTGCAGCAGCTTTTCGCCCACCCGGATCATCGCCAGCACGGTGACCAGGTAGCCGAGCGTCATCATTCCGCTCTCCAGCGGGCTTAGATGGTGCCCCTGCTGGAGCCAGATGCTGGCAATCATCATGGTACCGATGGCGCCGTTGAGCAGAAAATTCGACAGCACCGCGGCGCTGTAGGCCCGGTTACGAAACAGCGCAAAATCAATCAACGCCGCGTCGCCCTTACGCCGACCGCTGCGGATAAAAAATAACCCCGCCGCCACCGCGCCGCCCAGCATCGTCAGCGAGGTTCCGCTGCTCCAGCCCCAGCCGTGGCCTTTGCTGATAAACAGATTTAACAGCACCAGCGCAAGGATCAGGCTGAGCAGGCCGCTGATGTCCAGCTTATGCTGCTGCGCGCTGGCGCTGCGGCTCTCCGGCGTACCGCGCAGTAAAAACAGCGCCGCCAGCGCTACCGCGATGGAGAAAACAAAGATCCAGCGCCAGCCCAGTCCGGTAGCAATCGCCCCGCCGACAAACGAGCACAGCCCGCTGCCGCCCCAGGAGCCGATGACCCAGAAGCTGACCGCCCGCTGGCGCGCTTTACCTTCATACCAGGTTTTTATTAATGCCAGCGTCGCCGGCATGATGCAGGCGGCCGATAGCCCCTGTAAAACGCGTCCGGCCAGGAACAGCGCGGGTCCCTGGGAGAGCACCAGCATTGCGCTGCCGGCTATGCTGAGAATCAGGCCCAGGGTGGTCATGCGCATGCGGCCGAATTTATCCGCCAGCCCGCCGCTGGCGACCACAAAGCAGCCGCTGAACAAGGCGCTCAGGCTCACCGCCAGGGTCAGGGTTTCCAGCGAAATATCAAGGCTGCTTTTCATTGCCGGAACCACGTTAATCACCGACTGGGCAAACAGCCAGAAGGTCAGAACGCTCAATACAATACCCGCCAGCAGGCGATCGGTGCCGACGAACTGCGCTTCGCTTAGCGATACAGAACTCATAGCAGGGTCCTCTTCGTTGCGGAGATTAACGCAAATAGTGCTCCGTCAGGGCGCACCACAGCGCGGCGCCTTTTAGCAACAGGGCATCGTTGAAGTCATATCCCGGGTTATGCACCATACAGCGATCCGCTTCATCCCCGGCTCCGATGGTGAAATAGCAGCCGTTCGGATTACGCTCGAGCATAAAAGCAAAATCTTCGCTGCCCATAAACGGCTTCACTTCGCCGACCAGGTCCTCGCCAAATAGCGAAGCCGCCACCTTCCGAACCATCTCATTGGCTGCCGGATCGTTTCTTAAAACCGGGCTGCCGTTAACGTGGGTAATGGCGGCGCTGGCGTTAAAGCTCTCGGCCTGAGCGACGGCAATATCGTGAATGCGCTGCAGTACGGTCTCGCGAACCTGTTCGTTTAAGGTGCGCACAGTGAGCTTCATTAAGGCCTTGTCATTGATAATATTTGGCGCATGCCCGGCCTGGATGCTGCCCACGGTCACGACAGCCGGTTCAAACGGCGTGATATTGCGGGAGACAATGGATTGCAGCGCCAGGGTGATATGGCAGGCCACCAGCGTAGCGTCGACGGTATGCTCCGGCAGCGCGCCGTGTCCGCCAACCCCTTTGACTTCAATATGGAGAGTGTCGGATGAGGCCATCATCGCCCCGTCGCGCAGACCGATTTTGCCTAACGGTTGTCCCGGCATATTATGCAGGCCAAAAATGGCATCGCAGGGGAACTGGTCGAACAGGCCGTCTTCGAGCATAACCCGGCCGCCGTAGAGCAGTTCCTCAGCCGGCTGAAAAATAAGCTGCAGCGTGCCGTTAAACTGCCGCGTGCGCGCCAGATATTCCGCGGCGTACAATAGCGTGGTGGTATGACCGTCGTGGCCGCAGCCATGAAAACGTCCCTCTATCTGGCTGGCCCACGCTTTGCCGCTCATCTCATGCATCGGCAGCGCGTCCATATCCGCCCGAAGTCCCAACCGTTTTTGACCGTCGCCTGCGCGTAAGGTACCGACCACGCCGGTTCCCGCCAGACCACGATGGACCTGATAGCCCCACTCGCCGAGCAGTCGGGCCACCTCTTCGCTGGTTTTATGCTCTTCAAAACCGATTTCCGGCTGCTGGTGGAAACGGCGACGAAGAGCGACAAACTGCGCCTCATTAACCTGTAATGCCTCAATAATCGGGTGTGTCATTTTTATTATTCCTGTGTTGTGTTTGCACGACACTTTCGAGTTTATGCATCCATGGCGGCTTTAAAATGCGCTTTTTTGTTTTATAGTGACGGATTATTAATGAGTGTTTTTCATACAAAACGGTTATGACAAAAAACAACACGCTGTTTTTTGTCTTCAGGAGGCGGTGTGGATCATCATTCAGGCGACTTTCAGGTTACGGTTCGCGATATCCGCCAGTTGAGCCAGCAGGAAAACGAGACGCTGACGCTAATATGGCTGCTTGAGGGCAGCGTCGAACTCCGCGATGGCGAGTCGGGCCGGAACCTGCAGGCTGATGAACTGGCGATAGTGAATCGGCATCGCCGCTGGAGCCTGCACAGCAAGACGGCGAACGTCGTGATGGCGCTGTCGCTGAACGCTGGATGGCTGACCCGCCTCGACGGCGATTTTTTTGCCTCTGCCTACCAGAGCAGCAACGAAACCCGCGATGCCGAAGATACCCTGCGCTACCTGATGCGCCAGCTGCTGGTCCTCGGTCTGGTCAATCCGCAAGCCCACTACCGGCTGGAGGCCAACCGCTGGCTTAGCGAAATTGCTCTTCTGCTGGCGTCACGCTTCAGCCGTCCCCTCACCGCCCAGGCGCCTCGCGGAGCCGAACGCTGGAGTCAGCGAATAAATCGGGTAGTGGCGCGAATCGACGCCAACTATCAACGACGCCTGTCGCTGCAGGAGATAGCCGCCGCCGAATTTGTTTCTGAGGCCTGGCTATCGCGCCTGTTCCGCAAAGAGGTGGGCGTCAGCTTTATGCAATACATCACCGGGCTTCGCCTGCGTAAAGCTACTGAGCAGTTGACGATGACGCGTAAATCGATACAGCAAATCGCTCAGCAACAGGGCTTTGCCAGCAGTCGGGTGATGAGCGACCTGTTTAAACGTGAACACGGTCTGACGCCGCGCCAGTTTCGCCATCAGCATCCGCAAACGGCGGTTGAATCCCCTCGTCCACGCGTTCAACGGGCTGAACTATGGCAACCGGTGTCTATAGACAGGCTATATTCCCGGCTCAATGCGCCGCAGATCAATGGGTTGGATAGCCCGCCGCTGCGGCTCAATCCCCAGCAAACCCGTCATCTTGATGTGCGCCAGCTACCGGCGCGCGGTACGCCGCTGCGGCACACGCGCATCGTCGTTACCGTTCGGGAACTGGATGACCTGCTGCGCGAGGATGTCCGTCAGGAGCTCGAAGAACTGCACAACTCGCTGCCGATATTCGCCATCGACGTTCACGATCCGTTTCTCAGTAGCCGCCTGTTCGGTACCGGCTGGGACGATGCGCAGCTGGCCGGGTATGCGTGCTGGTATAACCTGCAGCGCATTTTTAGCTGGCTGGCGTCGATGGGCTGGGCGGTAATACTGCATACCGGTATCACCACTCGTGGCGATCTGCTACAGCGTTTTCTGCACCTGTCCGCCAACCATTTTCCACCGGCAACCCTCGCCAGCTGGCGTTTTGTCTGGCACTGGTCCCCGCAGGCCAGCGATGAGGCGCGCCAGCATGCCTGGCGGCAACAAAAAACGATCCTCCAGGCGCTTTCGCCGCAGTCGGCGCTGGGGATCTGGCACCGCTTTTCACAAAACGTGGAGGACGATCCCCTCTTCTGTTCACCGCTGCTGGCCGAGGCGGATTTTCTTGCCTGCCAGGCAGATGCGAATGAACTGCTGGATCTGGCGCAGATTGATAGCCAGAGGCTGGCCGCCAGCGAGAATTACCCGGTGCTTAAAATGCGCAAGCTCCACAGCGCGCTGCGCCAGCGGCAGCTGCTGTTACCGCTTTGGCTACTGTCGTGGAATACCCTGACCGGCGATACTCGCGACACCAACGGCCGTTTCTTTCGCGGCGCGCTACTGATGGATAATCTGCTGGGGCTGGCAGACCAGGTGTGGCTGGCGGGGTTCTGGCTGAATTCCGGGCTGCAAGGGGAAGCCGGCGCTAACGGCAAGCTTGATACCTCCAGCCTGGCGCTGCACTATCTCCACGGTTTGCCGCGACCGGTGTATTGGGTCTTGAGGCTGTGGCGCAGGCTGCGGGGCGAAGTGGTGATTAACGAAAAAAATTTGCTGCTGCTGCGCGATAACGGCCATTACCAGTTGCTGCTGCGCAATACGGTGGTTTTCAATCCCTGGCTTTCCAGCGAGGAGGCGTTTATCCAGCGCTTTAGTCAGCCATGGAGCGTGCGCCTGCTCGGCCTTGATGGACGCTGGCGCATCAAACATCATCTCTTCGATCGGCATCATGGCGCGCTCTTTCCGCTTTTCGAGGCTTTTCGCAGCCAGAGCGGCCCGGATGAAGAAGAGTATCGCTGGCTGATGCACCAGGCGCGCCCGGCCCTGCGCGTGAGCGAAGAAACGCCCGCAAGCGATCGATGGCAGCTCGTCGATTCGCTGGAGAGCAACGCGCTGGCGCTGTATGAATTTACGCCTCTTAATGACATGAAGTGACAGCGTCACATGAATGGTTACCATGACCTGCGGAGGCAAACAGGGACAAAGTTAAGGGTTTTGGATGCGCCCGGGCCGTCATCATGGTTAAACATTTGTAACTGGTAAGATATACTGATGTGAACTATCATCGGCGCATGATGACTCAATGGACTGAAAATACAGATGATTCCGGTTAATTCCTCAACGCTTGGCCGCTATGCCGCGCACGTCAGCCTGGTTCATACCATGAAAAGCCACAAAGCCCCGGCGCTCACGGTCATGATGATCTTTTCAGACCTGCTTATTCGTTCAACCGAAGATTCCTATCGTCTGCAAGGCTGGGAAATCACGCCGCAAAAAAGCGGCCTGGTGCTGCGTACGTATGTCGCGAACCATCCTGATGGCGGAAAGCTTGAAATCACCCCAAAAGACTATATTGCACGTTATAACCGGCTCCTGCCGCTGTAGCGCCCCTTTCTCCGGCGGTCATGCCGGCACGGCTCGCTGGAGAATCCGCAAATAAAAAGCTACCATGTGGCAAACGTCTGGGCGTCTGCGGCGCAGAGAAGCGCTATGCTTACGACAATACGTGCCCGCGAGCCGTTCTGCATTTGAATCGATGAAATTCATATTTGCGCTTCCCGTCTCTTCGCCTGTTGCCAAACGCAGGGTGAATTAAGAGGTATACTCGAAGTTAATAAGCGGTATGAATTTGAATTAGTTGGTCAAATAACCGACGCAACCATCGCTTACATTATCTCCATAAGCAATAAGGTGGTGGTAAATGTTATTTAATATTAATAAGATAGAGCCTTGCTCTATAATCAATAAGAAACTATGCGCCTGAAATTGTCTTCTCTCCTGGCAGCGGTGTCTATGCTGTACGGGCAAGCTTTTGCCGCGCCCGCCCTGCCTGCTAACGCGGATATTCGCGATAGCGGTTTTGTTTATTGCGTAAGCGGCCAGGTTAACACCTTCAACCCACAAAAGGTCAGCAGCGGTCTGATTGTCGATACTCTTGCCGCCCAGCTGTACGACCGACTGCTTGATGTTGACCCCTATACCTACCGCCTGGTCCCGGAACTGGCAGAAAGCTGGGAGGTGCTGGATAACGGCGCCACCTACCGCTTCCACCTGCGCAATAACGTGCCGTTCCAGACCACCGCCTGGTTTAAGCCGACCCGCAATTTCAACGCTGACGACGTGATTTTTACCTTTGGCCGGATTTTTAACCGCGACCATCCGTGGCACAACGTGAACGGCAGCAGCTTCCCCTATTTCGATAGCTTACAGTTCGCCGACAGCGTCGAAAGCGTGCGTAAGCTGGATAACCACACCGTTGAATTTCGCCTCAAACGACCGGATGCTTCCTTCCTGTGGCACCTGGCTACCCACTACGCCTCGGTGATGTCGGCGGAGTATGCCGCAAAGCTGGCTCAGAGCGATCGTCAGGAGCTGATCGATCGTCAACCTGTTGGCACCGGCCCGTTCCAGCTTGAGGAATATCGCAGCGGGCAATATATTCGTCTGCAGCGCCACCCGGCCTACTGGCGAGGTAAACCGCTGATGCCGCAGGTGGTGGTCGATCTGGGCTCCGGCGGTACCGGACGACTGTCAAAACTGCTGACCGGCGAGTGTGATGTGCTGGCCTGGCCGGCTGCGAGCCAGCTCTCTATTCTGCGCGACGACCCGCGCCTTCGCCTGACCCTGCGCCCGGGAATGAACATCGCCTGGCTGGCGTTCAATACCGCTAAGCCGCCGCTCGATAATCCGGAGGTCCGTCACGCGCTGGCGTTGGCCATCAATAATCAGCGTCTGATGCAGTCAATCTATTACGGAACGGCGGAAACCGCAGCTTCAATGCTGCCTCGCGCCTCCTGGGCCTATGATAACGACGCCAGAATCACCGAATATAATCCTGCGGAAGCTCGCGCCAGGCTTAAAGCGCTGGGGCTGGAACAGCTGACGCTTAAACTATGGGTCCCGACCAGTTCGCAGGCCTGGAACCCCAGCCCCCTGAAAACCGCCGAGCTTATCCAGGCGGATATGGCGCAAATTGGCGTGAAGGTGATCATTGTGCCGGTCGAAGGGCGTTTTCAGGAAGCCAGATTAATGGATATGAGTCATGATCTGACGCTTTCCGGCTGGGCAACGGACAGTAACGATCCGGACAGCTTCTTCCGTCCGCTATTGAGCTGCGCGGCGATTGCCTCACAAACCAACTATGCTCACTGGTGTCATCGTGAATTCGACGACGTGCTGCAAAAAGCGCTGACATCCCAGCAGCTGGCTTCGCGCATTGAAGCTTATAAAGAGGCCCAACGCATTCTTGCTGATGAACTGCCGGTACTGCCGCTGGCTTCCTCCCTGCGTCTTCAGGCCTATCGTTACGACATGAAAGGCCTGGTGCTGAGTCCGTTTGGCAACGCCTCTTTTGCCGGGGTCTCGCGGGAAAAAGAAGACGAGGTGCAAAAACCATGATTATTTTTACCCTGCGTCGCCTGCTGCTGCTGCTGATTACGCTCTTTCTGCTGACGTTTGTCGGTTTTAGCCTGAGCTATTTTACGCCTCACGCGCCGCTGCAGGGCGCCTCGCTGTGGAACGCCTGGTGGTTCTGGTTTGAGGGCGTGCTGCACTGGGATTTTGGCGTCTCCAGCATCAACGGGCAGCCGATCTCCGAGCAGCTTAAAGAGGTATTCCCTGCCACGATGGAGCTGTGTATCCTCGCCTTCGGCTTCGCGCTGGTAATCGGAATCCCCGTCGGCATGCTGGCGGGGATTATGCGCAACAAATGGCAAGATACCCTGATTAGCGCCCTGGCTCTGCTGGGCTTCTCGATCCCCGTATTCTGGCTGGCGCTGCTGTTGACCCTGTTTTTCTCCCTCACCCTGGGCTGGTTCCCGGTCTCCGGGCGCTTCGACCTGCTGTACGAAGTAAAATCGGTCACCGGCTTTGCGCTGATCGACGCGTGGCTTTCCGATTCGCCGTGGCGTCATGAAATGATCGTCAGCGCGGCGCGCCATATGGTGCTGCCGGTGCTGACCCTCGCAGTGGCGCCGACAACGGAAGTGATCCGTCTGATGCGCATCAGCACCAGCGAAGTGTACGACACCAACTATGTCAAAGCAGCGGCCACCCGCGGCGTATCGCGGCGGACGATTTTACACCGTCACGTACTGCATAACGCCCTGCCGCCGGTGATCCCGCGCCTGGGTCTGCAGTTTTCCACCATGCTAACGCTGGCGATGATTACCGAAATGGTCTTTAGCTGGCCGGGACTGGGCCGCTGGCTCATTAACGCCATTCGCCAACAGGACTACGCCGCAATCTCAGCGGGCGTGATGGTCATCGGCGCGCTGGTGATTATTGTGAACGTGATATCCGATATTTTGGGGGCTATGGCTAACCCACTGAAACATAAGGAATGGTATGCCCTACGATAGCAGTTACAAATAAAAAAACACCATTTAAATACAACAAGTTAGTTTTTATTATTGTGATTTTTCCGGATTTTAATACACAATTTTGTACACATTGTTTTTAACGTCCACTCCGGCAGTCATCAGTTATATGGCTGTCGGAGTTACCTTCCTACCTTTTCTCCACACCCTCTATACTTTCACTCTGATGACTGGAGGTAACCATGTGCGGACGCTTTGCTCAATCACAGACACGCGAAGAATACCTGGCTTACCTTGCCAAAGAAGCTGAGCGTGATATCGCCTATGATCCAGAACCAATCGGCCGATACAACGTGGCGCCAGGGACAAAGGTTTTGCTCCTGAGCGAACATGATGAGCAACTGCATATCGACCCTGTCTTCTGGGGTTACGTACCAGGGGGTGGGATAAACTATCCCTGATAAACGCACGCAAGAAATGTACGACGCCGATGTATCGCCCACGCTGATATCCAAGGTCACCGACGCCGTAAAAAGAGCAGATCACGGGGTGGCAAAACCGACAACTGGGTGCGCTGTATCCCATTGTTTATATGGACTGTATTGCTGTCAAAGTCCGTCAGAATGGCAGCGTAATCAACAAAGCCCTCTTCCTGGCGCTGGGTATCAACATCGAAGGCCAGAAAGAATTACTGGGTATGAGGTTGGCCGAAAATGAAGGCGCAAAGTTCTGGCTGAGTATGGTGACAGAGCTTAAAAATCGCGGTCTTCAGGACATCCTCATTGCCTGCGTGGACGGTCTGAAGGGCTTCCCGGATGCGATAAACAGCGTCTACCCGCAGGCTCACATCCAGCTGTGCATCATCCATATGGTGCGTAACAGCCTGAAATACGTGTCCTGTAAGGACTCCAAAGCCGTCACCAGCGGGCTAAAAGCTTTATCAGGCCCCGACCGAAGAGGCGACGCTGATGGCGCTTGATGCGTTCACAGAAGCATGGGAGGATAAGTATCCCCAAATCAGCAAAAGCTGGCGTGCACAGTGGGAAAACCTGAACACGTTCTTCGGCTACCCACCGGATATCCGCAAGGCCATCTACACCACGAATGCTGTAGAATCGCTGAACAGCGTTATCCGGGCGGCGATAAAGAAACGCAAAGTATTCCCGACGGATGACTCGGTACGGAAAGTTGTTTATCTGGTGATCAAAAATGCATCAAAAAAATGAAGTATGCCGATCCAGAACTGACGACTGGCGATAAGTCGTTTTATTATCGAGTTCGGTGACCGCCTGAGCGATCACCTTTAATACAGTGGCAGTTACACAGAATTACTGACAAGCTCGTAGAATAGGTACACAGTCTGGATGTAATTGTATGTCATGACATCCGCCCTATCATAAATGACGGGGCGGATGTTAAAATATCATGACCTAAGTCCAATCCTGATAGCCATTTTCGTGAATCCAGACAAGCCCAGCAGGACAAGTATCAGATAAAAACCAATACCCATTAAAAGCGCCACACTCCATCTCTTCAGGAGAATTAGGGAAACTTTCTCTAAACTTAGAGACCTGCTCTTTTATTGTTCCCGTCCAGAACTTGCCACCGTTTCCAAGCTTTACTTTCCCTTCATACATTAAACGCTCAATAAACCAGAGAAATAACTCTTTCTCTTCATCAAATGACAGCGTTATCTTACCTGACAGGCTAGCTGGGTGAATATTTTCCCAAATCGTAACCATTGATGCCCCTTCAAGGGCTTCCTTCCTTTTTTTATATTCATCTTTTGTAATCATATATAATCTCCTATCTAAACTTGAGTTCAAACTTGTTGTCAGCGAGGTTTGAAGCTTTATTTATATCTTTATAGCCGATAATATCAATTGTCCATCGAGCTTTAGACTCTTGCGCACTAGCTGAATAATTTCTCAGATTTATAATTTTCCCGTCATACTTAGCGTAGTACACAACACCTTTTGCGTTTCTCACCTCGATAAGAGGTGTGCTTCCAGCAAGTGATTGTGCATAAGTATAGATATCTTTATCATTAAGTGATTCTGAAGCCAAAACTTTTGTTGTGCCTTTCTTGTTACTTCCTCCATCGCCTAACACTTGCGCTATGGGCTTGCCAAAAATATTAATATTACCATCTGGCTGTGATTTATCGAAAAGCTTGACTAACTGGCTAGTATTAACTTTCTGAATATCACGTACATAATCTGCCGTTTTCGTAGTAAGATTAGCCCCGGAGGCTGTTTCTCCTTTGATAAAGCTGGCAACAGATTGAATATTTAATGTTTTTTTATATTTAGTTCATCCTAGACCTTCACCAACTGCTGCGAAAGCTTCTTCAGGCTATCTTCGGTTTTCCCGATAATCAGCGTACTGGAAGTGGTAATGGCTCCGGTACCGATAAGTGCTTCTGGTGCCACAATATCTGCCGCATAAATACCCGCCTGATTCAGGCAGAGCGCAGGATTTGTTTTACAACCGGCGATAACCAGCCTTGCAGCCAGCACTAGCTCGGGAGCAGCACCAATCAGAGTCATACCACCTGCTGTCAGTGCCATACCCCCACCGCTGGCCGCTGCCACGATAATCGCCGCTTCTCTCCGGGCCTGAACACGCTTCGCCGCCGCCGCATCTCCTTTACTCGCGGCCAGAATATCCCGCTGATTATCCAGGGCATACTGCTGCAGCATATGTTCCGTCATGTTGTAGCGATAGACGTTCTGGGCACTGTCTGCACCGCTGTATACCCCTTCGGGTGTGTGCGTAATGAGTGCCCCGGTCAATGCGCCAATCATACGTGCCGTCTGCTCTTTTGCCTCGTTACTCTTTAAGACTTCCTGCAACCGCAGTATCCGGGCGGCGATAAAGAAACGCAAAGCATTCCCGACGGATGACTCGGTACGGAAAGTTGTTTATCTGGTGATCAAAAATGCATCAAAAAATGGAGTATACCGATCCAGAACTTATGACTGGCGATGAGTCGTTTTATTATCGAGTTCGGTGACCGCATGAGCGATCACCTTTAATACAGTGGCATTTACACAGAATTACTGACAGGCTCGTAGAATAGGTACGCAGTCTGGATGTAATTGTATGTCATGACATCCGCCCTATCATAAATGACGGGGCGGATGTTAAAATATCATGACCTAAGTCCAATCCTGATAGCCATTTTCGTGAATCCAGACAATACCTGCGGGGCAGTTTTCACTTAAAAACCAAAATCCTTCAAATGCATCACAATCCATTTCATCCTCAGTTTTGGGAAATGCCATTTCAAAAACATCGATCTGTTTTTCAATGCTTCCTGGGAGAAATTTTCCATAGCGAGCGAGTTTAATGTCACCATCCTTCAGTAAGCGTGAAATGAACCAGATATATAGAGCTTTTTCTTCCTGATAGGTTAGTTTATAGGCACCATCCACACTCTCTGGGTCAATATTTTTCCATAACATCGTTGTAGAGGCTCCTCGCAATAAATCTTTTCGATCCTGATATTGTTCCTCAGTTAAATATTTCATTTTATTACCCCTATCTAAATTTTACTTCGAATCTGTTTAATGATGTTTTGGATGCTGCTTTAATATCGGAGTTACCAATTTTCGCTGCACAGATAGTGGGAGAACCGTGACGTTCTCGAGTTGGATATGCCGCAGTGCAAAACACTGACCGGTCGGTTCTGCGGGGGAGGGCTTCCGGTAGTGAGGGATCAGGTGTGGAATGGCGGAGTAGGTCGCGCTGCTGTTGCGCCTGTTCCAGTAATGCCTTTTGTTGTTGCTCAATGGCATTCTGGTCCGCAGGGCTCAGGGTCGCTGCCGGGAGGGCTGTTGCAGTGAGTCTGGCCAGCAGAAACCCGTATCTGGCAGAGGAAAGACACGACATCAAAAACTCCGTTTTTTGAAATGTTGTGCAATTTAATGCAATGAATTGTTATCACTTGTCCACTATTAATTCATAATTGAACGTAAAATGTGCATTTTTTGATGTGATGTTCTGTGTTCCCGGGAGGAAGAAAATAGGGCTATTTCTGCCATGACAGAGGTTTCAGAGGTGGGTTGATGATAAAGCCGGAATACTCCGGCAGGATCGTCTAAGGTGGGTATTAAACCAGAGGCTGACCAATCAGCTTTTCAAGATGAGTTTGCCATACCCCAAGCCAATGGCGCTGATCATCAAGGTAATCATGCAGGTTATATCTCGCCATGACGCCGGACATATGATGGCCGAGCAATTTTTCTATAACATGTGGCGGCGCGCCGAGCTCGGACAGGCGTGTCGCTATTGTTCTTCTCAGGTCATGGAGCGACCATGTTTTCATTCCCGTTTTGGCGATGATTTGAGCTGAGAATAAAGCAATGTTGGATTGCAGCGGGGGACGATCGTGTTCTGGCCCTTTTTATCGTGACAGTGTCACAACATAATTTGAGACGGATGTTTCTTTTTCTGTCTTCAGCATTTTGACCACCGCTTCAGGTAGCGCCCGCCTTTCTGACTTACCGGTTTTGTAATCACTTGCTGGAATAGTCCAGGTTCCCTCCTGGAAATCAAACCATTCCCATTTAGCCGTTCTTATCTCAGTACTATGGCAACCGGTCATGATTAGAAACGTCATAATCAGCTGCTGCCTGTGCTTCATCTCCGGCAGAGCATTCCATACAGTTTTGATTTCCTCATCACTTAACCAGCGTTCTTTTACCGCAGCAGTCAGCCCGACATCAGCGCGTCTTAAGCTTTCTATAGAGTTTACGTTAATAACCCCTTGGTTGGAGCAGAAACGGAATGTACGCTGCATTAAACCCAGCATCTGCCCTGTCCCCCCCCTTCTTCCCATATCATCAAAAAGGCTTAGCCAGTGTGCCTTTGTTGTCTGGTCAACGATCATGTCGCCGAGCACAGCAGCGATATGATTATTAAAGTCCCGGCGATTAACTTTTATATTGACCAGTCCTTCAGGAAGGCAGTAATACTTTTCCCAGTAGTCGAACGCTTCTTTAACTGTCAGCGCTTCTATTTTTCTGTTTCGCCAGCACCGTTTGCCGTCTCGGATCCAGTCCTTCCGTCAACCACGCCCTGAACTGCTGCCGACGCTCTCGCGCATGAGATAGTGATATGGTTGGATAATCGCCAATCGTCAGCTGTACGGCCTTCCCGTTCCATCTGTAACGATAAAAGAATGTTATACTGCCGGAAGTGGACAACCTGACATTCAAGCCGTGAGCGTCTGAAATGACCTCAATTTTGTCTCTTTTTTTGCCAAGAGATTTCCTAAGTTTTGTGTCGGTAGGCAATGTGTACATTCGGGAAGATGATATACACATCAGTGTGCACATTATACGTAAATTGATAACCTTCAAATTAATGCAAAATAAAGAATCTTAAAGCACAAAATGGCAGTAACGTGTTGCTGGTATTGAAGAATTTAAAAAGACATCAATCATGACTAACAAACATAAAACAGGTTCATATGCCCTACGATAGCGTCTATCTGGAGAAGCGCCCGCCGGGTGCGCTGCGCACCGTTTGGCGAAAATTCTATGGCGATACTACCGCTATGATCGGCCTGTACGGCTGCGCGGCGCTGGTGCTACTGTGCGTTTTCGGCAGCTGGTTCGCGCCTTACGGTATCGATCAGCAGTTCCTTGGCTATCAACTGCTGCCGCCGTCATGGTCGCGCTACGGCGAAGTCTCGTTCTTTCTTGGTACCGACGATCTGGGCCGCGACGTTCTTAGCCGCCTGCTGAGCGGCGCGGCGCCAACGGTCGGCGGCGCGTTTGTGGTGACGCTGGGCGCTACCCTACTGGGTCTGGTGCTTGGCGTGATTGCCGGTGCGACCCACGGCCTGCGCTCGGCGGTAATGAACCATATTCTCGATACCCTGCTGTCGATCCCGTCACTGCTGCTGGCCATCATCGTGGTCGCCTTCGCCGGACCTCACCTCAGCCACGCGATGTTCGCCGTCTGGCTGGCGCTTCTGCCGCGCATGGTACGCTCGGTTTACAGCATGGTGCACGACGAGCTGGAAAAAGAGTATGTTATCGCCGCCCGCCTTGACGGAGCGTCAACCCTGAATATTTTATGGTTCGCGGTACTGCCAAATATTACCTCTGGGCTGGTTACGGAGATCACCCGAGCGCTATCGATGGCGATTCTGGATATCGCCGCGCTGGGTTTCCTCGACCTCGGCGCTCAGCTACCTTCCCCGGAGTGGGGAGCGATGCTCGGCGACGCGCTGGAGCTGATTTACGTTGCGCCGTGGACGGTGATGCTGCCGGGCGCGGCCATTATGATTAGCGTCCTGCTGGTTAACCTGCTGGGCGACGGGATCCGCCGCGCAATTATCGCCGGGGTGGAATAATGCCGTTACTCGATATCCGAAATTTAACCATTGAATTCAAAACCAACGAAGGCTGGGTGAAAGCCGTCGATCGCGTCAGCCTGACCCTCGCTGAGGGGGAAATTCGCGGCCTGGTCGGAGAATCCGGCTCGGGTAAAAGCTTAATTGCCAAAGCGATTTGCGGCGTCACCAAAGACAACTGGCGGGTGACCGCCGACCGTATGCGTTTCGACGATATCGATCTGCTGCGTCTCTCAGTGCGCGAGCGGCGTAAACTGGTGGGCCACAACGTCTCGATGATTTTTCAGGAGCCGCAATCCTGTCTCGATCCTTCCGAACGTATCGGCGAACAACTCACGCAGAATATCCCCGGCTGGACCTTTAAAGGCCGCTGGTGGCAGCGTTTTGGCTGGCGCAAGCGGCGCGCCATTGAGCTCTTGCACCGCGTGGGGATTAAAGACCATAAAGATGCGATGCGCAGCTTCCCCTACGAGCTGACGGACGGTGAGTGTCAGAAGGTCATGATCGCCATCGCGCTGGCTAACCAGCCGCGGCTGCTGATTGCCGATGAACCGACTAACGCCATGGAGCCGACAACACAGGCGCAAATCATCCGCCTGCTGACGCGGCTGAACCAAAACAACAACACCACGATTTTGTTGATCAGTCACGATATGCAGATGCTCAGTAAATGGGCGGACAAAATTAACGTCATGTACTGCGGGCAGACGGTGGAAACCGCGCCGAGCGAGGAGCTGGTGACGATTCCTCATCATCCCTATACCCAGGCGCTGATTCGGGCGATTCCCGATTTCGGCAGCGCCATGCCGCACAAAAGTCGGCTCAATACCTTGCCGGGCGCTATTCCGCTGCTCGAACAGCTGCCTATCGGCTGCCGGCTCGGGCCGCGCTGCCCTTACGCCCAGCGTGAATGTATCGAAACGCCCCGGCTGGTGGGCGCGCGTAACCACCTCTATGCCTGTCACTTCCCGCTGAACATGGAGAAAGAGTGAAATGGTCGAAACATTGCTTGAAGTACGCAATCTGAGTAAGACCTTTCGCTACCGCACCGGCTGGTTTCACCGGCAAACGGTAGAGGCGGTTAAGCCGTTAAGCTTTACCCTGCGCGAGCGCCAGACTCTGGCGATTATCGGCGAAAACGGCTCCGGCAAATCGACGCTGGCGAAAATGCTCGCCGGGATGGTCGAACCCAGCACAGGCGAACTGCTGATTGATGACCATCCGCTGGCGTTTGGCGATTTCTCTTTCCGCAGCCAGAAGATTCGCATGATTTTTCAGGATCCGTCGACTTCGCTCAATCCACGGCAGCGAATTTCGCAAATCCTCGATTTCCCTCTGCGTCTCAATACCGACCTCGAACCCGAGGCGCGGCAGAAGCAGATTATCGAAACGTTACGCATGGTTGGTCTGCTGCCTGACCACGTCAGCTATTATCCGCATATGCTGGCACCGGGCCAAAAACAGCGTCTGGGCCTGGCGCGGGCGCTGATCCTGCGCCCGAAAGTAATCGTCTGCGATGAAGCGCTGGCGTCGCTGGATATGTCAATGCGTTCCCAACTGATTAACCTGATGCTGGAGCTGCAGGAAAAACAGGGTATCTCCTACATTTACGTTACCCAGCATTTGGGCATGATGAAGCACATCAGCGATCAGGTGCTGGTGATGCACCAGGGTGAAGTGGTCGAACGCGGCAGCACCGCCGACGTACTGGCCTCTCCGCTGCACGATCTGACAAAACGTCTGATTGCCGGCCATTTCGGCGAGGCGCTGACCGCCGATGCCTGGCGTAAAGACGGTAAATAATCCGAGGCGAAAATTGCGATGATTGTTCCGGTTCAGTTTTCTACCCTGCCGGTCACGCCGTGGAAAAACGGCGGTGGGGAAACGCGTGAAATTGTCAGCGTTGCTTCGCCAGATGCGCCCTTTCTCTGGCGCGCCAGTATCGCTACGCTGGAAAAGGATGGCCCGTTTTCTCCTTTTCCCGGCGTTGACCGGGTCATCACCCTTCTTGAGGGCCAGCCGCTGTGGCTACGGGGCGACAATATTGCTCAGCGCCTGATGCTCTGGCAGCCATGGGCTTTTGCCGGCGAATGGTCTCTTGCCAGCGAAGGCATTAGCGGATGCGGTCTCGATTTCAATATTATGACCCAGCGCGCGCGTGCCGCCTCGCGGGTTAGCGTCGTCGCTGAGCCGCAGCGGCCCGGCGCGGAGGGTATCGCATGGGTTCTGCGGGGACACTGGCGGATGGCGGATACGATTTACCAGGCCGGCTCGGGGATCTGGTGGCAGAATCAATCGCCTGGCGAGCTGATCCCGCACTCTGAGGACGCCCGGCTTTTACTGGCGGAAATCGAGCGCCGCTAACCCCAGATCGCCGCAATATCAGATGGTATACTCTTGTACGCACGGTAGCCAAAGCGCGCCAGACCGTGGCGAATGGCAGAAAAATATCGTGACACAAGGGGTCGTCAGTGGGATATAATTCCCGGCTAAATTTGAGTTATTTTGAAATAACAACGCTAACCAGATGATTGTTAAAGTAAAAATACGCAATAACGATAAGGATTAAAAGCTATGGGTTTTCTTTCCGGTAAGCGCATTCTGTTGACTGGCCTTGCCAGCAAACTGTCCATCGCCTGGGGCATCGCACAAGCAATGCACCGTGAAGGGGCTGAACTGGCGTTCACCTATCAGAACGAAAAACTGAAAGGTCGTGTGGAAGAATTTGCCGCCGCGCTGGGTTCTAACATTGTCCTGCCGTGCGATGTGGCGGAAGACGAGAGCATCGAGTCTCTGTTCACCGAGCTGGCAAAAGTATGGCCTAAGTTTGACGGTTTCGTACACTCTATCGGCTATGCTCCGGCAGATCAGTTGGACGGCGACTACGTTAATGCGGTTACCCGCGACGGTTTCAAAATCGCTCACGATATCAGCGCCTACAGCTTTGTGGCGATGGCGAAAGCCTGCCGCGGTATGCTGAACCCGGGCTCCGCCCTGCTGACGCTCTCCTACCTGGGCGCAGAGCGCGCCATCCCGAACTACAACGTGATGGGTCTGGCGAAAGCCTCCCTCGAAGCTAACGTCCGCTACATGGCTAACGCCATGGGTCCGGAAGGCGTGCGCGTTAACGCCATCTCTGCCGGTCCAATCCGTACCCTGGCGGCTTCCGGTATCAAAGATTTCCGTAAAATGCTGGCGCACTGCGAAGCGGTCACTCCGATCCGTCGCACCGTCACCACTGAAGACGTGGGTAACAGCGCAGCATTCCTGTGCTCCGACCTGTCTGCCGGCATCTCCGGCGAAGTCGTTCACGTTGACGGCGGCTTCAACATCGCCGCCATGAACGAGCTGGAAATCAAATAAGTTGTTCACCCTCCTTACGTCCGTGAGGAGGGGTCTTTTCTGCATATTTACCCTTCTGTTATTCCAATCCGCTATTTGTTAGCACGTATCAATATTTTCTCCGGCCCCAGGGTTAAGCCAGGATAGTTCCGCATAGCATGACCGCGAAACGGCGGTTTGCCACATACCGAACAAGGAACGCCCATGGAGCAACGCCGCGTTTACGGCAAAAACCACTGGTATCATGAGACCCAGTCAACAATCTGCCCGGTGGATGTATTGCCGCTCGTCCCTGAAGCCGCCCATGTCGAAGATCGTTTTCTCCTCGATCTCACGCTACCAGAAGATCTGCTTAAGGCGCATGCGCGCTGGCTGGCACCTGCCAGACGGCTGGCTGATGCCCTGTTTCCCGCTTCTGTGAGCGTAAATCGTCTACAGACATTTAGCGCCTATGACCGGCTTAGCACGGCGCTGACCGTCGCCCAGGTTTATGGCGTTCAGCGGCTATGCAATCACTACGCAGCCCGCCTGGCGCCGCTTCCCGGTCCGGACTCCTCGCGTGAAAGCAATCGACGCCTGGCGCAAATTACCCAATACGCCCGCCAGCTGGCGAGCTCTCCTTCACTGATCAACGCGCTCTCCCGCAGCCAGCTTGACGAAGTCGGCCTGACCAGTCGCGACATTATTCTTATCAATCAGATTATTGGCTTTATCGGCTTCCAGGCGCGCGCTATCGCCGCCTTTCACGCCGCGCTGGGTTATCCGGTGCGCTGGATCCCCGGGATGCCGCAGCAGGAAGATGCGCCAGAGGCGCTTTTCTTTGCCCGAGAGAGCGACTGGCGGCCCGGACTCGAGGACTCAGATTTACGCTATGCCGATGATGAGCGTCAGTCGCTGCTGGCAAAATGGCAAAAGTATCCCGGCCTGTTTGAACTGGCGCCGCTGCTGGCGACCCAGGAACCGCCGCTGGATCTGCAGGAACTGCTCCTGAGCCACCTCAGCGATCAGCCGCCGTTCGCCGCGCAGGTGGCGCTGATCGCAGCGCGGATTAACGGCAGCATCAGCTGCTTCAACGCCTGGGCCTCGCGATGTCCGGATTTTGCCGATGCTTTACGCGGTATCGTTCCTGACGCGCAGTCGCGCAGAGAAGAGCATGTCATCGAGCACCGACTTTTACAGTCCGTACAGCTTTTAACCCGCTCCCCTGACCGTTTTAGCGCCGCCCACCTAAGCCCATTGACGGAATGCGGGCTTTCCCGCACCGCCGCCATCGATCTTCTCGCCTGGTGCGGGCTATGCGGTTGGATGAATCGTCTGAAAATCGCCCTCGGCAATGGATGTCAGCAGACGTAAAATGCTGAAACAGCGCTTGCTGCGGCAGGCATATTCGCGTAAAAATGTCAGCCGCTCTTTTAGCCACGAAAATAAGAAATTATGTTTCAGGACAACCCGCTGCTAGCGCAGCTTAAACAGCAACTGCATTCCCAGACTCCGCGCGTTGAAGGGGTCGTTAAAGGGACGGAAAAAGGGTTTGGCTTCCTCGAAGTCGACTCTCAGAAAAGCTATTTCATTCCGCCGCCGCAAATGAAAAAAGTCATGCATGGCGATCGTATTATTGCCGTGGTCAATACTGAAAAAGAACGCGAAAGCGCTGAGCCGGAAGAACTGGTTGAGCCGTTCCTGACGCGTTTTGTCGGCAAAGTTCATAAGAAAGACGACCGTCTTTCCATCGTTCCTGACCATCCGCTGCTGAAAGATGCCATCCCCTGCCGCGCTGCTCGCGGCGTAGAGCATGATTTTAAAGACGGTGACTGGGCCGTTGCCGAAATGCGCCGTCATCCGCTGAAAGGTGACCGCGGTTTCTACGCTGAGCTCACCCAGTACATTACCTTCGGCGACGATCATTTCGCACCATGGTGGGTCACCCTGGCGCGCCATAATCTGGAAAAAGAAGCGCCGAATGGGGTAGCGACCGAGATGCTTGATGAGGGTCTGGAACGCCGCGATTTAACGGCGCTGACTTTCGTGACCATCGACAGCGCCAGCACCGAAGATATGGACGATGCGCTGTACGCCGAGTTGGCCGCTGACGGTAAGCTGCACCTGACTGTCGCCATCGCCGATCCAACCGCCTGGATTGCCGAAGGCAGCAAGCTGGACAATACGGCAAAAATTCGCGCCTTTACCAACTATCTGCCGGGCTTCAACATTCCGATGCTGCCGCGCGAACTCTCTGATGACCTCTGCTCCCTGCGCCCCAACGAAGTTCGTCCAGTTCTGGCCTGCCGTATGATCCTGGCTGCTGACGGGGCCATCGAAGACGATATTCAGTTCTTCGCGGCGACCATCGAATCGAAAGCGAAGCTGGCCTACGATGATGTGTCCGACTGGCTGGAAAATAACGGCGGCTGGCAGCCGGAGAGCGAGATAATCGCGCAGCAAATTAACCTGCTGCACGATGCCTGCCTGCGCCGTAGCGAATGGCGCAAAAACCACGCGCTGGTGTTCAAGGACCGTCCGGATTATCGCTTTGTGCTGGGCGAAAAAGGCGAAGTGCTGGATATCGTTGCCGAACCGCGTCGTATCGCTAATCGCATCGTTGAAGAGTCGATGATTGCCGCCAACATCTGCGCCGCCCGCGTGCTGCGCGATAAGCTCGGTTTCGGCGTGTATAACGTCCATACCGGATTCGATCCGGCCAATACCGAGCAGCTCGCGGCCTTGCTGAAAACCCACGATGTTCACGTTGATCCGGTGGAAGTACTGACGCTGGAGGGCTTCTGCAAGCTGCGTCGCGAACTGGACGCGCAGCCGTCCGGTTTCCTCGACAGCCGTATTCGCCGTTTCCAGTCCTTTGCCGAAATCAGCACCGAGCCGGGCCCGCACTTTGGCCTGGGTCTGGAAGCCTATGCTACCTGGACCTCCCCGATCCGTAAGTACGGCGATATGATCAACCATCGTCTGCTGAAAGCGATTATCAAAGGGGAAACCATCTCTCGTCCGCAGGATGACGTTGCGGTGCAAATGGCGGAACGTCGCCGCCTCAACCGCATGGCGGAGCGCGACGTCGGCGACTGGCTGTACGCCCGCTATCTGAAGCCGCAGGCCGGCACTAATACTCGCTTTGCTGCTGAAATTATCGATGTCAGCCGCGGCGGTATGCGTGTGCGACTGGTTGATAACGGCGCGGTTGCCTTTATCCCGGCCCCATTCCTCCACGCCGTACGCGATGAGCTGGTTTGCAGCCAGGAAAGCGGTACCGTGCAAATTAAAGGCGAGGTCGTATATAAGGTGACGGATGTTATCGATGTCACGATTGCCGAAGTCCGCATGGAAACCCGTAGCGTGATTGCGCGCCCTGCCGCCTGATAGACTGTTCAATGCGGCTCCCTTACCCGGAGCCGCGTTTTAGCCCTTCCCGTAGGTGTTCCGCGCGTTGTCCGCTAATTATCGTCGATGAGTAAAGTTGTGCGTTTTTTTCGCTTCTCTTTTTCATCCGTTTTTAGCATCATTGATTTTATTCACATTTGTAACCAGGATAACGCCATGTCAGATCTGAATGCTCGCCTGCTCGCCCAACGTATCGATACCGTGCTGGATATTCTGGTTGCCGGGGATTATCACTCCGCGATCCATAACCTCGAAATTCTGAAAGCTGAACTCCAGGCGCTTTCGAACGACGAACAGGAAAACAAACCCGGCCAGCCTAAGGCCCCGTGGGAAATTTGATAATCTACACCGCCGCAATCGGGCATCCTGGCCCGATCGCTCGCCCAAACAGCCCTTAACTGCGAAGTTGCTATGAACGCCCGACAACAAAGTATTTTGCAAATGGTCATCGATAAAGGCCGTATGAGCGTGGCCGATCTCGCGAAAATGACCGGTGTCTCTGAAGTCACCATTCGCCAGGATTTAAACTCATTAGAAAAGCAGAGCTACCTGCGACGTACCCACGGCTTCGCCGTTCCGCTGGACAGCGAAGATGTGGAAACCCGCATGATGACCCATTTCGCCATTAAGCGAGAGCTGGCTGCGCGGGCCGCTACGCTCGTCTCCTCCGGGGAAACGGTATTTATCGAAAACGGCAGCTGCAACGCCCTGCTCGCCCGTACGCTCGCCGAGCGCGGCGATATCACTATCATCACCGTCAGCAGCTATATCGCTCACCTACTGAAAGAGACGCCCGGAGAAGTGATCCTGCTGGGTGGAATCTACCAGAAGCGCAGCGAAAGCATGGTTGGTCCTCTCACGCGGCAGTTTATTCAGCAGGTTCACTTCAGCAAGGCCTTTATCGGCATCGACGGCTGGCAGGCCGAAACCGGATTTACCGGACGAGATATGATGCGCGCCGATGTGGTGAACGCGGTGCTTGAAAAGGGCTGTGAGGCGATTGTGCTGAGCGATAGCTCGAAGTTCAACGTTGTGCACCCATATCCGCTCGGGCCGATCGGCCGATTCAACCGCATTATTACCGACGACAATCTAAACGATGCCGTGCATAACCAGTTAACGCAGTGCGGCTTAACCGTAAATATCGTCAACCATCCCTGATCGTTCTCCCTGCTTTGCCTTTAGTATGCCGGGCCGTACCCGGCATAGCTCTCGTCTGAGACTTATCTGACCGCTGAATTCAGACTTTTTACCTGCCTGAAAAATTTATTGAAAGTAGAATTAATGTTAGCGATATAACAGGAAGTAACTATCACCTGCGTGAATAGAGCAACACCTGCGCAACTAAAGCTTCATGGAATACTCCCCGAGCTGGCGTAACAAGCTATGCTTAAGGGAAGTTGTATCCATGAATAGATTATTCAGGAGAAAAAAAATGATGACTTCAATGAACAAAAAAATGGCCGCTGTGGTTCTGGCCGTCACTGTTGCAATGTCTCTGAGCGCTTGTTCGAACTGGTCTAAACGCGATCGTAATACCGCTATCGGCGCAGGCGCCGGTGCGCTCGGTGGCGCGGTGCTTACCGATGGCAGCACCCTGGGTACCCTGGGCGGCGCGGCAGTCGGCGGTATTATTGGCCACCAGGTAGGTAAATAATTTAACCGCAAGCAATTAAATTAAAGTTTATATTAGCTGACCAGTACACCAGCAAAAAATTGAAGGCCACGATAATTATCGTGGCCTTATTATTGATTAACCGCCAGCCAGCTTAACCTTCATTCCTTTGGCTTCAAGAAGCGTTTTTAGCAGCTCGCGCTTATCGCCCTGAATCTCAATCACACCGTCCTTTACCGACCCACCGCAGCCGCATTTCTTTTTCAGCTCGGCGGCAAGTTTAGCCAGCGCTTCATCATTTTCATCAATCCCACTAATCAGGCAGACGCCCTTACCCTTACGACCGCTTGTCTGCCGCTGGATGCGCACGATACCGTCCCCTTTCGGGCGCGCTTGTACCGGTTTAGGTTCATCAATACGACCGCTGTCCGTTGAGTACACCAGTCGGCTATTGGAATCGCTCATCATGCCTCCTTATTCAACGATGCGTTGATGCTGCGCAGCGTAGCGGCAGGATCGGCAGACTGAGTGACCGGGCGACCAATGACCATATAATCCACGCCAGCTGCCTGCGCCTGCTCCGGCGTCATAATTCGCCGCTGATCGCCGGCGTCGCTGCCTTGTGGACGAATGCCAGGCGTCACCAGCCTGAACGCCTGGCCCCGTTCTTGTTTAAAGCGAACCGCTTCCTGCGCCGAGCATACCACGCCATCCAGACCGCAGCGCTGGGTCAGCTCCGCCAGCTTCGCGGCGTAGTCGGCTGGAGAAAGCGTAATCCCCAGATCCTGTAGATCGCTGGCTTCCATGCTGGTTAGCACGGTGACGGCAATTAACAGCGGGGCGTCTTTGCCGAAAGGTTGCAAGGCTTCACGTGCGGCGGTCATCATACGCGCCCCCCCGGAAGCGTGAACGTTGACCATCCAGACGCCGAGCTCAGCCGCTGCGGCGACCGCGCGGGCGGTGGTATTCGGAATATCGTGAAATTTTAGATCGAGAAAGACCTCGAAACCGCGCTGATGCAGGTCGCGAACAAACTGCGGCCCCAGTAGAGTAAACATTTCTTTACCCACCTTCAGGCGACAGTCGCGCGGGTCGATACGGTCGACAAACGCCAGCGCTTTATCACGGTTATCATAATCAAGAGCAACGACGACGGGAGAAGATGTGACAACGCGGGAAGAAGATGTAGCAGTAGACGTCATGACCGGACCTTAATTGTTGATGAGCGCCGGTTCGGCGCAAAAAAGGTAAACGGGCAGCATTCTACCTGCGATAAGGCAAAAATAACAGGCTGCATTTCCCTGTCTGCCGGACGATTCGGCTACCGTAGCCGGAGGAGATGATGAAGATAAATCCATTAGTATGTTGTAACTAAAGCGCGCGTTTTTTTAAATTTACTGCCCATCCAGGCCGCGAATTGGCTTAATGGTGGACCACGAGCGGCACGACGGGCAGTGCCAGTACAGCGTATGCGCGGTGAAACCACATTTTTGACAGCGGTAACGCGGCTTGCTACGGACCTGTTCGCCCACCATCTGGCGCAGAACACCCAGGCTCTGCTTCGCCCGCCCCTCTTCGGCTTCATTAATATGGTAATCGATCAGCTTATGGAATACGCGCATCGTCGGGTGGCGCTCCAGCTGGCGCGTCACATAGTTTTGCGCGGACTCAATTCCTTCTCGCTGCTCAAGGATTTGTGCCAGCATGAGGTCGGCCGTCGCCCCGGTGTTTTCATCCGCGCAGCGGCGTAAAAACGCTTCCCACTCGTCGATTTTCCCCAGCTGCTGGTAACAGGTTTGCAGCATCTCCAGGGTTTCACCGACCAGTTCTTTGTCTTGCTCAATTACCCGTTCCAGGCTCTCGACGGCTTTAGCGTAGTCGCCCTTCTCCATCCACACCCGTCCCATCATGATGGAGACGCGAGCGCTGTTCTTGTCCGCAGCGGCGCCTTTTTTCAGTAGCGCCATGGCCTTATCCAGGTCATTGCCCGCCATTTGCTGCAGCGCCAGCTCGCACCAGAAGTTGGCGATTTCGCCGCGGTGCTTCTCTTTACCGAGCTTAACCAGGCGTTCCGCCACTTCAATCGCCGACTGCCAGTCGCTGGTTGACTGATAAATCTGCAGCAGCTGCTGTAATGCACCAAGGCGAAAATCCGTTTCATCCACCAGCTGTTTAAACATCCCCTCCGCCCGGTCATACAGCCCGGCTGCCATATAATCGCGCCCCAGCTGCTGAACCGCCAGCAGGCGCTGATCGTAAGTTAACGAGGCGCTTTCCATTAAGCTCTGGTGAATGCGGATAGCGCGGTCAACTTCGCCGCGCGAGCGAAACAGATTGCCCAGCGTAAGGTGGGCTTCGACGGTGCCGGTATCCTCTTTCAGCATATCGAGGAACAGATCGACGGCTTTATCCTGCTGATTGCTCAGCAGGAAGTTAACCCCTGTAACGTAGTCACGCGACAGACGGCTCGCATCGTCCTGTTTGGACTGTTGTGCACTTCTGCGCCCCATATACCAGCCATATGCTGCGGCAACGGGCAAAAGCAGAAACAACAACTCCAGCATAAATGATTATTCCTTCACCGCAGGAACACCGGCTTCAGCGGGCGCAGCGCCGGCTGGCGCAATCTGATGCTCCAGACGCTTAATTTTGCGCTCGGCACGCGCCAGAGAGACGCGGACGCGCAGCCAGAAAAGGCCGCAAATCAACCAACCGATGGCAAAACCGGCAGCAAAAAGCACGGCCAGCAGCGTTGAGATACGGAATTCACCCTGCGCGAGCAAATAGTTGAACGTGACCACCTGGTCATTCTGCGCTCCCAGCGTCACTGAAATGACGAAGATTGCTAACACCAATAAGAAAATTAGAAAATATTTCACATGACTTCCCGTTATGTGGGTTGCGCGTAAGAATCCCGCGTTCAGCCCTATAAAGTATCATTTTCGCCGCAGCGGTGAAATGGAAATGCATGACGCCAGTACAGGATATGCGGCCTGAAGCTGGCAATATCAACACTATTCCGGCGCTGCCGCCCTTTTTTTAATATCCTGCGCCTCTTCACCCGGCGGCGATAGCGGACCGCAGAACCGCTGGGCAAGCGAGGTTGCCAGGGTCACCAGCAGCCAGGAAATGAGCGTCGCGACGATCAGGTCCTGCGGCCAGTGCATGCCCAGCGCCAGGCGGCTCCCCATCACCGCTACGGCCCACGTCAGCAGCAGCGCCATGGTTACCCAACGACGCCGGGGCCACAGCAGACCTACGCCAAGCAGCGCCCAGCTGGCAGCAAACATGGTGTGACCAGAAGGGAAAGCGAAGCCGGTCTCTTTTTGCCAGTGCTTACGCAAAAAGTGCGGAATTTGCTGCTCCTGGGCCAGCTGCTCATGCACCAGTTTAGCGCGTTCTTTGCGTTTCAAGGTGTAGAATTGGGTGACCGGCACCTGCCGGGCCTGTTCCAGCCAGATGACAAAGGGGCGAGGCTCCTGAACGCGGTCTTTAATCCACGACTTCATACCCTGGCCCAGCAGGATCGCGGCGCCCAGAATCAGGAACAGGACTACCGCGGCGCGCAGACGAAATCGCAGACACCACAGGAACCAGGCGCATAAAATAACGTGCGTGATGATGCCCCAGGGTTGCGTCACCGTCTCGGTCACCCAGTACAGCAGCTTCATCATGCCTGCCGACAGTTCCGGATGCCATTTCCAGCCGGAAATCCACACCACAGCAGGCATAATCAATAGCAGGGCCGCGCCAACGGCGGTTCGTCTGGCAATCAACAGCATTTCATCTCCTTATTCTTTGACCTCAATATCATAACGGAAAGTAGTTCGTTTGTGCGCTTTGCGCGCAGGTAACCGTACGCAATTAGGAGAACGTCGCGCCGTTGTGGCAAAATAGCGGCAAACAGAAGCACAGTCAGGTGCTGATAGAATCTGGAGAATCACATGCAGCTTAAACGTGTGGCAGAAGCCAAACTGCCAACCCCATGGGGCGATTTTCTCATGGTGGGTTTTGAAGAACTGGCAACCGGGCAGGATCACGTCGCGCTGGTTTTCGGCGATATTTCGGGGCAATCCCCGGTGCTGGCCCGCGTACACTCTGAGTGTCTCACGGGCGATGCCCTTTTTAGCCTGCGCTGTGATTGCGGATTTCAGCTGGAAGCGGCGCTGTCGCATATTGCCGAAGAGGGGCGCGGTATCCTGCTGTATCACCGGCAGGAAGGGCGCAATATCGGCCTGCTGAATAAAATTCGCGCTTACGCTTTACAGGATCAAGGTTATGACACCGTCGAGGCTAATCATCAGCTGGGCTTTGCCGCCGATGAGCGTGATTTTACCCTGTGCGCGGATATGTTTAAGCTGCTAAACGTTGAACAGGTGCGTCTGTTGACCAACAATCCGAAGAAGGTTGAGATCCTTACCGAAGCCGGAATCAACATTGTCGAACGCGTGCCGCTGATCGTGGGCCGCAACCCGAAAAATGCCCACTATCTCGATACCAAGGCGGCGAAAATGGGCCACCTGCTGAGTAAATAATCCGCCGCATTAATAAGAAAAGGGCCAGAGCATATGCTGGCCCTTTTTATATCAGACGCAGGTTTAGAGCATATTGCGGATCACATAGTGCAAAATACCGTCGTTCTGATAGTAGGTCAGCTCAGTCGCGGTATCGATACGGCAGCGGCACTCAATGACCTCCTGACTACCGTCCGCGCGGGTGAGCTTGACCGGTACCGTCATACCTGGCTGTAGAGCCTGCAGGTTGCTGATATCAATCCGCTCCTCGCCGTTCAGCCCCAGCGTTTTGCGCGTTACCCCTTGCGGAAACTCCAGCGGCAGAATCCCCATACCAATCAGGTTGGAGCGGTGGATACGCTCGAATGACTCGGCAATCACCACCCTGACGCCCAGCAAACGCGGGCCTTTAGCCGCCCAGTCGCGGCTGGAGCCGGAACCGTACTCTTTGCCGGCAATGACCGCCAGCGGCGTGCCCTCCGCTTTATAGAGCATTGCAGCATCGTAGATAGCAATAGGCTGGCTATCCGGAAGATGGCGGGTCATTCCCCCTTCCACGCCGGGCACCATTTCGTTACGTATACGGATGTTGGCAAAGGTGCCGCGCATCATCACCTCATGGTTGCCGCGACGTGAGCCGTAGGAGTTAAAGTCGATGCGTTCGACGCCGTGATTCTGCAGATAACGCCCCGCAGGACTGTCGGCTTTAATGCTGCCCGCCGGTGAGATGTGGTCGGTGGTAACCGAGTCGCCCAGCATGGCCAGAATGCGCGCGCCATGAATATCCTCCACCGGTTCAGGTTCAACGCCCATTTCATCAAAGAAGGGCGACAGACGAATATAGGTCGAATCATCCTGCCAGTCGTAGGTATCAGAGCGATCCACTTTAATCGCCTTCCACTCGGCGGTCCCTTCAAATACTTCAGCGTACTCTTTGCGGAACATCTCCGTTGAGACCTGCTCAACCGCCTGGGCCACTTCGCTGCCGCTCGGCCAGATATCTTTCAGATACACCGGCTGACCCTCTTTACCGGTCCCTAATGGTTCACGCGTCAGGTCAAGATTCATATTACCCGCCAGAGCGTAGGCGACCACCAGCGGCGGTGAAGCCAGCCAGTTAGTTTTTACCAGCGGATGAATACGTCCTTCAAAGTTGCGGTTGCCGGAAAGCACGGCCCCGACGGTCAGATCGCCCTGCTTGATTGCCCGCTCAATGGGATCCGGCAGCGGCCCAGAGTTACCGATACAGGTGGTACAGCCGTAACCGACCAGGTTAAATCCCAGCTCATCCAGATAGGGCGTCAGCTTTGCATGGGCCAGATAGTCGGAAACCACCTTCGATCCCGGCGCCAGCGATGCTTTAACCCACGGCTGCGGTTTGAGGCCCAGCTCGACAGCTTTCCTCGCCAGCAAGCCAGCGGCCATCAGCACGCTGGGGTTGGAAGTATTCGTACAGGAGGTGATCGCAGCAATCACCACCGCCCCGTCCGGTAGCGAGTACTGCTGCCCGTTTAAGGTATAGTCGATTGGTCGCTTATCTTTCTGCGCGTGGTTCACCTCCAGTTCGGTGCTGGCAGCAAAGGCATGAGGCACATCGCCGAGAGCCACGCGGTCCTGGGGACGCTTCGGCCCTGCCAGACTGGCTTCGACGCTACCCATATCCAGCGCCAGCGTGCTGGTGAAGACCGGTTCATCTCCGGGCTGACGCCACATCCCCTGGGCTTTCGCATAGGCTTCCACCAGCGCCACCTGCTCTTCACTGCGCCCGGTCAGGCGCATATAGTCAAGCGTGACCGCATCAATCGGGAAGAAGCCGCAGGTTGCGCCATACTCCGGCGACATATTAGCGATAGTCGCACGGTCCGCCAGCGGCAGGGAATCGAGGCCATCGCCGTAGAATTCAACAAACTTACCTACTACGCCATGTTTACGCAGCATCTGAGTGACCGTCAGGACCAGGTCCGTCGCGGTGATACCTTCACGTAGCTTGCCGGTCAGCTTAAAGCCGACGACGTCCGGTATCAGCATGGATACCGGCTGTCCAAGCATGGCGGCTTCCGCTTCGATACCGCCCACGCCCCAGCCGAGTACGCCTAAACCGTTAATCATTGTGGTATGTGAATCGGTACCGACCAGCGTGTCCGGGAAGGCTACCCACTCGCCGTTTTGCTGTTCGCCCCATACCGCCCGACCGAGATATTCCAGGTTAACCTGGTGGCAAATCCCGGTGCCCGGCGGCACCACGCTGAAGCGGCTGAAAGCCTGTTGTCCCCAGCGTAAGAAGACATAGCGCTCATGGTTACGCTCCATCTCAAGCCGGACGTTTTCTTCAAAGGCATCATCATCACCGAAACGGTCTACCGTAACCGAATGGTCAATGACCAGGTCGACAGGAGAAAGCGGGTTCACTTTGGCGGTGTCGCCTCCCAGGCGTTTTACCGCTTCGCGCATCGCCGCCAGATCGACGACGGCGGGAACACCGGTGAAGTCCTGCATCAGAACGCGCGCTGGACGGTAGGCAATTTCCCGGTCGGCATGGGCATGCTCCAGCCATCCGGCAAGGGCATCAATATCTTCGGCGGTGACGGAATCACCGTCCTGCCAGCGCAACAGATTTTCCAGTAGCACTTTAAGTGATTTGGGCAAGCGCGAGAGATCGCCCAGTTCTTTGGCGGCCAGCGGTAAGCTGTAGTAATGCCAGGTTTTATCTTTAACCTGAAGCGAATCCTTGCTGGCTGCTCGTAGGGTTGACGACATAGCTCCTCCTTTACCTTAGGGATAGCATCCCCTGATCCTCCTCAGGGTCATTATTAAAGATAACACATCTTTGATGTAACACTTTGATAACAACTCAAATTGCTAAAATTGGTTAAGCGGATTAAGACAGGAAATTTGAATAATAGAGGGTGGTAATATTGAGAAGCATTGAAGAAGGTGCGTTTACTTCAACAACCGAGGTGTATTAGTACGCGAGTACAAAGAAGGACTAATCGCCATTATTTTGCCGATTAGTCCAATAGAGAAAATTTATTGAGCGAATCTAAAAAGAGAAAGATTATATCCTCCTTATTGCCGCTATTTTTATCAGATGGAAATTATTCTCAATATTTCACTTGTCATAAAACTGACACAACCATTTTGACTGGCAGGTGCTCTAGCTTAGAAACCAAACGTTGCAGATAACCAGAGCAATGACGCTCCAGAACATCGCAAGCCCAAGGATAACGGCGCTCCAGGCCTTACTTCTCAAAACCGGATCTATCTCAGTCTTGTCACGTTCCTGTGACATCGTAAACTTCATATAATCGATATCACTAATCATTTTTTCACCACCAATCGCTAAGAATTGCTAACCACAGATAAATCTTAATTATGGATGCGCTATTAATCCAGCGAATTCGCTTCCCGGCAGATATCTTTAATCATTATTTTGATCGCGACAGGTATATTTGCAAATCTGGTATGAGGAGTTAACGAAAATTGTGATTCAGACAACGTTTAGATATTCAAATTCAGGTCATTATAGGTTTTGGCATCCCCGTGAGGATGCCATCATTTTTTCTGCGGTTATTTTTCCGGTAACTTAATATCTTTGAACATGGCCTCAATATCTTCATTTGAGCGCAGAGCGACCGCGGTATCGACCACGTCTCGGGTCAGATGCGGTGCAAATCGTTGAATAAAATCATACATATAGCTTCGTAAGAAGGTGCTGCGCCGGAAGCCTATTTTGGTGGTGCTGTGGCTGAATATATCGTTGGCGTCCAGCTTGACCAGGTCCGGATCGGAAACCGGGTCGACCGCCATACTGGCTATTACCCCTACCCCAAGCCCCAGGCGGACATAGGTTTTAATCACATCGGCGTCAGTCGCGGTAAACACGATGCGCGGGGTTAAACCGGCGCGATTAAAGGCGGTATCCAGTTCAGAACGACCGGTGAAACCGAAGGTGTAGGTCACCAATGGGTACTGCGCCAGCTCTTCAATCGATACCGACTCTCGCGACGCCAGCGGATGTTCAGGCGTCACGACCACGGAACGGTTCCAGTGATAGCACGGCAGCATGACCAAATCATCATAGAGATGAAGCGCTTCCGTAGCGATAGCGAAGTCGGCATTGCCTTTCGACACCGCCTCGGCGATTTGCGTTGGCGAGCCCTGATGCATGTGCAGCGAGACGCGGGGATAGCGTTCGATAAAACCTTTGATAACCCCCGGCAGCGCGTAGCGCGCCTGGGTATGCGTGGTCGCCACGTACAGCGAACCTTTGTCAGGCCAGGTGTGCTCTCCGGCCACCGATTTAATCGCATCCACCTTCGACAGTACTTCGCGAGCGATGCGGATGATCTCCTGGCCCGCAGGAGTAACCTGGGTCAGATGTTTGCCGCTGCGGGCGAAAATCTGAATTCCCAGCTCATCTTCCAGCATGCGAACCTGCTTGCTGATGCCCGGCTGTGAGGTATACAGACCTTCGGCAGTAGAGGAGACGTTCAGATTATGGTTAACAACCTCAACGATATAGCGGAGCTGCTGTAGTTTCATGGCTGATATCCGATAGCGCGTAAAATGAACCCGCTTAATACATTTTACGTTCAGGCGACGATCCGGCTGGCAATCCAGTCTGGCTCTGCCTCTCTGCGACTCGCCATTTAGACGCCACAACGTATCCTGAAGACGATGATGTATAAGACGATTTGATAATAAAAAAGAGATTAGCTATAACCACTATATCATTTATATCTACTATGTATAGATACTAACAAAAAATAATAAGACAGTTATAAGGCGGGAGATAAAAAAGCAGATTAACGTGGGAGATCAGTCACCTGGGAAATGAATGAAGGGCCGCAACGCGGCCCTCAGGAGAGGTTATTTCTTCGCTTCGGTCCATTTACCGTCGATATAGAAGGCTGACCAGCCGGTCGCTTTACCCTCTTTCTCAGAAGCAACGTACTGCTGTTTAGTTTTGCGGCTAAAGCGCACCAGCGTTTTGTTGCCTTCCGGATCCTGCTGCGGCGCATCGGCCAGATAGCGCAGCTTCTCAGGCAGACGATCGCGGAAGCGGAACAGCTCTTCCACAAGCGGCGCGCGAGTTTCGCGGGATTTCGGGAAAGTATTGGCGGCAAGGAATACGCCGGCCGCGCCGTCGCGCAGGACGAAATAGGCGTCTGACTTCTCGCACGGCAGTTCCGGCAGCGGAACCGGATCTTCTTTCGGCGGAGCCACTTCCCCATTACGCAGGATCTTACGGGTGTTTTTACACTCGTCGTTGGTGCAGGCCATGTACTTACCAAAACGCCCCATTTTCAGGTGCATTTCGGAGCCACATTTCTCACACTCAACGATCGGACCGTCATAGCCCTTGATGCGGAATTCGCCCTCTTCAATCTCGTAACCATCGCAGGTCGGGTTATTACCGCAGACGTGCAGCTTGCGCTTCGGATCGATAAGGTAGCTGTCCATTGCCGTGCCGCATTTTTTACAGCGACGTTTGGCCCGCAATGCATTGGTTTCGGCGTCATCGCCTTCCAGCACGTTGAGGACTTCGTTTTCCGGCACCAGGTTAATGGTGGTTTTGCAGCGCTCTTTCGGCGACAGCGCATAGCCCGAGCAGCCAAGGAACACGCCGGTGCTGGCGGTCCTGATCCCCATCTTGCGCCCGCAGGTTGGGCAGTCAATGCTGGTCAGCACCATAGGGTTCGGCTGCATGCCGCCCTCTTCCGGATCTTTCTCTGCCGTTTGCAGCTGCGAAGTGAAGTCCCCGAAGAAGCTGTCGAGCACCTGCTTCCACTCGGCCTGATGGTTCGCCACCTGGTCAAGACGGTCTTCCATCTGCGCGGTGAAGTCGTAGTTCATCAGATCGCGGAAGTTCTCTTCCAGTCGATCGGTGACGATTTCGCCCATTTTTTCCGCATAGAAACGGCGGTTTTCCACTCGTACGTAGCCGCGATCCTGAATGGTCGAAATGATTGACGCATAGGTAGACGGACGGCCGATGCCGCGTTTTTCGAGCTCTTTAACCAGCGAGGCTTCGCTAAAACGCGCCGGCGGCTTGGTAAAGTGCTGCGCTGGCGTCAGTTCGACCAGGCTCAGGCTGTCGCCCTTATTGACCAGCGGTAAAGTACGATCTTCATCGCCTTTACGCAGGGCTGGCATCACCTTAGTCCAACCGTCAAAGCGCAGCGTACGGCCGCGGGCTTTCAGTTTGAAATCGCCGGCTTTTACCGTCAGCGTGGTGGAGTCGTACTGCGCAGGAGTCATCTGACAGGCGACAAACTGGCGCCAGATCAGCTGATACAGTTTCTGCGCATCAGATTCCATATCTTTTAAGGTTTCGGCCAGCACGTTGACGTCGGAAGGACGAATAGCTTCGTGCGCCTCCTGTGAGTTTTCTTTGCTGGCGTACTGATTCGCGCTCTCCGGCAGATACTTCTTGCCGAAGTTATCGCCAATGTAGCCGCGCACCATGCTCAGCGCATCCTGGCTCAGGTTCGTCGAGTCGGTACGCATATAGGTAATGTGTCCCGCTTCATAGAGTCGCTGGGCCATCATCATGGTTTTCTTCACGCCGAAGCCAAGACGCGTGCTGGCGGCCTGCTGCAGCGTGGAGGTGATAAACGGCGCGCCCGGCTTGCTGCTGGTCGGTTTGTCTTCACGCTCCAGCACGCTGTAGCTGGCTTTTTCAAGCAGCGCGACGGCCGCCATGGTTTCATCACGGCTTACCGGACGGAACGGCTTATCGCCGTTGTGCGTTACCTGCAGCGGCAATGCATCGCCGCCTGGGGTGGTGGTGCTGGCGTCAACTTCCCAGTACTCTTCCGGAACGAACGCTTTAATTTCGCGCTCGCGCTCGACCACCAGACGTACCGCAACCGACTGGACGCGGCCTGCGGACAGACCGCGGGCAATTTTTTTCCACAGCAGCGGAGAAACCATATAGCCCACTACGCGGTCCATAAAGCGACGCGCCTGCTGAGCGTTAACACGGTCAATATTCAGTTCGCCCGGCTTTTCGAAAGCCTGACGGATAGCATTCTTGGTAATCTCGTTGAACACCACGCGGCTATAGCGCTGTTCATCACCACCGATAACTTCCCGCAGGTGCCATGCAATGGCCTCCCCTTCGCGGTCAAGGTCGGTTGCGAGATAGATGTGGTCGGCTTTTTCCGCCAACTGTTTGAGTTCAGAAACGACCTTTTCTTTACCCGGGAGTATTTCATAGTGCGCATTCCAGTCATGCCATGGGTCCACGCCCATACGGTTGACCAGAGCGCCGCGTTCATCCTTCTTAGGCTTTTTAGCCCCTTTGGTGGAGGTAGAGTCGGCGCTCTTTTTAGATGCTGAGCCACTGGTCGGCAAATCGCGGATATGACCGACGCTGGACTTAACCACGTAGTCATTACCCAGATACTTATTGATCGTTTTGGCTTTTGCCGGGGACTCAACGATAACGAGAGCTTTACCCATATTCACCTTTACCTAATTTGATTCATCCAGGAATACATCGCACATTGATTCACCATCCACTGGCGACACGTCACAACCTATGTTGCGTCGTTGTCGATGGATATCAACCCTTTGCACCGGTTTCACATCCATAAAACCAGATAGCTGAGTTTGCTGGCTTTTTCTTGCCAGGCGACATAGCACGAATAATTTTTGGCCGAATGTCAAGCAAATCTGTTGCCAGATCGCTGAAAGCGTCACACTGTACCTGATAAAATTCGTTACGCAACTTTATTAGCATGCAAAAGCAAATCCCGCCACTAACTGATGTTTATTCGGCGCCTGCAATTACCCCTGTAAGATCAATGGAAAATTTGCCCCTCGCCGTCGCGCGGCGTAGACTACCCGCGAAGAATCACAGGAGGCATTTATGCAAGGTACAACCCAACCCATCGATCGCCAGACGCTTCTGGAAAAAGCCAACAAACTCATTCGCGAACATGAAGATACGTTAGCCGGGATCGAGGCCACCGACGTCGTGCAGCGTAACGGCGTGCTGGTGTTCAGCGGCGAGTTTTATCTTGATGAGCAAGGACTGCCCACGGCGAAAAGTACGGCGGTATTTAATATGTTTAAATACCTCGCGCACGAACTGTCTGATAAGTATCACCTGGCGGATTAACACTTCTGCCCGGCCCTGACGAAAACGCGAGGCCGAAGCCTCGCGTTGTCTGGATTACATCAGCGGTTTTTGCCCGCGCTGCCACCAGCGCAGCAGGAGTTTATCAGCGCTTTCCGCGGCGCTACCGGTAAAACGATCGAGCATTTTCTTACGCTGCTGATAGCGCACGCCGATCACCTCGTGTTTATCCATCAGACCCAACAGTAGCTCATCGCTGGTTTCCACCGCATCCACAAGCCCCTTCTCCAGCGCCTGAACGCCGTACCAGTGTTCGCCAGTGGCTACCTGTTCAATATCGAGTTCGGGACGCATCTGGTGAACAAAATCTTTGAACAGTCGATGGGTATCGTTGAGGTCTTCGCGGAACTTCTGACGCCCTTCTTCGGTATTTTCGCCCAGCATCGTCAGGGTACGTTTGTACTGGCCTGCCGTATGCAGCTCAATATCGATATCTTTATTCTTCAGGAAGCGATGAAGGTTCGGGATTTGCGCGACGACGCCAATAGAGCCAAGGATAGCAAACGGCGCACAGACGATTCTGTTCGCCACGCAGGCCATCATATAACCGCCGCTGGCCGCGACTTTATCAACCGCCACCGTTAGCGGGATCTGTTTGTCACGCAGACGCTGCAGCTGTGAAGCGGCAAGACCATAGCCGTGAACCACGCCGCCGGGGCTTTCGAGGCGAATGACCACCTGATCGCGCGCCTTTGCCGCCGCCAGAACCGCGGTGATCTCTTCGCGCAGACTGCTGACTTCATGCGCATCCATACTGCCTTTAAAATCGATCACCCAGACGCGCGGTTTGGCGTCCGGCTCAGGCGTCCCCAGCTTCGCCCGCGCCTTAGACGCCTTAGCTTCCTGCTTAAGCTTTTTCTTTTGCGCTTTATGCCACAGCTTCTGCTGCGGCGCATCGAGCAACGAAACCGCCAGCTCTTCCTTCATCTCTTTATATTGCTCGCTAAGATTGGTTACCCGCAGCTCGCCGCGCTGTTTTTTGCGCTGAGTCAGGTTAACAATAATGGCGACGATAACCGCAATTGCGACAACGATGGTCGCGATTTTGGCCAAAAACAGGCCATATTGAGCAACTAATTCCACGTTTTCACCTTGTGTAAACCACTGACGTTGGCGCACAGTGTACATCAGCCGTCGGCGAGAAGTCTTTGTGCTTTGTGTCGCGTGCGAGGCGCCTTCCTGTTTTTTTCAGCGACGATGAAATCGTTGCAAGATATTAATTCCGCGAAGAGTTTCCGCTTCGCCGATTGCATTAGCGGGCGCTTTCAGGCATAAAGCGCAAAAGTGAGATACCGAACAGCAAGCGCGATCGTCAGCAGATCGCCCGAGGAGTCGCCGTGCACTATCAACCGCAACGTCACCTGTTACAGGACCGCATCATCCTGGTTACCGGCGCCAGCGACGGCATTGGCCGTGAAGCCGCCCTGACCTATTCCCGCTATAGCGCCAGCGTTATTCTGGTCGGACGCAATGAAGAGAAACTGCGCGGCGTCGCGCAAGAGAATGAGCAGGCTGGCGGCATTCCCGCCAGCTGGTTTACTCTCGACCTGTTAACCTGCACGCCGCAGGAGTGCCAGCAGCTGGCGCAGAAAATAGCCATCCACTACCCGCGCCTCGACGGAGTGCTACATAACGCGGGTCTGCTGGGCGACGTTTGCCCGATGGATCAACAAAAGCCGGAAGTGTGGCAGCAGGTGATGCAGGTGAACGTGAACGGCACCTTTATGCTCACCCAGGCCCTGCTTCCTTTATTACTCAAATCCGAATCGGGTTCGCTGGTCTTTACCTCCTCCAGCGTCGGCCGCCAGGGACGTGCGAACTGGGGCGCTTACGCCGCGTCGAAATTTGCTACCGAAGGCATGATGCAGGTGCTGGCCGAGGAGTATCAGAACCGCCATCTGCGGGTCAACTGCATTAACCCAGGCGGCACCCGCACCAAAATGCGCGCCAATGCGTTCCCGACGGAAGATCCGCAAAAATTGAAAACCCCCGCTGATATCATGCCGGTATACCTGTGGCTGATGGGCGACGACAGTCGTCGTAAGACGGGAATGACTTTTGACGCCCAGCCGGGCCGCAAACCAGGAATCGCACAATGAGTGATGAACGCCACCGCGAACGCCAGCAGCGGGTAAAAGACAAAGTTGACGCTCGCGTCGCCGCCGCGCAGGAAGAGCGCGGTATCGTGATCGTTTTTACCGGCAACGGTAAGGGTAAAACGACTGCCGCCTTCGGTACCGTCACCCGCGCCGTCGGGCACGGTAAGAAAGCTGGCGTCGTGCAGTTTATTAAAGGCACCTGGCCGAACGGCGAGCGCAATCTGCTCGAACCCCACGGCGTCGAGTTTCAGGTGATGGCGACCGGTTTTACCTGGAATACGCAGGATCGCGAAAGCGATACCGCCGCCTGCCTCGCGGTCTGGGAGCACGGGCGCCGCATGCTGGCCGATGAAAGCCTCGATCTCGTTTTACTGGACGAGCTCACCTATATGGTGGCCTACGACTATCTGCCGCTGGAAGAGGTGCTTACCGCGTTACGCAACCGTCCGGCGCAGCAGACGGTGATTATTACCGGACGCGGCTGCCACCGTGAAATTACCGAACTGGCCGATACCGTCAGCGAACTACGTCCGGTGAAACACGCGTTTGATGCCGGTATCAAAGCGCAGATGGGGATCGACTACTAGCCACCAGCCGCTCAAGCAGCGCATGGTTGAGCGGCAGACACAGGCAATCCTCCCCCGGCGCCAGTTCGCTTTCGACAATATTTTGCCGTGAAACGAAGCGCTTGCGATATTCGGTCGGCGTAACGCCGCAGTATTTATTAAAGGCGGCAATCAGGTATTTATGCTCCTGAAATCCGCAGCTGTGGCTAATCTCGGTAATCGGCGTACGGGTATCGCGCAACAGCGTGCGGGCTTTGTTTAGCCGCACCAGCGTCAGATACTCTTTAAAATTATAGCGACTCACCTTTTTAAACAGCCGCGAAAACCAGGAGTAGCTCATCCCGCTATGGCAGGCGACCTCGCTCAGCGTCAGCGGCTGGTCAAAGTGTTGATTAATAAAATCTATGCCTTTTTTGATCATCGCCTCGTCGCGCAGCGAACTTTCGCCGCGCTGCGTCGGCTTGCCAGCGGAGACTAACGCATCCAGTAACAGATAAATGGCCGCGATACGCTGAAACGGCGCAGGGTTGTCGATCAGCTGTTTCAGTAACCCCGCCAGCCGCTGATGCACTTCACTGTCCGCCGCAGTGTAAGATCGTCCGCAGGTACTCCATTCCAGCTGCGGCGAGGGGTGAAGTTCGTCAAACAGGCCGGGCGAAAACTGAACGGTGACCAGTTGGCTGCCCGCCGCCTCCGCGTTGAGGGAATGAACCTCTTCCGCATTGATGTACAGCATGTCCCCCTGCGCCAGCTCCAGGCTCTGCTGGCCGACGGCGAGCGTAAACCGCCCTGCCAGTACGGTAATCAGCTCAGGAGCCGGATGCCAGTGCGGCTCGCAGTAGCGAACCTCCGCGGCAAACACGTTCAGCTTCTCGGCATCGAAGGCAATCAGCTCGTAGCCGCTGTTCGCCGTCTGTCGTCCGCTCTGCGTGAGCGAACCGGGGTGAGTCACTGAAAAAGGAAACATGCGCACTCTCCTGTCATTGGCAACGATCAGCGCCCTGTCAGCACGGCGTTAAGTTCGTCGCGCTCAATATCCAGCGCCAGAAACTCGGTCAGCGCAATCAGCAGCCCGCAGAACAAATCCGGCGCCAGGCGGATCAGTTTTTCACGGACCTGTTCCGCAGGCATCTGGCTCTTATCGGCAATCAACTTGACTACCCGGGCAAAAGCTTCCGGCTGCTGAATCAGCTGCTGCAGCGAATTATCATCGCGAAGCGGGACGTACCGCTGCGGGCAGTCCACTTCGATTTCCGCCGTCAGCGGCAGATCCCGCGATGAGCCGCCGACTCGGATCTGCCAGAGCCCCGGCGTCACGACCCAGTCGCCGAGGCCAGGATGATAGCAGGCCAGGTCGCCGATGGGCAGCTGCAGGCTGACCCGGCGGCACTCCCCTGCGGCCAGCGCCACTTTACTGAAGGCTTTTAATGACTGCACTTCGCGAATCAGCTCTCCCTGAGGCGCGCTCACGTACAGCTGAACTATCTCCTTGCCTGCATACTCTCCGCAGTTGGTCAGATCGAACGAAACGGTAAGCGTCTCGCTTGCGCCTACACGGGAGGCTGAGAGCGCAATATTATCGTAAGCAAACCGGGTATAGCTTAAGCCAAAACCGAAGGGAAACTGCGGCGTCAGACAACGCTTGTCGTAATAGCGATAGCCGACAAAAAGCCCTTCTCCGTAATGATGGCGCAGGTTTTCGCCCGGATAGTGCAGCCAGGCCGGCGTTTCCTCCAGCGTATTGGGCACCGTCACCGTCAATTTACCGCAAGGGTTGCGCTGGCCGAAGAGGATTTCCGCAACCGCGCGCCCCATTCCTTGTCCGGCAAAAAACGTTTCCAGCAGCGCCTTGCACTCGCCAAGCCACGGCATCACCACCGCATCGCTATTTGCCAGCACCACTACGATATTCGGCTGGACTGCCGCCACTTCGCGAATCAACCGTTCATGCACCGGCAGAATATTCAGATCCTGACGATCGCCATTTTCACCATCTTCACCCACGGCGGTACTGACGAAAATCACCGCCACGTTAGCTTCCTGAGCGACCCGGCAGGCCTGCGACAGCGCCTGTTCATCGCTGCGCAGATCGTCCGGCGCGCCTACGGCCCATGAGACGCTAAAATCGTCCCCGGCGAGATCGAAAATTTCATCCAGCGGGCGGTCGAGCAGATACGGCACCGTTGTCGCGCATCCGGACCCCTGGATCACCGGCTCCTGGGCTGGTTTACCCAGCACCGCAATACGCGGTGTTTTCTCCGGATGCAGCGGCAGCAGACTATCTTCGTTTTTCAGCAAGACAATGGATTCGCCGGCCAGGCGCTGCGCCAGCGCGTGGTGCGCCGGGAAATCGGCTCGCGTTTCCGGGCGGCGATGGCGCTGAACCTTGTCGAGCAGTTTCAGCATGCGTAGACAGGCGCGGTCTACCACCGCCATCGGCACCTCTGCGGATTCAATAGCCGCCAGCAGAGTTTGTTTATCGCGGCGGGTTTCCGGCATCGCCAGATCGTTACCCGCCATCAGCGATGCCGGGCGATCTTTAATACCGTACCAGTCGGACATGACCAGGCCGTCATATCCCCACTCATCGCGCAATACCTGAGTGAGTAAAAACGGATCCTGCGAAGTTTGTACGCCGTTAAGACGATTGTACGAAGACATGACCGTCCACGGCTGGGATTTTGTAATCGCCCGCTGGAAACCCGCCAGGTAGATTTCCCGCAGCGCCCGTTCTTCAATGATCGAATCCATTTCCGTACGGCGGTACTCGGAGTTGTTCGCCGCAAAGTGTTTCAGGCTGGCGCCGACGCCCTCCTGCTGCAGACCGTTGATCAGCGCAGCAGCAATGTCGCCGCTGACCACCGGGTCTTCGGCATAATATTCATAGCCTCGACCAGCCAGCGGCGTACGGCGGATGTTAATGCCCGGTCCGAGCAGAATCCCAACCCCCATATGCTGGCACTCTCTTCCCAGCGCCTGCCCCATCTGATGCACCAGTTCCACGTCCCAACTGCACGCCAGGCTGGAACCGTTAGGAAAGCAGGTCGCCGGGAGCGACGTACTGAAGAGCGCCTCGCTTCCCCCTTTCGCGGTAGGTTCTTCCGCGCTGGCCTGGTCTGCTGTTTGGGTGATGATCGAAATAAAATCATCCATGCTCCACTTTTCCCGGCCATCAATCTGCGCGCTGCTGTAGCGAACGCCATAGGTACCGTCGGTCATAATGATATCTTCGATACCGTGCTGCGGTAGCGACGCGGTACGCCACAGGCCGCTGCCGGTCAGTAGCGCCACTTTATCTTCGATGCTCATCGCGGCGAGGGTGGTATTAAAATCGTTATTCATCTCTCTGGCTCCCTGAGGTTAAAGCGCGTTCTGTTTACGCAGGCTGATTTTTTGCACAATATCGCGATAGGTTTTTTCATCCAGCGAATAGCACGCGACAAATATGGCGCTGAGAGCAAACATCGCGCCGGGGAATAGCGTCATCAGTACGTTAATACCGTTAATTGCGCTGGCGGTAATGTTACCCGCGTCATAGTGATAATAGTCCAGCATCCATCCCGCACAGCCGCCGCCGATAGCCATTGCTATTTTGGTGATGAAATTAAAGAAGCCGTAGATGGCGCCTTCGGTACGCACCCCATGGTGCCACTCGGCATATTCCACGGTATCGGCAATCATTGACCACATGGAAACAAAGCCCATCCCCAGCGTAATGCTGTACAAGCATACCCCAGTCATAATCAGCCAGATATTGTCGCCAGCGATAAAATATTGCATAAGTACGCCGACAATGCCGATCAACAGCGCCACCAGAGTCATTTTCTTTTTACCTATCAGCGCAATGATTTTTTCCGAAATAACGGTGCCGACAATATACGCTGCGGACTGAATCATAAAGAAGGTCGACGTAAAACCTTCGCTGCCAATAATGTATTTAATGAAGTAAATAGCAATCGCCATCCACACGGTATAGGCAATATAAAAAAAGACGGTAAACATCGAGAGGTTAATAAGCGGCGCATTGCCTGCCACCGCCTTCAACATTTCCCGCAGCGTCGGCGCGGGAGTTTCCTCTTCCTCGCCAACGCGCTCTTTGGTCATTCCGAAACAGGCAAGGAACAAAAAGGTCGCCAGCAGCGCAAAGCAAGAGACCGCAAAGACGTAGCCCAGTTGCTTATCACTAAACGGGGAAATCAGCATATCGGCAGTAGTGGAAACAATCAGATAGCCAACAATCGCCAGCACAAACCGGTATACCGATAGCGATGAGCGGGAGGCTTCATGCTGGGTCAGACGATTAGTCAGAGCCGAATAAGGCGTATTCACCGCCGTATACGCCAGGCAATAAATGGTATAGGAGATCAGCGCAAAATAGAATTTTGCCTCACCGCCGAATGGCACAAAGCAGAGCACCGTTAAAAAGCCGAGCGGAATTGAGCCATATAACAACCACGGGCGTAGTTTACCGTAACGGCTGTGGGTTTTATCGATGGCAAAGCCAATCAGAATATTAAAAGCGGCATCAACCACGCGCGCAATAACAAAAATCAGGCTCGCCTGTACGGCGCTAATGCCGTAAATGTTGGTATAGAAAAAGAGTAAGAACAGAGAAACAAAACCGAACGATAAATTAGAGGCAAAATCACCAAAGCCATAACCTATTTTTTCTTTAACGCCGATAACCACATAGCTTGCCGATAGTTTTCCTGCTGTATCCATTTTAGGCTACCTGTTTTTGTAATCAGTGGCCTCAGTATATGGCGTTGCCTGGCGCACCGCTTTGCGTTATTTGTCCGGGGATTTCCTGTTTTTTGTCTTTATGCAGAAGTGTGAAAGGAGTCACAGGAGGAAGAATTCCGGCGGTAACCGCCGGAACTGAAATTATTAACCGTTACCGTTATTACGGCTGCTGGAGCGACGGTTGTTATTATTATTGCCCATCTGACTGTGGCGCTTAACCGCACGGCGAATCTGGTTCGCTTTCATACGGCGACGGTCTTTTTCAACCGCAACCTTAGAGCTGGTTTCCGGCGCAAGTTCGACCAGCTCGCGCAGGTAGTTGGTCTGCGCCAGGTCCAGCTCGGTATAGCCGCCGCGCGGCAGGCCTTTCGGCAACAGAATATCGCCATAGCGCACGCGGATCAGGCGGCTGACCTGCACACCAACGGCTTCCCACAGGCGGCGAACTTCGCGATTACGGCCTTCCGTAAGGGTGACGTTGTACCACTGGTTGATCCCCTCGCCGCCGGTAAACTTGATAGTTTTAAACGCCGCCGGGCCGTCTTCAAGCTGCACGCCGCGAGCCAGCTGGCGCAGCTTGTCATCATCGATCTGCCCGAACACGCGCACCGCGTACTCACGTTCCACTTCGCGGCTCGGGTGCATCAGGCGATTCGCCAGCTCACCGTCGGTGGTAAACAGCAGCAGACCGCAGGTATTAACGTCCAGTCGGCCGACGGCAATCCAGCGCGCGCCGCGCAGCTTTGGCAGGCGATCGAACACCGTCGGACGTCCTTCCGGGTCATTACGGGTACAGAGTTCGCCTTCCGGCTTATAGTAAGCCAGCACGCGACAAATCTGTTCCGCAGACTCTTTCACCGAAATCAGGTGACCGTCGATGCGAATTTTTAAACCCGGGACAATTTCAACGCGATCGCCAAGGGTGGCGATTTTGCCATCGACGCTGACGCGGCCAGCTTCGATTTTGGCTTCGATTTCACGGCGGGAGCCGTGGCCAGCGCGGGCCAGCACTTTTTGTAATTTCTCGCTCATTGAGCTTCCTTAAGGTGTCGCCTTCCCAGGCGTCTGGTATACTTCGAAAAACAGGGAGTCGGATAGAATTCAACCTAACACCCTGTTCTGTAAATAAATGATGCATCGGCTCGTGTCGTTTTTTTATGTCACCGCAGCAGACATAACAGAGACACGCCTCTCGCGTGGCCGAACATGGTACACGAACTTGAGGATGAATGCTTCTTTGCATTACGCACATAGCACAACTTACCACGCGCCTCGGTGCAGGCGCATGGCAAGCAGACAGATGCCAGGCGGCATCATAGCTTCTTTTAAAGTGGATAAAACATCAGGCAGCGCTGAATGTCAGTATAAAGCAAACGGCAAGATGGTGTTCGCTGTATCCCCTTCCTTCCCTGGAAACAGGGCCATTACAGGAACGGCGTCACGTCACCCACGCCTTCACGCACCACCACCGGTACGTCTTCAGTAAGATCGATAACCGTGGTCGGCTGTTGTCCCAGATAGCCGCCGTGAATAATCAGGTCTACCTGCTTCTCCAGACGATCCTTGATCTCTTCCGGGTCGGATTCGGTAAAATCACTGCCCGGCAGCATCAACGAGGTGGAAAGCATCGGCTCGCCGAGCGTTTCCAGCAACATCTGGGCAATCGGATTTGACGGTACGCGCATACCGATGGTTTTACGCTTATCCTGCAGCAGACGGCGCGGGACTTCTTTGGTGCCCTTAAGGATAAAGGTGTAATTACCCGGCGTATTATTTTTAATCAGACGGAAGGCGACGTTATCGACGAATGAATAGGTCGACAGCTCGGACAGATCGCGGCACATCAGGGTAAAGTTGTGGCCGTTTGGCAGATTACGAATTCGGCAAATCCGCTCCATCGCGCCTTTATCTTCAATTTTGCAGCCTAAGGCGTAGCCGGAGTCGGTTGGATAGACGATCACCCCGCCTTTACGCACGATGTCCACCGCCTGGTTAATCAACCGCGCCTGTGGGTTTTCCGGATGGATATAAAAAAACTGGCTCATACTTCCCTCTCAATTTTGTTCTACGGCCACTTCCCAACTGCGCCAGATCCCTTCTACGCCAGCGGGTAGCCAAAGTTTGCGGCCCAGCTCGATCCACGGACAGGGCTGATGAAAATCAGACCCCTGCGAGGCATGAAGGCCATACTGCACGGCGTAAGCGGCAAGCTGAGCCCGTTCGTGCGGCGCCTGCTGACACTGGGCGACTTCCATCGCATCGCCTCCCTGCTCGCTAAAGTGGGCCAACAGTCGTTTCAGCCACTTGGCAGAGAGGTCGTAGCGTCCGGGATGGGCAATGACCGCTTTACCGCCGGAATGATGAATGACATCAATCGCTTGTTTTATTGTACACCACTGAGGCGGAACGTAACCGGTTTTCCCGCGCGCCAGATACTTCTTAAAAACGTCAGCCATATTGTTGGCATAGCCGGCCTCCACCAGAAAGCGGGCGAAGTGGCCGCGGGTTACCGCGCCGCCGTCAGCCAGCTTCAGCGCCCCTTCCCAGGCGCCAGGGATCCGCGCTTTTTCCAGCCGCTCTGCAATCTGCTGTCCCCGCATCTGGCGGCGCGCTTTCTGCTCATCAAGCAGCGCGGTCATTGCCGGATGGGCGATATCAATATTCAGCCCGACAATATGGATTTCATGGTTTTCCCACAGCGTGGAGATTTCCACTCCGGATATCAGCGTCAACGGTAAACCGGCGCGTTCAATCTCCGCCCGGGCCGCGGGGATCGCCGCCACGGTATCGTGATCGGTTATCGCCAGGGTGCCGACGCGCATCTGATGCGCGCGATGGACAAGTTCTTCTGGAGTCAGTCGCCCGTCAGAGGCAATGGTATGGCTGTGCAGGTCGTAAATCACTGCGTAGTTGGTGTTGCTCAAGATGACTCCTGCTGGACATGAACCTGTACCCGTCATACTTTAAGTCACAGGCAAATTGACTGATGTTCTGCAGCTTAAGGGATTAAGGATAGTAATAAGCGCATCATCATACCGACTGATAGAGAAAATCTGCAAACGGGGGTTGACTTTAATCTCTCGGACTAGTTAACTAGTACGCAAGTTCACATGAAGGGGTATCATCAATGAAAACGCAACTCATCACTCTGCACGGCTGGTGGCGCACCTCCTGTTATCGGGCGGCGTGATCGCGTTTTGCACTCAGCATACAGATACCCGGCCCGCCAATGAGCGGGCTTTTTATTGGACAAATTATTACAGCGAACAGGCGACAACAAACAATGCAAACATCAAAACCGGCACTCGAGCTTCTCACCAGCGACGCCATCTATCGGGAAAACCCGACGGCGCTATTCCACCAGCTATGCGGCGCGCGTCCCGCCACCCTGCTGCTGGAATCCGCGGATATCGACAGTAAGGATGATTTGAAAAGCCTGCTGCTGGTGGATAGCGCGCTGCGTATTACCGCACTAGGTGACACTGTCACTATTCACGCACTTTCCGCTAACGGCACGGCGCTGCTGGAGCTGTTGGACAGCGCTCTGCCTTCAGGCATTAATAACCAGCGTCAGCCAAACGGTCGGGTATTAACTTTCCCGCCGGTCAGCGCGCTGTTAGATGAAGATGCCCGTCTGTGTTCACTGTCGGTATTCGACGCCTTTCGCCTGCTGCAGGAACTGATTACCGTACCGCAGGACGAACGCGAAGCCATGTTCTTCGGCGGTCTGTTCGCCTATGACCTCGTCGCCGGCTTTGAAAACCTACCGCCGCTGGAAAGTGACACCGCCTGCCCGGATTACTGCTTCTACCTGGCGGAAACGCTGCTGGTTATCGACCATCAGACTAAAAACACACGCATTCAGGCGAGCCTGTTCACCCCGCTGGAAAGCGAAAAGCAGCGTCTGCTGCAGCGCATCGCTCAGCTTCGTCAACAGCTGAACGAACCGCCGGCGCCGCTGCCGGTGACGACGGTAGCCGAGATGCGCTGCGATTGCGACCAGAGCGACGAAGAGTACGGCGCCGTGGTGCGTAAAATGCAGCGCGCCATCCGCGCGGGCGAGATTTTCCAGGTGGTACCTTCGCGCCGTTTCTCGCTGCCCTGCCCGTCGCCGCTGGCCGCTTATGATGTACTGAAAAAGAGCAACCCCAGTCCGTACATGTTCTTTATGCAGGACAACGACTTCACCCTGTTCGGCGCTTCGCCGGAGAGCTCGCTTAAGTACGATGCCACCAACCGTCAGATTGAGATCTACCCGATTGCCGGTACTCGTCCGCGCGGCCGCCGTGCAGACGGTTCGTTGGATCGCGATCTTGATAGCCGCATTGAGCTGGAGATGCGCACCGACCATAAAGAGCTCTCCGAGCATCTGATGCTGGTTGACCTTGCGCGTAACGACCTCGCGCGCATCTGCACGCCGGGAAGCCGCTACGTTGCCGACTTAACCAAAGTCGACCGTTACTCCTTCGTGATGCACCTTGTCTCCCGCGTGGTTGGCGAGCTGCGCAGCGATCTCGACGTTCTGCATGCTTATCGCGCCTGTATGAATATGGGCACCCTCAGCGGAGCGCCGAAAGTGCGCGCCATGCAGCTCATTGCCGCTGCCGAAGGCAAGCGCCGGGGCAGCTACGGCGGCGCGGTGGGCTACTTCACCGCCCATGGCGACCTCGATACCTGCATCGTCATTCGTTCTGCCTACGTGCAGGATGGCATCGCCACGGTGCAGGCCGGCGCCGGTATCGTGCTCGACTCTGTTCCCCAGTCAGAAGCGGATGAAACCCGCAATAAAGCTCGCGCGGTGCTGCGCGCTATCGCCCAGGCCCACCACGCGAAGGAGATTTTCTAATGGCCGACATTCTGCTGCTCGATAATATCGATTCTTTCACCTATAACCTGGCAGACCAGCTGCGTTCGAACGGCCATAACGTGGTGATTTATCGCAATTCCGTCCCGGCGCAGGCGCTGATTGAGCGCATCGGCACCATGGACAATCCAGTATTGATGCTCTCCCCGGGCCCGGGAACCCCGAGCGAAGCGGGCTGTATGCCGGAGCTGCTGACCCGCATGCGCGGTAAACTGCCGATTATCGGCATCTGCCTCGGTCACCAGGCGATTGTTGAAGCCTACGGCGGCTACGTCGGCCAGGCCGGTGAAATCCTTCACGGCAAGGCTTCAAGCATTGAACACGACGGCCAGGCGATGTTTGCCGGTCTGAGTAATCCTCTGCCGGTCGCCCGCTACCACTCGCTGGTGGGCAGCAATATCCCGGCCGGACTAACGATCAACGCCCACTTTAACGGCATGGTCATGGCGGTGCGTCACGACGCGGATCGCGTCTGCGGCTTCCAGTTCCATCCTGAATCGATTCTGACCACCCAAGGGGCGCGTCTGCTGGAACAGACTCTGGCCTGGGCGCTGCAGAAGCTGGAACAGACTAATACCCTCCAGCCGATTCTGGAAAAACTGTATCAGGCAGAAACCCTGAGCCAGCAGGAGAGCCACCAGCTGTTTTCCGCAGTGGTGCGCGGCGAAGTGAAGCCTGAGCAGCTGGCCGCCGCGCTGGTCAGCATGAAGGTACGCGGCGAGCATCCGCAGGAGATCGCCGGCGCCGCTACCGCGCTGCTGGAAAACGCCGCGCCGTTCCCGCGTCCGGATTATCCGTTTGCCGATATCGTCGGTACCGGCGGCGACGGCAGCAACAGTATCAATATTTCAACCGCCAGCGCGTTTGTGGCTGCCGCCTGCGGCCTGAAGGTCGCCAAACACGGCAACCGCAGCGTGTCGAGCAAGTCCGGTTCTTCCGACCTGCTGGCAGCATTCGGTATCAATCTCGATATGAATGCCGATAAATCTCGCCAGGCGCTGGATGAACTGGGCGTTTGCTTCCTGTTTGCGCCGAAATACCACACCGGCTTCCGTCACGCGATGCCGGTACGCCAGCAGCTCAAAACCCGTACCCTGTTCAACGTGCTCGGGCCGCTGATCAACCCGGCGCATCCGCCGCTGGCGCTGATTGGCGTCTACAGTCCGGAACTGGTGCTGCCGATTGCGGAAACCCTGCGCGTGCTGGGCTACCAGCGAGCTGCCGTGGTACATAGCGGCGGTATGGATGAAGTATCGCTGCACGCGCCGACGGTGGTCGCGGAGCTCAGCAACGGTCAGATCAAGAGCTACCAGTTGACCGCCGCCGACTTCGGCCTGACGCCGTATCATCAGGAGCAGCTGGCAGGCGGCACGCCGGAAGAAAACCGTGACATTCTTACGCGCTTACTACAAGGTAAAGGTGAAGCCGCTCACGAAGCCGCCGTTGCCGCCAACGTCGCCATGTTGATGCGTTTACATGGACGCGAAGACCTGAAGGCCAACGCGCAGCAAGTCATCGATGTGCTGCACAGCGGAGCGGCCTATGACAGAGTGACCGCATTAGCGGCAAGAGGGTAAATAATGCAGACCGTTTTAGCAAAAATCGTGGCCGACAAAGCGATTTGGGTAGAAGCCCGCAAACAACAACAACCGTTAGCCAGTTTTCAAAATGAAGTGGTACCGACGCAGCGCAATTTTTACGATGCCCTCGCCGGCACCCGCACCGCATTTATTCTTGAGTGCAAAAAGGCCTCGCCATCGAAAGGCCTGATTCGCGAAGATTTTGACCCGGCGGCCATCGCCGGTGTCTACAAGCACTATGCCTCGGCTATCTCAGTGCTTTGCGATGAGAAGTATTTCCAGGGCAGCTTCGATTTTCTGCCGATGGTCAGCAAGGTCGCGCCGCAGCCGATTCTGTGTAAGGACTTTACTATCGATCCTTATCAAATCTACCTGGCGCGCTACTACCAGGCTGATGCCTGTCTGCTGATGCTTTCGGTGCTGGACGATGAGCAGTATCGTCAGCTCTCCGCCGTCGCGCATAGCCTGAACATGGGCGTGTTGACCGAAGTGAGCAATGAAGAGGAACTGGAGCGCGCAATTGCGCTGAAGGCTAAAGTGGTCGGCATCAACAATCGCGATCTGCGCGATATGTCGATTGACCTCAACCGCACCCGCACCCTGGCACCCCGCCTCGGTCATGGCGTCACGGTCATCAGCGAGTCCGGCATCCATACTTATGCTGAAGTGCGCGAATTAAGCCACTTTGCCAACGGCTTCCTGATTGGTTCTGCCCTGATGGAGCATGACGATCTGAACGCCGCCGTAAAACGCGTGCTGCTCGGTGAGAATAAGGTCTGCGGCCTGACCCGCCCCCAGGATGCCCAGGTGGCATATGAATCCGGCGCGATCTATGGCGGATTGATTTTCGTTCCGACGTCGCCGCGAGCGGTGAACGAGGCTCAGGCGCAAGCGGTAATTGCCAGCGCGCCTCTGAGCTATGTCGGCGTGTTCCGCAATTCGCCGGTGGCGGAAGTGATTGCCCGCGCGAAAAATCTGAGCTTAGCCGCTGTGCAACTCCACGGTAGCGAAGACCAGGCCTATATCGACGCCCTGCGCGCCGAATTACCGGGCAAGGTACAAATCTGGAAAGCCCTCAGCGTTGGCGAAACGCTACCGCCGCGCAATCTGAATCATGTCGACAAATACGTTCTCGACAATGGTCAGGGCGGCACCGGCCAGCGTTTCGACTGGTCTCTGCTGCAAGGCCAGGATCTGCGTAACGTTCTGTTGGCTGGCGGCCTCGGCGCCGATAACTGTGTGGAAGCCGCGAAAAGCGGCTGTGCCGGACTCGATTTTAATTCAGGCGTAGAGTCACAGCCGGGTATTAAAGATGCCAGCAAGCTGGCCTCGGTGTTTCAAACGCTGCGCGCATATTAAGGAGCAACAATGAGTACTTTACTGAATCCCTATTTCGGCGAATTCGGCGGGATGTACGTTCCGCAGATCCTGATGCCTGCCCTGCGCCAGCTGGAAGAAGCCTTCGTCAGCGCGCAGAAAGATCCTGCATTCCAGGCCGAATTTAGCGACCTGCTTAAAAACTACGCCGGTCGCCCGACGGCGCTGACCCAATGCCGTAACCTCACCGAAGGTACGCGCACGACCCTGTATCTGAAGCGGGAAGATCTGCTGCACGGCGGCGCACACAAAACTAATCAGGTGCTCGGCCAGGCGCTGCTGGCAAAACGCATGGGCAAAACGGAAATTATCGCCGAAACCGGCGCCGGTCAGCACGGCGTTGCCTCAGCCCTTGCCAGCGCCCTGCTCGGCCTGAAGTGCCGCATCTATATGGGCGCCAAAGATATCGAACGCCAGTCGCCGAACGTCTTCCGCATGCGCTTGATGGGTGCGGAAGTGATCCCGGTACATAGCGGCTCATCCACCCTGAAAGATGCCTGTAACGAGGCTTTGCGCGACTGGTCAGGCAGCTATGAAAAAGCCCACTACATGCTCGGCACCGCCGCTGGCCCGCATCCGTTCCCGACCATCGTGCGTGAATTCCAGCGGATGATTGGCGAAGAGACTAAAGCGCAGATCCTGGAGAAAGAAGGACGCCTGCCGGATGCGGTTATCGCCTGCGTTGGCG
>NZ_KV793386.1:0-88708 GCF_001808475.1 Klebsiella sp. HMSC09D12 | reverse complement strand
GCCTGCCGGATGCGGTTATCGCCTGCGTTGGCGGCGGCTCCAACGCTATCGGCATGTTCGCTGACTTTATCGACGACACCGCCGTTGGCCTGATTGGCGTGGAGCCCGCCGGACATGGGATCGAAACCGGCGAACACGGGGCGCCGCTTAAGCACGGCCGCGTGGGCATCTACTTCGGTATGAAATCGCCGATGATGCAGACCGATGAGGGGCAGATTGAGGAGTCCTACTCCCTCTCCGCCGGTCTGGATTTCCCGTCCGTTGGCCCGCAGCATGCTTATTTAAACAGCATTGGTCGCGCCGATTACGTATCGATTACCGATGATGAAGCGCTGGATGCTTTTAAAGCGCTCTCCCGCCATGAAGGGATTATTCCGGCGCTGGAATCCTCCCATGCCCTGGCGCACGCGCTTAAAATGATGCGCGAAAACCCGGAAAAAGAGCAGCTGCTGGTGGTTAACCTCTCCGGCCGCGGCGATAAAGACATCTTCACCGTACACGATATTTTAAAAGCGCGAGGGGAAATCTGATGGAACGTTATGAGACGCTGTTTGCACAACTGAAAGCTCGCCGGGAAGGCGCGTTTGTTCCCTTCGTCACCCTCGGCGACCCTAATCCTGAGCTGTCGCTGAAAATTATCGATACGCTGATTGAAGCCGGTGCCGACGCGCTGGAGCTGGGCATTCCTTTCTCCGACCCGCTGGCGGATGGCCCGACGATCCAGGACGCCACCCTGCGCGCTTTTGCCGCCGGGGTGACGCCCGCGCAATGCTTCGAGATGCTGACGGCGATTCGCCAGAAGCACCCGACGATTCCAGTCGGGCTGCTGATGTACGCCAACCTGGTGTTCAGCCCCGGTATCGATGAATTCTACGCCGCGTGCGAACGCGCTGGCGTCGATTCAGTGCTGGTGGCCGATGTGCCGGTTGAAGAGTCCGCGCCGTTCCGCCAGGCCGCGCTGCGCCACAACATCGCGCCGATTTTCATCTGCCCGCCGAATGCCGATGACGACCTGCTGCGCCAGATCGCCTCTTACGGGCGCGGCTATACCTACCTGCTGTCGCGGGCGGGCGTAACCGGTGCGGAAAACCGCGCCGCGCTGCCGCTGCATCATCTGATTGAAAAGCTGGCCGAGTACAACGCCGCCCCGCCGCTGCAAGGATTTGGCATCTCGGCGCCGGAGCAGGTTACCGCCGCGATTGACGCAGGCGCGGCCGGGGCGATTTCCGGCTCTGCCATCGTCAAAATTATCGAGCGCAACGTGAACGACCCGCAGGCCATGCTGGCAGAATTAAAGACCTTCGCCCGCAGTCTGAAAGCCGCCACTAAAGCCGCCTGATGATGCTTGCCGTCCGGCCCTGGGCCGGGCGGTTATTTCAGCGGTAAGCTGTCGGCGTATTTACGCGTCAGACGAAACCGCGCCATCACCTCTTTTTGCGGCCATCCGGCCAACATCATAGCTATCGGCCGTTTTTGCGCCCGAGAGACATCCTTTTATGAACGGGACGGCTTCAAGGGGGATAGCAGCCTGTAAATGCCCGATGAACACCTCAATGTAAAAAGATCGCTGCCGCACAAAAATTGGGGTTGATATCTTAAATGAGAAATATTATCTTTCTCATTACCGAATAGTTGAGTAAACAACTCAGGTATTCGGTACGACATTGCTCACATTGCTTCCAGTATTTTTGCCCGCACTTGTGCGGGCTTTTTTTATGGCCGACATCCAGTATGTCCCTCCCGATAGCGCGCCGGACGCGGCCTCCAGCCGCGATCCGAAACACCTATTACCAGGAAAGCTGTCAGCCTACCCTCCAACTCTGTACGAATGTGGATAGCAGTGGTCTCTCGTGTCAATGCAGGGTCTGACTGGGTCATACCTTGCGGGCACCACTAGTGGCGGCAGAGAGCGTGAGCCAATCGCTAAAGATAGGCCACCGGGACAAAATACTGGATGGTGTAATAAGGCCGATCGTTTCCTGACGTCACGTTTTGCGGCTGAACAAAACGTTCGATATCGTAGCCCTCGCGGCGATACAGCCCGAGCTCAGGAAGATGTTTCATATAAACATTATTTGACAGTAAAACATAATCCTCCCAGCTACCGCTAAATTCCATGCCCAGGTATAAACCCCGCTTAGCGACCCTTATCTCGCGGAAAGGGCGTTCCCGTGAGCTTACTGGTGCACCAATAAAACTGCCGATGGTCACTTTATAGAGATTATCGGCGGCAGGTGAGAATTCAGAGAGGATATAGATGTCTCGCTCGCCGCCCGGCATTTCCGCCGCGATTTTCCGCCTGGTGACATTTTTCCTGGCGCAGATACCCTCGGCCAGGGAGAGCGTATAGGTGAAGCCGTATCCAGAAAAGGTTTGCTCTTCGAGAAAACAAAGCCAGGGTACAGGCAGTCTGTCGCCCTGCGGCCCCACCTTCTGATAGAGCGCCGACATATCCCAGTATGCTGAATGTCGATACTGGCTGGGGCAGCGACCAAAGGCTTTTTTAAACTCGCGGGAAAAGGTTTGATGAGAGTCAAAATGCAGTGAGCAGGCTATAGATGAAATAGGTTGGTGAGTCAGCCTGAGTTTACCGGCAGCAAGCGTCATGCGGCGCATTCTGATATACTTGCCGACAGGCAGTCCGGCATATTCATGGAATATATTATAAACTGAACGCCGCGAATATCCCACGCCACGGGCGATATCTTCGACCGATGGATTTATTGTCAGGCGAGACTCAATCCATTCAACTATTTCATTAAAAACATTTTCTTTCATTGCGGTAAATGACATCCATATCAAATTTTAGCCCGTTGGTATTTTACCAGTAATTAAGTATTGACACTAAGCTTTTTGTGCATAATAAAAATTTATCGCGGAGCACATTCACAAAAATGGAGCCTGTAAACCCCAGCTATATGAAAAATAAGATTTTTCTTAGAAAAAATATCTCAAATCTCATTTTGCAGACAAATGTTGCTTTTTTTGCAGACCTACAATATCTTATTTTAAACTTTAAAAGCAGATCGCGACTATTAAGCTCACTTTTTTAACAGCTATATTTTTACCGGCATTCTTTTAAATCAGAGTGCATATATTAATAACTATGTGAATCTATGTATGCTTAATATTTTGATCAATACCAAAAACGTCTACTCAAAACACGCTATAAAACAAATGGTTATGGAGTCCATCACCACAGACGAAAACGTTATCTTTGAAGATAAGTACACTCAAAGCAACATTGCACAAGCACATATCATATTCACCGAAATGGAACCTGGAGAGATCTTTTTGTGCCATGATGAGTTGAAATATAAAAAAGAAAAAAGCTTGCTATTTATTCTTCAAGAGAAAAAAAGCGTATCCTCCAAAAGTGAAATTCCTAACTGCACAAAAGATTGTTTATTTTTATACAAATCCGATTCAATTCCTGTGATTACGGGGAAAATATACATTCATATAAATTTATTTTTATTAAGAGGATATGAAGATATTGCACCAAAGGTAAATCTTTGTATCAACTGCCCATGTAAATCAATAACCCATGCGCAGTCAAAAGTAATACATGCTCTCAGTCTTGGATTGAACCAAATGCAAATAGCCCGTGAGTTAAAAGTCAACTATAAAACCGTGTACTCGCATAAAAAAAACGTTATGCATGATTTTAAAATAAAAGGCACTCAGGATCTTAATAAATTCATGCATGTATTGAATAAAAGAAAACAATTTATTTCTTAGCTATCCACTCATCTGAGGGATCTTTGCAAAACCTGTAGCCACTAATAAGAGATCGTCAATACCGCTACGCCTGCCGTCACAGGCCGGCCAGGCCCGGTGCCGGCTATACCGTCTTTTTTCAGCGCGCTCCCGAGATAAAGCCCTACAGGAATGATAGTATTCAATGCAGTAAACGCAGGCACAACCTCTATCCCGGGAGCGATTTATGCACGAAGAAGTACCACTGAAATTTTACGACATTGCGGATGAGTATTCGACGGAGTCCGCCGAGCCCGTCAGCGAGTCAGAACGTGAGCCCCTGGCGCGCTATTTTCAACTGCTGATTACGCGGCTGATGAATAACGAGGAAATCAGCGAGGAGGCGCAGGGAGAGATGGCCATACAGGCGGGGATTGATGAACAGCGGATCGATGATATCGCGGTATTCCTGAATAAATGGGGTAATGAGTAGCGGTTGACGCGGACGTTCCGCGGATTGATTGCGGCAAATGACGCATCGGCAATCGCGGCAGCGGACTTCGCGTCGGGACGTGCAATAAAGCTGGTCATGACGACCAGCTTTGAGCAAGAGTTTAGAACCGGTATCCCGCAGAGAACATAAACACCCACGGATCCAGACGAATACTGTCGTGCTGCTGCGCGCCCGCCAGCTTATAGTTGGCGGTGGTGTCGATATCCATGTACCACACCGACATGTTAATCAGCCAGTCGCGGTTAATCAGATAGTCCATCCCCACCTGCCCCGCGGCTCCCCAGGAGTCTTTCAGGCTCAGGTCAGAAATGCCCGTCTTTTTACCCGTATCGTTCACGCTTTCGTCAAAGAAAGTCGTGTAGTTGATACCTGCGCCAATATACGGACGCAGCTTGCTGCTGGCGTCGCCAAAGTACCACTGTGCCATTAGCGTCGGTGGTAAATGATGAACGGTCGCAATATTGCCGGTTGCCGCCGTTCCGACTTTGTGGCGGAACGGCGTGGCGGCCAGCAGCTCTACGCCGATGTTGTCCGTCGCCATATAGGTGAACGTCAGGCCCAGTTGAGTATTATTGCTAACGTTAAAGCCCCCCAGACTGCCTAACGTTCCGCCCGCGCCTTCTGATGGTCTGACCGTAGCCGAACCCGCACGGATAAAGAATTCCCCAGCTTCATGCGCCCAGACGCTACCGGTGGAAAGCGTGCCCAGAATAACAACCGCCGCTGCTAACTTTTTCATACCCACTTCCTCATTATGGTTATTCAGCGCAAGAATATACCCATAATGAGTTATGTTTGATCCAACATAGATCACATTAAGTGGGCAAATTTAACATTTATTGATCCAGATTAATTTTCACTTTCTCAATGCAATCAGTGATAAACGAGATGTATCAAGTTCTCCCTTGTCGCTTCTCAACAGAGGTCATCACCGATTTCCCCTTCTATTTACAAAGATATACTTAGCGCACAGGAGCAGAGACTGCTACCCAGCCGCGATTTGCGGTACAATCGCCGGCTAGTTAATACCTGCAATACTCAAGGAGAATGCATGTCTATCACGGCGAAGTCCGTCTACCGTGACACCGGGAACTTTTTCCGCAATCAGTTCGTTACTATCCTGCTGATTGCGCTGTTATGCGCGTTCATTACGGTAGTACTTGGCCATGCCTTTTCACCCAGTGAAGAGCAACTGTCGATTCTGAGTCAGGGCGATAGCCTGGCGGGCAGCGGCGGGCTGTTCGAACTGGTTCAGAGCATGACGCCGGAGCAGCAGCAAATTCTGCTGCGCGCGTCCGCAGCCTCGACCTTCTCCGGGCTGGTTGGTAACGCCATTCTTGCCGGCGGCGTTCTGCTGATGATCCAGGTGGTCTCCGCCGGCCAGAGAGTCAGCGCCCTGCGTGCGATCGGCGCTTCCGCGCCGGTGCTGCCAAAGCTGCTGCTGCTGATCCTGCTGACGACGTTTGTTGTGCAGATGGGGATGATGCTGGTGGTGGTGCCGGGCGTCCTGCTTGCCATTGTGCTCTCTTTCGCGCCGATCATGCTGGTACAGGATAAAGTTGGTATTTTCAGCGCCATGCGTAGCAGTATGCGCCTGGCCTGGGCCAACGTACGCCTGGTGGCGCCGGCAATTATCGGCTGGCTGCTGGCGAAAACGCTGCTTCTGCTGTTTGCATCCAGCTTCGCGGTCCTGACGCCAAACGTTGGCGCGGTGGTAATAAATACCCTCAGCAATCTGATCTCCGCATTGTTGCTGATCTATTTATTCCGCTTGTATATGCTCATTCGTAACTAACTTAACCCGGGGCGGCGCGACCTGCCCCTACCTGAACGACGGAATCGATGTATGAAGCAGTTTCTGGATTTTTTACCGCTGGTAGTCTTCTTCGCATTCTACAAGCTTTATGATATCTACGCCGCGACGACCGCGCTGATTATCGCCACCGCTATCGTGCTGATTTACAGCTGGGTACGCTATCGCAAAGTCGAAAAAATGGCGTTAATTACCTTCGTGCTGGTCGCTGTATTCGGCGGCTTAACCATCTTTTTCCACAACGACGAATTTATTAAGTGGAAAGTGACGGTTATCTACGTCCTGTTCGCCAGCGCCCTGCTGTTCAGCCAGTGGGTGATGAAGAAGCCATTGATCCAGCGTATGCTGGGTAAAGAGCTGACGCTGCCGCAGCAGGTGTGGTCACGTCTCAATCTGGCCTGGGCGGTGTTTTTCATCCTTTGCGGGCTGGCAAATATCTATATCGCTTTCTGGCTGCCGCAGAACATCTGGGTCAACTTCAAGGTCTTCGGCCTGACCGCTCTGACGCTGGTATTCACCCTGCTGAGCGGTGTGTATATTTATCGCCATATGCCGCAGGACGACAACCATTAACCTTTCCCCCACGGTGCGCCGCCCGACGCGCCGTGTTATTCGTTTCCCCCTTGTATAAACCACTTCAGCTGAATCGATTCGTAATGTAAGATATTTCTCACAGGAGATGGCATTCCTCCTTGAACCGCCATGTGGCTAATGATGCCTGCTTTTTATTCCCGGACCGGGAATGGGCAGGCCTATCTGAATGGCTGGCACCGCGTCCGGGAAGATTCATCTTCTAAGGATCCGACGATGCGCGCATACCGCTTTTCATCACTCTCTTTGCTTTTATTCCTCGGGAAATGGCTGCTCCTCGCTTTTATCATTGCGGTGCTGGCGGGCACGGCCTCGGCATTTTTTCTTTTCTCACTGGAGTGGGCTACGGCAACGCGGGAAGCTCACCGCTGGCTTATCTGGCTCCTGCCGTTTGCCGGATTTGCCGTCGGCTGGATCTATCTGCGCTACGGTACCTGCGTGGAGGCCGGCAACAACCTGATTCTGGAAGAGATCCATGGCCCTAAGTGCGTCATTCCCCTACGGATGGCGCCGCTGGTATTTTTCGGCACCGTTGTTTCTCATCTGTTTGGCGCCTCCGTCGGGCGTGAAGGCACGGCGGTACAGATGGGGGCCTCGATCGCCGATCGCCTCACGGCCATTTTCCGTCTTAACCACGATGCACGGTCAATGGTGCTGATGGCCGGGATCAGCGCCGGTTTCTCTTCGGTTTTCGGTACCCCGCTCGCCGGAGCGCTCTTCGGGCTCGAAGTTCTGGCTATCGGACGGATAAACTACAACGCCATTCTTCCTTGCCTGTTTGCCGCAATTATTGCCGATCGGGTTGGCATCATGTGGGGCGTGCAGCATACGCACTACTTTATTACCGGCTTTCCCACGCTAACGCTCTGGACGCTGCTGGCACTCATTATCGCCGGCTGCTGCTTTGGCCTCGCGGCGCGCATTTTTGCCGACAGCACGCAGGCAATCGGCGCGTTGATGAAAAAACGGATTCACTACGCGCCGCTGCGGCCGTTTATTGGCGGACTGGCGATTGCCTGCGCGGTCTGGCTGCTGCACGGAGAGCGCTATATTGGCCTGGGCATATCGGTGATAGTGGACGCTTTCCAGCAACCGCTGGCACCGTGGGATAGCTTAGGCAAACTGCTCTTCACCGCCGTCTCTTTAGGTAGCGGATTTAAAGGTGGTGAAGTCACTCCGCTGTTTTATGTCGGTGCGACGCTGGGCAATGCGCTGGCGCCGCTGCTGCATATGCCGCTCGGCTTTCTGGCCGGAATAGGTTTTGTCGCCGTCTTTGCCGGGGCGGCGAATACGCCTGTTGCCTCAACGCTGATGGCGATTGAGCTGTTTGGTTCTGAAATCGGTATTTACGCCGCGCTGGCCTGCGTGGTGGCCTGGCTGGTCTCAGGCTATAGCGGTATTTATCGTTCGCAGCGTATAGCCTGCCGAAAACAGAGCGATGTGCCGACTGGCATCAGGCTGTCAGAATTCCCGGAGTGGTACCAGTCACAAAAAAGCCGACAAAAGGCCGACAAAGAGACGCCCGCCTCCTGACAATCGCACCTGGAAGCCGGTGAGGGTAAGCCCCGCCGGTTTCTCCATGATGTCTGTCACATACCGGAAAGTTGCGGCAATTGTGAGGATTTGATGGAGATTATCTTCACTTTATTGAAATGATAATAATTATCATTGATATTCTCGATCTCAATTTTTCATGACTTGATATGGATATTTATAATGAGAACGCAGAAAAATCACATAGCAACGCCCCTGGCCCTGGCCATTGCAGGCTTACTCAGCCCAGGGGTATTCGCCGAAGAGGTGGAACAGGATACGGAGACCATGGTGGTTCACGGAACGGCCGAAGAGGCGCTGAAGCAGCAGCCGGGCGTCTCGATCATTACCGCTGAAGATATTGCTAAGGACCCTCCGGTTAACGATCTGTCAGAAATCATCCGTAAAATGCCCGGCGTAAACCTGACCGGCAACAGCGCCAGCGGCAGCCGCGGCAACAACCGGCAGATCGACATTCGCGGGATGGGGCCGGAAAACACGTTGATTTTTATTGACGGCGTGCCCGTCACTTCCCGCAACTCCGTACGCTATAGCTGGCGCGGCGAGCGTGATACCCGAGGCGACAGCAATTGGGTACCGCCGGAAATGGTGGAACGCATTGAAGTTCTGCGCGGACCCGCCGCTGCGCGCTACGGTTCTGGCGCTGCGGGTGGGGTCGTCAATATTATCACCAAACGCCCCACCAACGACTGGCACGGATCGCTCTCGCTCTATACCAATCAGCCGGAAAATAACAAAGAAGGCGCCACTAACCGGGCTAACTTCAGCCTCAACGGACCGCTGGCCGGGGATGCCCTGACCATGCGTTTGTATGGCAACATTAACAAAACGGAACCCGATGCCTGGGATATTAACCGCGCGCAAAATGGCTCTTATGCGGCGGGCCGCGAAGGCGTGCGCAACAAAGATATTAACGCCCTGCTGTCGTGGAAAGTCACCCCGCAGCAGATCCTCGACTTCAGCTACGCCTACAGCCGTCAGGGCAATATCTATGCCGGCGATACGCAATACAGCAACAGTAATATGAGCCCAAATGGCCTGGTGGATACGCTGTACGGTCAGGAAACCAACCGGCTTTACCGGCAGACCTGGGGCCTGACCTACAACGGGATCTGGGACTGGGGCCAGTCGAAAGCGGGCGTCTACTACGAAAAAACCAACAATACCCGTCTGCAGGAGGGCACCACCGGTCGCGTAGAAGGGATGATCAATAGCGATGTCTACGACACCAGCCGCCTGGAGTCTTGGCGCTCAACCGCTGAAGTGAATCTTCCCTTTAACTGGCTCACAGAACAGACCCTGACTGTGGGGATGGAGTGGAACCGTGATGAACTGAACGATCCGGCTTCGATGCAGGCCACTACGACGACGGAAACGCTGCCGGGGATGTCCGGCGATCCTTCGCAACGCAGCCCTAAAAACAGCGCCACGCTGACCGGTATTTATCTGGAAGACAATATCGAAGCGACGCCGGGAACCAATATTATCCCCGGCCTGCGTTTCGACTATCATAACGACTTCGGCAGCAACTGGAGCCCGAGCCTGAACCTGTCGCAGGATCTGGGCGATATGTTTAAGGTTAAGGCGGGCATTGCCCGCGTGTTTAAGGCGCCGAACCTGTATCAGTCGAGCAAAGGCTACCTGCTCTCTACGCGCGGTAACGGCTGCCCAATCAACATCGCCGGGAATACTAGTTGTTATCTTTTGGGAAACCCGGATCTTGACCCGGAAATCAGCGTCAACAAAGAGCTCGGCCTTGAGTTTAACCTCAACGGTTATAATGCCGGCATCACCTGGTTCCGCAACGACTACAAAAACAAGATCGTCTCCGGTACCGACGTATTGGGCTCCACTTCAGGCGGATATAATATCCTGCAGTGGGAGAACGGCGGGAAAGCGGTCGTCGAAGGCCTTGAAGGCACGCTGCTAGTTCCGCTCATTGCCGATACGCTCAGCTGGCGCACCAATGCCACTTATATGATCAAATCGGAAAACAAAGATACCGGCAACCCGCTGTCCGTTATTCCGAAATATACCATCAACACTTCGCTCGACTGGCAGGTGACCAGCAAGTTCTCGACGAACGTCAACTGGACGATGTATGGTCGGCAGAAACCGCGCCAATACGCAGAAATCCGCAAAGAAGATGGCGTTCTGGCCACCAATGAAGTCGGCGCGTATTCTGTCGTCGGCGTCGGCGGCAACTATCAGCTAACCAAAGACCTGCGGCTGAATGCCGGGATTAGTAACCTCTTCGATAAGCAAATTTATCGGGAAAACGAAGGCGCTTCGACCTATAACGAACCGGGTCGCGCCTATTACGCTGGCGTCACGCTCTCTTTCTAACCCCCCTCACGCCCGCTATAGCGGGCGTATTCCCCTATTCTCTCAACCTCATTTTCATAGTAGCATCCGCCTGATCGTCTTTGACCAGTACAGAGTAGAGAATGACAACAACAGATCTTGCGCCGAAGGGCGAATTGGTTTTACGCACCCTGGCGATGCCGGCGGACACCAACGCAAACGGCGATATTTTCGGCGGCTGGCTGATGTCGCAAATGGATATTGGCGGGGCCATTATGGCCAAAGAAATTGCCCACGGTCGCGTCGTGACCGTGCGCGTCGACGGCATGACCTTTTTGCGCCCGGTGGCGGTCGGCGACGTCGTGTGCTGCTACGCCAACTGCGTGAAGCGCGGCAATACGTCGATAACTATCAATATGGAAGTGTGGGTTAAGAAAGTGTCGTCTGAGCCCATCGGCCAGCGCTACAAAGCCACCGAAGCGCTGTTTATCTACGTCGCGGTGGATAATCAGGGAAAACCGCGCGCACTGCCGACTCTGTGATTCAGCCGGCCCGGGGCATCCGGGCCGATTGTTTACAGAAAACCGAGTAAAGAAAAGAAGAAGTAGCCCAGCACAATAATAATTACCGGCAGGACGTACAGCGGAAAATACTGCACCAGGATGGTGTGGCGCGGCACCACAACCCGTGCGGAAATTTGTTCGCGCGTCAGCCCTTCCGTTCCTTTAGCCTGTTCCAGAATCAGCTGATCCTCAACGCCTTCGCGCAGAAACTTCGCCTGGCGCCCCATCCGCGCCCCGGAAGCCTGTAGCGCCATGCCGACAAACACCAGAATATAGATGATCCAGAAACCTATATTCATGCCGTGCTTAAAATCCGGCAGCGGCGAGTTGTACCAGAAGAAATTGAGGAACGGCGTGTTAAAGCGCATCATCTCGATCATCACATGAGAAAAGTCCATCATCACCGCGTCGATGCCCGGTTTTTTCTCGCTGTGCTCGTACATAAACTTCAGCACGGAGATCAGCGTTGAGATAACCGCCGGGATAAATACCACCCATCCCAGAATTCGTTTAAGTACTGCAATGCGTCCAGCTTGTTGATACGTCATGGATTCCCCTTGTTAAGACGCCTATCCACTCTTAGTCTACCTTCGTCGGCGAATTTCGCCCAATAATGCGCGGTATGATATACCATGAGTGCCGATTCGTTATCTACTTACGCTACAGGAGAGGGACTTATGTCAGCCAGGCGCCAGATTCACGCCGCGATTTTTGATATGGATGGATTACTGATTGACTCCGAGCCGCTATGGGACAAAGCAGAGCTGGAGGTAATGGCCAGCCTTGGGGTGGATATTCGTCGCCGCAATGAAATGCCGGATATTCTCGGGCTGCGCATCGATTTAGTCGTCGACCTGTGGTTTGCCCAACAGCCGTGGCAGGGCCCGGACCGCGCGGAGGTCACCACGCGGATCATCAATCGCGCTATCCAACTGGTGGAAGAGGCGCGTCCGCTGCTGCCGGGGGCGCGGGAAGCGGTGGCGATGTGTAAAGCACAGGGACTGAAAATTGGCCTGGCGTCGGCATCGCCGCTGCGAATGCTGGAAAAAGTCCTCGCCATGTTTGAACTACGCGACCAGTTTGACGCCCTCGCTTCCGCCGAAATGCTGCCGTACAGCAAACCGCACCCGCAGGTCTATCTGAACTGCGCCGCCAGTCTCGGCGTCAGCCCGATGAACTGCGTGGCGCTGGAAGACTCGGTCAACGGGATGATTGCCAGCAAAGCGGCGCGGATGCGCTCTGTCGTCGTACCGGAAGCGGAAAATAGCCATGACCCGCGCTTCGTGCTGGCCGACGTCAAGCTTGCCACCCTTGAATCTTTGACCCTGAGCGACCTGCTCGGCTAAAGGCATCGCTGATGATGGGGTTGCGGCATCGCCCCATCATCACAAAATTAAAACAGCGTTTCATTTTTATTTGTCTTTTCTTCTCCCGCCCTCTATGCTTGTCCCAACGGCGTTATTTGACGCATAAAATCAGCATACAGGGGTGCATATGGTACTGAACGCCTTTGACCTTACGGGCAAGGTCGCTATCGTGACGGGTTGTGATACCGGACTGGGCCAGGGAATGACGTTGGGCCTTGCGCAGGCCGGGTGCGATATCGTCGGCGTGAATCGCCGGATCCCTCACGAAACCGCAGAGAAGGTTCAGGCGCTGGGCCGACGCTTTACCGCTATTCAGGCCGATCTGAGCCGTCAGGATCAGATCGCAGCCATTGTTACTCAGGCCGTGGCCGCCATGGGCCGGGTTGACATTCTGGTGAATAATGCCGGAACCATACGCCGCGCCGATGCGCTAACCTTTAGCGAAAAGGACTGGGACGACGTGCTTAACCTGAATCTGAAATCCGTTTTCTTTCTGTCTCAGGCGGTCGCCAGACAGTTCATCGCGCAGGGCGACGGCGGAAAAATTATTAATATCGCCTCAATGCTCTCATTTCAGGGCGGTATTCGGGTCCCGTCATACACCGCCTCCAAAAGCGGCGTGCTGGGCATTACCCGCCTGATGGCCAACGAATGGGCGGAACATCGTATTAACGTTAACGCCATCGCGCCGGGCTATATGGCTACCAATAATACCCAGCAGCTGCGCGACGATGCCGAACGCAGCAAAGAGATCCTCGACCGTATCCCGGCCGCACGCTGGGGTGTTTCGGAAGACCTGCAGGGACCGGTGGTCTTTCTTGCTTCCCAGGCGGCGGATTACATTAACGGCTATACCCTGGCGGTGGACGGCGGCTGGCTGGCACGCTGATGGTCTTGTGACAAAGAGTTACACCGTCACCTCTTCCGCACACTGTATAAAAACCCTATACTGTATGAATTGACAGTTTAGGGTGTTTATCATGACGGCGGAAGGCCACCTCCTCTTTTCTATTGCCTGTGCGGTATTTGCGAAAAATGCGGAATTAACCCCCGTGCTGGCCCAGGGTGACTGGTGGCATATCGTTCCGTCCGCCATCCTGACCTGTCTGCTGCCGGATATCGATCACCCCAAGTCGTTTCTCGGGCAACGATTAAGCTGGATATCAAAACCGATTGCCCGCGCCTTCGGCCATCGCGGCTTCACCCATAGCCTGCTGGTGGTCTTTGGCGCGGTGGCGATTTTCTCGTTGAAGGTTCCGGATAGCTGGATCGTCCCGGCGGATGCGGTTCAGGGCCTGGTGCTGGGCTACCTCAGCCATATTCTTGCCGACATGCTTACCCCTGCCGGGGTTCCGCTGCTCTGGCCCTGCCGCTGGCGCTTTCGCTTCCCTATTCTTGCGCCGCGAAAAGGTAATCAACTGGAGCGCGCGCTGTGCATGGCGCTGTTCATCTACGCCGTGTGGATGCCGCAAAACGTTGCCGAAAACAGCGCCGTTCGCTGGTCATCTGAGATGATAAATTCACTGCAAACTACCTTTCATCGCTTTATTAGTCACCAGACTGGACGATAAAGCAGCGAATTATTCAAATAGTTATAATCAATTCCATTTGAATATAAGGAACGGATTACGCCTTCTGCTACCCTTGCCGTCATAAGAGTTGGTTATTGACCAACCTGGTGATAAAAGATATCAGGAGAACGGGGATGAACTTTCCATTAATAGCGAACGTAGTTGTGTTCGCGGTTTTACTGTTGGCGCTGGCCCAAACCCGCCATAAACAGTGGAGCCTCGCTAAAAAAGTGCTGGTCGGTCTGGTTATCGGCGTTATTTTTGGCCTGGCGTTACAGCTAATCTATGGCTCCGACAGCCCGGTACTGAAGGACTCTATCCAGTGGTTTAATATCGTCGGTAACGGCTACGTTCAACTGCTGCAAATGATCGTCATGCCGCTGGTTTTCGCCTCGATTCTGAGCGCGGTGGCCCGCCTGCATAACGCTTCGCAGCTGGGTAAAATCAGCTTCCTCAGTATCGGTACCCTGCTCTTTACTACGCTGATTGCGGCGCTGGTCGGGGTGCTGGTGACTAACATGTTTGGCCTGACAGCCGAAGGCCTGGTCCAGGGCAGCGCGGAAACCGCACGCCTCAACGCCATTCAGAGTAATTATGCCGGTAAAGTCGCCGACCTGAGCGTCCCGCAGCTGATCCTCTCCTTTGTGCCGAAAAATCCGTTCGCCGATCTGACCGGCGCGAACCCGACGTCGATTATCAGCGTGGTAATCTTCGCTGCATTCCTCGGCGTCGCGGCGCTGAAGCTGCTGAAAGACGATGTCGCCAAAGGCCAGCGCGTGCTGACCGCTATCGATACGCTGCAGAGCTGGGTGATGAAGCTGGTGCGTCTGGTCATGCAGTTAACGCCGTACGGCGTACTGGCGCTGATGACCAAAGTGGTTGCGGGCTCTAACCTGCAGGACATTATCAAGCTCGGCAGCTTCGTTATCGCCTCCTATATTGGTCTGGGCATCATGTTCGTGGTGCACGGCCTGCTGCTGGCGGTCAACGGCGTGAGCCCTCTGAAATACTTCCGCAAAGTCTGGCCGGTTCTGACCTTCGCCTTCACCAGCCGCTCCAGCGCGGCGTCTATTCCGCTGAACGTGGAAGCGCAAACCCGTCGTCTGGGCCTGCCGGAATCCATTGCCAGCTTCTCAGCATCGTTCGGCGCTACCATCGGACAGAACGGCTGTGCGGGACTCTATCCGGCGATGCTGGCGGTGATGGTCGCACCGACGGTCGGTATTAACCCGCTCGATCCGCTGTGGATTGCTACCCTGGTTGGCATCGTCACCGTCAGTTCCGCCGGCGTCGCAGGCGTGGGCGGAGGCGCGACGTTTGCCGCGCTGATCGTCTTACCGGCGATGGGGCTGCCGGTCACGCTGGTGGCGCTGTTAATCTCGGTTGAACCGCTGATTGATATGGGCCGTACGGCGCTGAACGTTAGCGGCTCAATGACCGCCGGTACCCTGACCAGCCAGTGGCTGCGCCAAACCGATAAAGCTATTCTCGATAGCGATGACGATGCGGAGCTGGCACACCGCTAAGTCGATATGCCCTTCGCGTAGTCAGAAACTAAAAACCGCTGAATTTTCAGCGGTTTTTTATTGTCCCGGCTCATTCAGGCGTCGATTTCACCTTCCTGCCTCATTTGCGTCGCCCAGCGCTGCGCCGCTTCCGGCACGTTAAACGGTGGGGAGCGACGGAAACGTTCGTCGATCAGCACAAAGGCGACGTATTTACCCCGCAGAACCCAAACGTCGCGAAAACCATCCATTTTGACGGCGTGTTCCGGCGGCGCAGGCTCCACTCGAGGCACGTAGCTAATGACCTGACGATTTTGTTGGCGAAGTGGTTTCATGACAAATAAATTCACTAAATACGGCGGTAAACAGAAACCCCTATCATAGCCGAAAACGCCCGCTTTCGTCGCCCCCTGCTTGCGGTCCTTTAGTAGCAAAACTCTTATAAAAATATATTCTTGAAATGATGTTCTACAATTAGAAGGGTTTTGGTTTAGCAAAGACCATTTTCAGTAATGAAAGCAGGAGCGTGCAATGTCTGATAAACCCCATAACCCGAAATCCCATCAATCACCGGTGCATGATGACCGGGCGGCAAAACCTGGCCTGGGCGCATTAGCGCCAGAAGATCAGGATTGGCAGCCCACGCCGCACCCGACCGCGCCGGGCGAAGAGCCGACGGCGCCGGGTAGCATGAAGGCTCCGGATACGACCAGCGAAAAGCTCGATGCCCTCGAGAAACAGCGTAAAGGCGGTGAGAATGCTGCGCTTACGACCAATCAGGGTCTACGCATCGCTGACGACCAGAACTCGCTGCGCGCGGGTCAACGCGGCCCCACGCTGCTGGAAGATTTTATCCTGCGTGAAAAAATAACCCATTTTGACCATGAACGAATTCCCGAGCGCATCGTTCATGCCCGCGGCTCCGCTGCGCACGGCTATTTCCAGGCGTACAGCGATTTAAGCGACATCACCAAAGCGGCTTTCCTCTGCGACCCGCAGAAAAAAACGCCGGTATTCGTCCGTTTTTCCACCGTTCAGGGCGGCGCTGGCTCCGCCGATACGGTGCGCGACATCCGCGGTTTTGCCACCAAGTTTTATACCGACGAGGGTATCTTTGACCTGGTCGGCAACAACACGCCGATCTTTTTTATCCAGGATGCGATCAAGTTTCCCGATTTTGTCCATGCGGTGAAACCGGAACCGCACTGGGCCGTCCCGCAGGGGCAAAGCGCGCACGATACCTTCTGGGATTACGTCTCGCTGCAGCCTGAAACGCTGCATAACGTCATGTGGGCGATGTCGGACCGCGGGCTACCCCGCAGCTACCGTACCATGGAAGGGTTTGGCATCCACACCTTCCGCCTGATTAACGCGGAAGGTAAAGCGACCTTCGTACGCTTCCACTGGAAGCCGGTCGCGGGTAAGGCCTCCCTGGTGTGGGATGAGTCGCAAAAGCTGACCGGCCGCGACCCCGATTTCCATCGTCGTGACTTATGGGAATCGATTGAAGCCGGAGATTATCCTGAGTACGAGCTGGGATTACAGCTGATCCCGGAAGAGGATGAATTTGCTTTTGATTTCGATCTGCTGGATCCCACCAAGCTCATCCCGGAAGCGTTGGTTCCGGTGCAGCGCGTCGGTAAGATGGTCCTTAATCGCAACCCGGATAACTTCTTTGCCGAAAACGAACAGGCGGCCTTCCATCCCGGGCATATCGTTCCAGGAATAGACTTCAGCAACGACCCGCTGCTGCAGGGCCGACTCTTCTCCTATACCGATACGCAGATTAGCCGCCTCGGCGGGCCGAATTTCCATGAAATTCCGATTAATAAACCCACCTGCCCGTATCATAATTTCCAGCGCGACGGCATGCACCGGATGGATATTGATACCAACCCGGCAAACTATGAACCTAACTCCATCAATAACAACTGGCCGCGGGAGACGCCGCCGGCCGCTAAACGCGGCGGCTTCGAATCATATGCCGAGCGGATTGACGGAGAAAAAATTCGCCAGCGTAGCCCTTCCTTTGGCGAGTATTACTCTCAACCCCTGCTATTCTGGCGTAGCCAGACGCCAATTGAGCAGCAGCATATTATCGACGGATTCAGCTTCGAGCTGAGCAAGGTTGTCAGAGAGTGGATCCGCGAGCGGGTGGTCGATCAGCTGGCGCATATCGACCTGCAGCTGGCTCAGGCCGTAGGTAAAAACCTGGGTATTGAGCTCACGGACGAACAGCGCAGCATTACGCCGCCGCCAGATGTCAACGGCCTGAAAAAGGATCCGACGCTAAGCCTGTACGCCATTCCCAGCGGCGACGTAAAAGGCCGGGTGGTGGCGGTACTGCTTAACGATCGTCCGGTTGCCAAAGAGCTGCTGACTTTGCTCAAGTCGCTGAAAGCGCACGGGGTACATGCCAAATTACTCTATTCACGAATGGGGAAAGTGCAGGCCGATGATGGCACCGAGCTGCCGGTAGCCGGAACCTTTGCCGGGTCGCCATCGCTGACCGTGGATGCAGTCATCGTTCCCGGCGGCGATCTGCAAAGTCTGAGCAGCAACGGTGATTTCAACTATTACCTGCTGGAAGCATACAAACACCTGAAGCCGATTCTGCTGGCAGGCGATGCACGGCAGTGCAAAGCGCCGCTGCAGGTTGCCGCTCAGGGCGAAGAAGGCATTGTTGAGACCGATGCCATTGATAGCCAATCAATGGATGAACTGATCACCCTGATGGCGGCGCATCGGGTGTGGTCGAGAAGCGCTAAAATCGCCGCGATCCCGGCGTAAAAAAAGCCCGGCAGAGATGCCGGGCTTCTCACTTCCCTTTATACATCGCGGTAGGTTCCAAGCCGGTAGCCGCGCTCGGCAATCGCATACTTCAGCGACCCGGCGGTCAGCACATCCAGTTCGGTCAGTCGCGGATAGCAGTAGGCGCTGCCCATTATCGTGTTATCCACGAACGCCGGGTGACACATCACCTCCAGCGATTTTTCCTCGCGCTGGACAGAGGCATCCAGGGTTTGCAGAAACAGCGCTTCCGAAACCCCTTCCCCGTAGAACTCGCTGGCAAATCCATCACTACTGCGCGCGGCATCCTGCGCCAGGCCTGACAGCGTCGCTAGCTGGCGGTCGATCCGCAGCGCCACGCCCTTCTTGCGGGCAAACGCCGCGACGATGGGGTAGATCTGCGCGATCATATGGACATGATGATGGCTGTCGATATGCGTCGGTTCATGGCCAAACAGCTCGACAAAACGCTGATACTGACGCTCCAGTTCGTGAGCGATTTCGTCCAGCGGCAGGCTGCCCTCTTCCGCCATCTGCCAAATCCACTTTCCAAAGCGCCCTTCGCGGGTTAGCCCCGGCATCGCCGCCAGCGGCTCGCCCAGCGTCAGGACAAAGTGCATCCCAACAGCCAGCTCCGGGACGCAGCGGCTAAGCTGGGCAGCGTGGCTAATCGCCGCGCCGTTGACCAGCGCCGTCGTGGAGGTGACCACACCGTTCTTGCAAGCTTCGATAATGCCGTAGTTTTGCCCCCTGCTGAGGCCAAAATCATCGGCATTGACGATTAACACGCGTTCCATTAGCCGCTCCCGTTACTGTTTCAGTTTTTCGATAGTCGCCGCAAAGTTTGGCAGCCACTGCTCGTGCGCGAGGATCATCTCCCGCGCCAGCTTTTCAGCATCGCGATCGGAGTGGATCAGCGGGCTCAGATTAAGCGCCAGCAGTACATCGTCCAGTTTACCGCTGATAGCCGCTTCGCTGGCCGCAACTTCAAAACCTTTAATGGTGTAAATCAGCCCCAACACTTTCTCATCGAAATGCGTGATGCGCGGCGTCGGTTTCGCGCCGTCGCGGCCCAGCGTACAGGTCATCTCGACCGCCCAGTCTGCCGGGATGTTATCAACGTGACCATGATGCGGCACGTTCACGTAATGCTCGGCCTGCTTGTCATTATAAATGGCGTTAATCACTTCACAGGCCGCGTCGGAATAATACGCCCCACCGCGCTGTTCCAGTTCTTTCGGCTTAACGTTCAGATCCGGATCTTTGTACAGCTCAAATAGCTGTTTCTCAACCTTCTGCACCACCTGCGCGCGCGCGCCGCCTTTGTAGTATTCGCCCATTTCAATCGCCAGCATCTCTTTTGGCTTAAAGTAGTAGAGCAGATAGGAACAAGGGATCAGGCGCAGCGAACGAAGCAGTCCTTCGCTAAAGGGTAAATCAAAAATATTTTTCACCGAGTTAGCGCTCAATCGACCCGATGCCACGCCGTCCAGCAGCTCGTCAAAGCGTGAAACGCCGTTAACCAGTACATCGCGCACAAATACCAGATGGTTCAGGCCAAACAGATCGATATTGAGCTCATCGCTCGGGCTCAGCTGCAGAACGTCGGTGATAAACATCTTCATGCCAATCGGAATATTGCACACGCCGATAAAACGCTTGAAGCCGGTATGACGATAAACCGCTTCGGTGACCATCCCCGCCGGATTGGTAAAGTTAATGACCCAGGCATTCGGACAGACTTCCTGCACATCTTTCACAATGTCAAAAATGATCGGAATAGTGCGCAAACCTTTAAACAGTCCGCCCGCGCCGTTGGTTTCCTGGCCTAAATAGCCGTGGCTCAGCGGGATACGCTCGTCCTTCTCGCGGGCCTTGAGCTGGCCAACGCGCAGCTGGGTCGTTACGAAATCTGCGCCTTCCAGCGCCGCGCGGCGATCGAGGGTCTTGTAGACTTTCATCGGCACGCCGGCTTTTTCCACCATGCGCTGGCACAGCGCATGGATAATATCGAGCTTTTCCTGCCCTTCCGCGACGTCCACCAGCCACAGTTCGCTAATCGGCAGTTCATGATAACGCTTCAGGAACCCTTCCAGTAATTCCGGGGTATAGCTGCTGCCGCCGCCGATAGTCACTACCTTCAATTTCTGGCTCATCTTTTTCTCCCTTGCGGATAACGCGTATGCGACACCCGCTCTCCGTGTAAATACGGACAGTTAATTTGAATATTTAGACCGCGCGGACTATTCCGCGCCCGGTTAATTAATACTGGTGAGGTGTTTCCGATAGCTGCTGGGGGTAAAAGAAGTCAGCTTCTTGAATGTTTTAATAAACAAACTTGGGCTACTGTACCCCGACTCATAGGCAATATCGGTCACCGAGTAGTTGGTTATCTCTAACTGTTTTTTAGCGAAGTTGATGCGAATATCGTTAATCATCTGCATCGGCGTTTTGGCGTAATAACGCTGGGTTGCCCGAGTTAAGTACTCCTGGGTTTTCCCGGAAAGTTCAACCATATTCTCCAGCGCCCCCTCGCCAAACTTAAGCTTATCGTGCATCCCCTCCACGGTATTTTTCAGCCATTGCGGAATGACGTCTTCCGCAGGCTCTTCACGATAATGTCGGAGCCGATTCAGAGTATAAAAGGAGACCAGCTCGATAAATTCGTCAAATTCAGTTTCGCGAAAATTCAGTGATGCAATAACCGACTCAATATAACTGAGAAAAGTACTTTTAACGGCATAGACCTGAGAAGCAACCAGACCAAACGGCAGCAGCGGCAGATAGTGTTTTTCAAAGAAACTTTTGCTGATACCGACGTTCAGAATGCGCGTCGCGCCAAATTCATAAAAGCTTTGGTGGTGCGACCCCATTGGGATAAAAACGAAATCCCCGCGCTCCAGCAGCACCCGCTTGCCATTAATAACCTGATAATAGCGCCCGGTTAAAACGATGGTGTACTCGTAATAATCATGCTGGTGAAGCCCGCTTACGCTCTCCGTTTTGTTATAGATGACCACATGAAAGTTTTTGCCGTTAAAGAGTTGTTGCTCCCGGGCGGTACTGATTTCAGTGGTCATCATCTTTGGTTGCCTCATCGTGTCGATGACCTATTGTACCTTCTCGTGCAGCTCAATCAATTCGGCAACCAGCTCACGTGCCAGCATTGAGGTCATCAGATGATCCTGCGCATGCACCAGCACCAGGCTCACCTTCATTTTGCCTTCTCCCTCATCGCTCTCAATCAGCTGGGTCTGCACCAGATGCGCTTCGCTCAGCGCCATGCGCGATTGTTCCATCATGGTTTTAGCCGCCGCAAAATCTCCCTGCTTTGCCTGCTTCAGCGCGGCATAAGCCAGACTACGCGCTTGTCCGGAGTTGATAATCAGCCCCATCACCACCTCTTCGAGGTCGTTTACCGCGGTCTCTTCTGCTGCGATGTTATCCAGATCAAACATAATGACTCCCTTAATTTGCCAGACGGTACGGGAAACTTCCCGTACCGCTCGATATTAGAATTTCAGTGCGTTAGCGATATCTTCTTCGCTCTCTTCCTGCTCAATGACGCCCTGCGCTTTGTTGGAAATAACCACAAACGGCAGGTAGACCAGGGTCGATACGGCAAGGTTGAACAGGGCCAGCAGCAGAGCTGCGACGCTACCGTTAGTGTTAAAGAAGGCGCCTAAACCGGTCGGCATAGTCCACGGAGCGATGTTGGTAATCGGCGGGATGATGCCCAGGGTATACGCCGTCATGGTGATGGCCGCCAGCAGAGGCTGAATCAGAATGAACGGAATAAACATCACCGGGTTCATGATAATCGGCAGACCGAAAAGGATAGGCTCGTTAATCTGGAAGATGCCGGACGGCAGCGCCAGTTTCGCCACCTGGCGATGATCCTCGCGGCGGGAAGCGATAAAGATGGCGATGATCAAGCCCAGTGTCGCGCCGGTACCGCCGAGGAAAATGTAGGAATCAAGCATCGGCTTGGCCCACATATGGAAGCTCTTACCCGCCGCCAGCGCGGCTTCAACGGAGCCGTACTGCTGATAGGTTGCGATGTTTTCCAGCGCCCACGGCGTCATAATTCCGCTATCCAGCGCCGACAGCGCCAGCGACCCGTGTACGCCGAAGAACCACAGCAGCGAGGTGAAAATAACGTATGCCCAGCCTACCACGGCACCCATTGAGGCCAGCGGAGTGGAGATCGTGTCCATGATGATCTGGTGGAAGTTCGTTCCCCAGTGGGTCAGCGCCCAGGAGATAATCCCCATAATAGACAGGATAATAAAGGCCGGGATAACCGCTGAGAATGAACGGGAGACCGAAGCCGGCACGCTGGACGGCAGCGTAATCACCCAGTTGCGATGAACGATAAAGGTGAACATCTCGGCAACGACCAGACCGATTACGATACCAGAAATAATGTTGGCACCGCCTAACCAATTCGCGCCAACGGCGTAGGCTTCCCCGACGCTATAAGGCGTAACGGTCATAAATGCCGCAACCGCCAGCAACCCGGCCGCCATTGGGTCAACTTTACGCTCTTCAGCTAAAGCCGAACCAATAAAGAAAGGCGCCATCAGCGACATAATACCTAGCGTACCGTTATAAACGTTGCCGCCGATAGCTTTAAAACCGTTCAGTGTTTCGATTGTCGAGGCATCCAGACGGATGCCCATTGAATAAAAGAATGAACCGTCGCCAAAGCTCAAAAATACGTTATTAATTAAAACAAACATGGCCCCGGCTAACGTCAATGGCATTAACTTAATAAAGCCGTTTTTAATTGCATTGACGTGAGGTTGCCTTCCTATTCTGACCGCAAACGGAAGGAGTACCTTTTCAAGCGAATCAATCACTTTACTCATAATAAATACCCTTTAAGGCCGCAATATAATTATTGCGGCAATGATAGATGAAATTACTCTTTGACGGGAAAATAAACTCGGGGTATTTCGGACAGCAAATAATTAAAACACACCCTCACGAAATTTTAACCATTGCCATCCGAAATATGTCGAGTTTTAAAATATAAATTATTGCGCAGCAGCTTTCTTAATGGCCGCAACGGCCGCTTTCAGAACACCTAAACCATCGATCTTACCGTACAGCACGGAATCAATAACTTCTACGGGTTTATTTGGTAGTAAACGTTGAATGTCCGGCAGCATATAGGAAATCTGTGGGCCTAATAATACGACATCAGCATCAGGTCCTTTTTCACCGGCCAGGGTCTCGGGAAATGCTTCAATAATAACCGGCACTTCATACTTCTCGGCCTGAGCACGCATTTTCGAGACCAGCAGTGATGTAGACATCCCAGCAGAACAGAACAGGTAGATATGTTTCTTTTCCATGAACGCTTCCTCAATTTGTGTGACCGGGTCTCCTGAGCGCATCGTTGATGCCGGAGAGGCGGTAAGAGATGTTTCTTTGAATTAGTATTGTTTATGCATTGAGTATACGGCATCGTTCATCGGCAGGATAATTCCTCCTTGAACAGAATTGTCTCTCATTGACCTCGCGTTTTGACTGCCCTCACATTTCCCTCAAATAATTCGCGCAATTAAATAAGCATCAGCGCTCATAAAAAAGCCCGACCAATGGTCGGGCTTTCGTAGGAATCAGCACTATGGCGGGATGTTACTTACTGTTGCGCGGGTCGGTATCGTATTCAGCGCAGGTCTGATAACCAGAATTCATCACACGGCCGGTTTCATCCAGCGCGACGAAGTAGGTTTCAATTTTACCATCGCGTTGACCCAGGATGTATGTCTGACAGGTACCGCGTGCGTGGATCATCGTCACTTCTGATGAAGGTTTACCAGCAATTTGCGCAACCTGCGCGCGGGTCATGCCTTTTTTAACGTCTTTAACCACCGGCTGGGTGAACTGATCTTTAGTACGGTCATAGGCCGTACACCCTGCCAGCATGGTTAATACAGCTGCTGCGCCCAGAAATCCTGCAAAATGCTTGTTCATATTCCATCCTCTTTTTTTTGGCGTGTAAATAAGCCTGGAATAAATATCGTTATTTTTCAAGCCGAAGGTGGAAATGAAGCGAAATTAAGATCTTTCCAATAATAAAGCCCGTTCCGTTGAGGTTGCCTGCTTTTGCTACACTCAAAATTGTGATCCTTGTCGTTTTACCGTCAAAGAGGTAGGTTAAACCTCTGCTGATTGCCATACAGATTCACTTTCCGGAGGGCGCGATGACGCTACAACAAGAGATTATTCAGGCGCTGGGCGCTAAACCCCAGATCGATGTCGAAGCCGAAATACGCTGCAGCGTAGACTTTTTGAAGTCCTATCTGCAGAAATACCCTTTTATTAAATCACTGGTCCTCGGCATCAGCGGCGGCCAGGACTCCACGCTTGCCGGTAAACTCTGCCAGCAGGCAATCAATGAGCTACGCGCCGAAACCGGTGACGACAGCCTGCAGTTTATCGCCGTTCGCTTGCCGTACGGCGTGCAGGCGGACGAGCAGGACTGTCAGGACGCCATCGCTTTTATTCAGCCGGACCGTGTATTAACGGTCAATATTAAGGGCGCCGTGCTGGCCAGTGAACAGGCGCTGCGCGAAGCCGGCATTGAGCTTAGCGACTTTGTTCGCGGCAACGAAAAAGCCCGCGAACGCATGAAAGCGCAGTACAGCATCGCCGGGATGACCCACGGCGTGGTGGTAGGTACCGATCATGCTGCGGAGGCTATTACTGGTTTTTTCACTAAATACGGCGACGGCGGCACGGACATCAACCCTCTTTTCCGCCTCAACAAACGTCAGGGCAAACAGCTTTTGGCCCATCTGGGGTGTCCGGAGCACCTGTATAAAAAACTGCCGACCGCCGATCTTGAGGACGACCGCCCCTCCCTGCCGGACGAAGTGGCGCTGGGCGTGACCTACGAGAACATCGACGACTATCTGGAAGGTAAAACGCTGGACGAGAAAGTCGCGAAAACGATCGAAGGCTGGTATCTGAAAACCGAGCACAAACGCCGCCCGCCAATCACCGTCTTCGACGACTTCTGGAAAAAATAACCCATCCCTCCCTCGCCCCGACTCAGGTTGGGGTGATTTATTGTCCTTTTCGCTCCGCCCTTCCCCTGCTATACTGGATAAATAAACAGCACCAGGAGCAATAGTGGCAAGAAGGCAATCCGCCCCGCGTCTCGAATTTGAAGCGGCGGCAATCTATGAGTATCCCGAACATCTGCGTCCGTGGCTTGAGGCTCTGCCCAGGCAGCCGGGGGTATATCTGTTTCACGGCGAAAGCGATACCCTTCCGCTCTATATCGGCAAAAGCGTTAATATCCGCAGCCGGGTGTTGTCGCATCTGCGCACCCCCGACGAAGCGGCTATGCTGCGCCAGTCACGACGCATCACCTGGCAACGGACGGCGGGCGAGCTCGGCGCACTCCTGTTAGAAGCGCAGCTCATTAAGGAACAGCAGCCTCTGTTTAATAAACGTCTGCGGCAAAACCGGCAGCTGTGCTCATTGCGCCTGGCTGACGCCCGACCGCAGGTGGTTTACGCCAGCGAGCTGGATTTCTCGCGACAAAGCGATCTCTATGGCCTTTTTGCCAATCGCCGCGCCGCGCTGCAGGCGCTGCAAAAAATTGCCGACGAGCATCGCCTTTGTTATGGATTAATGGGACTCGAGCCGCTCAACCGCGGGCGCGCCTGCTTTCGCTCGGCGCTGGGCCGCTGCGCAGGAGCCTGCTGCGGGAAGGAGAGCGTTGAAGCGCACCAGCAGCGTTTGGTGGAAAATATGCAAAAAATGCAGCTGGTATGCTGGCCATGGGCCGGGGCGATCGCGCTGGAAGAGCGCAGCGAGGATATGACGCAGTACCATATTATTCAAAACTGGCTATGGCTGGGCGCCGTAGAATCCCTGTCGCAGGCCTCATCGCTCACGCGCCTGGCGGCAAAATTTGACCATGATGGTTATAAAATACTGTGTAAACCGCTGCTTAGCGGCCGCTATAAGCTGCATCCGCTGTAAAACTGACCGTGGGCCACCTCTGTCCTGACGAACAGCACATATCGCATTCCGTGGTGATATGGCCTTGCCCGGTTTAAAAACTGCTGCCATACGCGTTTCCCGTCAGTCCGGTAAGACCTGCCGGGAAACGCACGATGCCGGCATAAGATCCCGCAGTAGGTTATCGGGGCGTCTCCCTTAATTACCAGCCTCCTCCACCGCCTCCGCCTGAGCCGCCGCCGGATGAACCGCCACCGGAAGAGCCGGAACCGCTATAGCCTGAACCCGATGATGAACCGCCCCCTGAACCGCTGGTCGGCGAGGATATAGAGGAGGTTCGACAGGACTCGCTGAAATGATGCACGCTTTCCCAGCCAGCACCGGCAAACGCTTCCGACAGAGCGCCAGTACTACTCAGATAGTGGGCAAAGGTGTTCGCCCAGGTTTTCCCCACCCCAAGCGCCAACGCTACGGGCAGTAGTTCTTCAAAATGGGAGATCATCTGCGCAGGCGGGTAAATAATCTGATAGCGGTTCTTTTCAGCGGTGCCAAGATACAGCTTCAGTCCTTTGGCGACGGCCAGCTCATCCAACCCGCGCTGCGTATAACGAGGCGTTTTCCAGCCAACAAAAACGCACAGGGCGAACGCCATCAGCAGCGCGCCAATATATCCGGCGGGAAGTTGGGTTATGGGCAACATTCCCAACAGAAAATTGCTTCCGCCGAGCATCGCTAAAATACCAAAAGAGGCACAAAACAGTACCGGGGCGGGGCCCCAGTCGCGCCACATCTCCCGAGGATGACAAAGAAACCGCAAGAAAAATGCCAGCAGCGAACCGCCGATCAGCATAAAAACCGCCGCCGGTATCGTCAGCAGCGCGGCCTCCGCATTAACCCAAAGACCGCACGCTACCGGAACAAGCAGCGCAATGTAGATGCAGCGCCGCAGCGGTTGCCCCCATTTACGAAAGAGTTTAGCCCGCTGTTCTTCACAACGCGTCTCCTGACGTTTACGCGCACTCTGCACTGACCACTGATGGGCCTTACTGAGATCGATATTTTTCTGTTTGCCTTTAAATAGGGTGCTTAATAGCTGGAGATCGTCTCTGTTTAACCGTCTGTTTCCCTCAACGGGGAGGCGGGTCAGCCGTTGTTTGATGCCGGAATTTAATCGCCACGGGCTGCGGGATGGATTTTTGTCGCTCGTCAGCGTCATCCCGCGTTTCGCGACCAGCGCTAATAAATCGCTGCTAAAAGCCACATCGTCATATTTACGCCGGGTAATAAAACGCAGGTGGCCTGGCGACATGGAGGCAGGCAGCGAGAAGAGCGGCACAACAGGCGGCATTCTCAACCCGGCCTGGGTGACGTTCTTCCGCCACCAGAGCAGATAATAAACGAGCATGAACAGCAGCGGCAGCCATATCACCCAGGTTTTCAGGTTGGGGAAAAGTAAATGCACCAGCGGCGAAGCGGCCTCCGGCGCCGGAGCGCGGGCAAGTATCTCCCGCGGCCAGGTATAAACAACCGTCAGCCCCTCCCCCTTTGCCAGCGGACGCAGAGTGCGCACGCTACCGTCGGGCAGAATCGTTGCGTTGTGCTCTTTCGTGCCTGCGATCCCTGTATAAACATCAATTGAGCGCAGCCTGGCATCTTTGGCGTCAGCGTTGAGATTTGCGGCGCTATCCGGTAGCGTCAGGCTAAAGCTGGCCTTGCTAATTGGCCAGGCCCAGCCATTGCCCGTCACGTTCCAGTACAGTTCATCCCACTGGGGAAATCGGCTGAAATGGTTGCTGATTTGATAGCGAATCCGATAGTGATAGATCCCTGGTTTTAATATCTTTTCGCCGCTGCCGATACGTATCGTCAGGCTTTTTGCTGCCTCATCAAGGCTAAATGGCTCAGAGATGCCATCGCGCGACACCGATTCGATCGTATAGTCAACACGGAAGATTTTGCCATCCTGGCGGTTCCACGTGAGGGGAAGCGTGCGCAAAATCCCTCGCCGAATCTCCTTCCCCAGGGCAAGTACCTTGATATTCTCCTCAATCGCCATGCTACCGTTCGGGCTAAAGCGCGCCCGGGAATCAAAAGAGAGGATATGTTCATACGCCGGGATAGCACCAGCGGGGAGTTGAGAAGCATCTTTAATAATAATCGGGTTGTTTGCGGAGAATGCTGCGCTGGCAGGCAGCAGCAACAACAATACGAACGCGCGCACTACCCGCAGAATTATACAGAGCATTTAATCACTCCATCCGTGGAGATTGAGCTTCTTCCGGTGAGTCCAGTTCAAAGAAAGCTTCTGCTTTAAATTTAAATAGTCGCGCCAGCAGCAGGCTGGGGAAAGACTCGACCAGAATATTCAAATCGCGCACCGTACCGTTGAAGTAGCGGCGAGCCATCTGCAGCTGCTCTTCTATTTCATTAAGCGATTGCTGTAATGAGAGGAAGTTGTCGCTGGCTTTGAGTTCCGGCCAGGCTTCGCCGAGCGCGAAAATACGTCCCAGCGTAGCGGAATAGTGGCGTTCGCTGTCGGCTATCTGTTTGGTGCTGCCGACCAGTACGCTACGCTGGCGGCCCAGCTCTTCCAGCAATTCCTTTTCGTGCTGTGCGTAGCGTTTCACCAGACTCAGTAGATTGGGCGCCAGATCGTGGCGGCGCTTAAGCTGCACAGCGACGCCGCTCCAGGCCTCGTCTTTGAAACGACGCAGTGAGATAAAGCGGTTATAGGTCATGATAACCCAGACGAGGACGACAACGAGGACGGCGAGGCCGATATACATTTCCATATGCAAAATCCGAAGCGATAGCGGGCAGCAGAGTCAGGGTGACTGCGCCCATGATAACGGTTGAGGCCTCATCCTCGCATATTCGCCCCTGTCGGGTAAATCAGGTTTCACCGGCGTTTTGCCGTTGCCCCGCCGCAGATGCAGATAAAAAAACCGCCGGCCCTGCCCAAAGCCTGTTGGCATTCTTGGGCAAGACCGGCGGTCTTAAGTCAGCGCGCTGAATTATTCAGCTGGTGCAGGCATTTTACCTTCCGGCGCTTTACGATCTGTCAGATGCTTCTCAAAATTAGCATTGAACTGTTTTTTCTGTTCCGGGGTCAGAATGTTGTAAATCTTGTTCTGAGTTTCCAGTCGAGCCAGCGCCATTTCTTTATGCTGGGCTTCCATTTTATCAATCTGCGCTTCCGCTTTTGCCTTATCGAAGGTATCGCTGGCAACCAGTTCATGCATCGCGCGGCGCTCATCCAGGGACGGACGCTTCATATTGTCGCGCTGGCTCTTCATGATGTCGCGAATTTGCGTTTTCTGCGCGTCGGTCAGGTTCAGACCTTTAAACATCATTTCATGTGGGCCCGCCGGGCCGCGCTTATGATGCATCATCGGCGCGGTCTCGCCTGAGGTTGCCGTAGTATCAGCCGCGTGAGCCAGGTTAGCCGCGCCAAGAGCCAGAGTAGAGGCAACAAACAGAGCTGTAATCTTTTTCATCGTTCAATCCTTACTTTGCGTTATTCTTACGGCGCGTTGCCGTGTTGACGAGATTAACTTTACGACGTTTATCGTCAATTAGTCAGAGCAAGCGTAAAACATTGAAAGTATAAAAAACAGTTTCTGACCAATTATGGAGAAAATAAGGATTATGGGGAGATAATTGCAAGAAAAAATAATTAACAGGCTGTTTTGTCGAGAAATTATGAAGACTATAAACCAGCGCAGATTAAAAACAAAGCATTTATCCAGGAATAATCCGCAATCAGCCGATAGCGCACAAAAAATTAAGATCTAAAGGAAAAAACAGCCGGCAAAATAAATGCCATCGCCACCGGGGCGACAGCATATTCAGAAGCGTTCGAGCATCAGCCCGGCTCGCTGGCCAAAAGCTACGTCGGGGTTGGGAAACAGCACATATTCTGGCTCCTTAGCCGCGACATAGCGGGTTTCGCCATCTTCAGCCAGCAGCGTCCCGGCAGAAAAGGGGGTGAAGTTTAGCGTCTGCGCCGACATATGCAGCTGAAATTTGTCGCTGCTGCGGGTAATTTGCTGCACCACTCTGTAGCGCAGCGGCGAATCACCGGCAGCCAACGCCCTCTCGCCGGCCAGCAGACGCGCCAGCGCGCGCTGCGTCGCGGCAAACTGGCTGAGATCGTTGTCGCCAAAAGGAAGCGCTTTTCCCAGTTCCAGCGTGCAGGAGTGCGCGCCGAAACGTTCGCTACTAAAATGGGTAAAGGTGCCGCCCGGCTGCTGATGAAAGACCAGCGCTTCCAGGCCAGCCGCCCCCAACCAGCCCAGGAATGCTTCATCCCACGGCTTATCGCGCGCTGGCAGGACGCCAAAGCGCGTATGCAGCGATCCGCGAATAGCGGTATGTAAATCCAGGTGCCAGCGCTCACCGCTACCCGGCGCATAAAAGCGCGCCAGCGCATGCTCCAGTTGCCGGGCGCGAGCGGTTTCATCGCTGACGCTGAAAGCCCGCCAGCGCTCACCAAACATTCGATTAATATCGCTGTGCAGATAGCGTTTATTGGCCCTCAGCGCCGAAGGATTGCCGAAGACCACCAGCAACCGCCAGCGTAACGGCAACTCCCCGCAGAACAACTGACGCAGCAGTAAATCCGTGATTTCGACCGGCGCGGTTTCGTTACCGTGGATCCCGGCGGACAATACCAGCGAGCGCTCGCAGGGCTCATGGGGAATGAGCTGCAGTATACCGCAGTCAATCCAGTGCCAGCGGAAGTGCGCCGTTTGGCCATGAAAATGGTGGGGCAAACGCCCAGCCAGCGTTAATGCCAGAAAGTCGTCCACGACATCTCCTTATTGCTGAAACGGATATACGGAGCCGAGGCGCAGGATTTGCGTCAGGCGGTCGAGCGCTTCGCGACCTTCGCGCAGCAGCTGCGGATCCGCAAGGTCGGCCTGGGTCAGGCGATCGCGATAGTAGCGGTCTACCCAATCATTCAAAGTGGCGAACAGCGCGTCGTCGATCATGACCGCCGGATTCACCGCTCGTCGCTCGTTCTCAGTCAGCACCACCCGAAGACGCAGGCAGGCCGGGCCGCCGCCGTTGGCCATGCTCTCGCGCAGGTCGTAAACCTGAAGCTCATCAATCGGGTTATCGCCCTCCACCAGCCGGTTCAGATAACGCCAGACGCCCGGATGCTCCTGCGTTTCCAGCGGCAGAATCAGCCGCATTCCGCCCTCGCGTTTGCTCAGCAGCTGGCTGTTGAACAGATAGGTCGCCACCGCCTCTTCTACCGATACCTGACCCGTCGGCACCACAAGCGGCGTAAAACCAGCAACCCGCTCCGTCAGCTGCTGCAGGAGCTGCGGCTGATCGACAAACGCCTGCTCGTGGCAAAACAGCACCTGCTGATTGCTTACCGCAATCACATCGTTATGAAATACGCCCTTATCAATCACCGCCGGGTTTTGACGGGCGAAAATCACTTGCCGGGGGTTGACCTGGTTGAGGCGGGCAACGGCCTGGCTGGCCTCCAGCGTCTGCCGCGCCGGGTAGCGCTGCGGGCTCTCTTCCCCACCCTGCTGACGACCGTAAATAAACAGCTGCACGCCAGGGGCGCCGTAGTCGCCGCCGAGACGGTTATGGTTTGCCGCCCCTTCATCACCGAACAGCGAGGCCTGGGGCAGCGCGCCGTGTACGGCAAACCGCTGCTCATCGGGGAAAATCGCCTTCAGCAAAGCCTCGGTGGTAGGCGCTTCGCTGGCGCGGTGGAATTTATCATTGAGGTTGGCGACGGTCAGATGCACCCGGCCGTCCAGCGAATCCGCCGATGGCGAGACCGTAGCGGCGTTGGCCACCCACATTGATGAGGCTGAACTGGCCGCCGAGAGGAGCTCGGGCGCCTGACGCGACGCTTTTTCCAGCACCTGCTCATCGCTACCGCTAAAGCCAATCTGGCGCAACAGGGGGATGTTTGGCCGCTCCTGCGGCGGGATGATCCCCTGCGGATAGCCCGCATCCGCCAGGGCTTTCATTTTTTTCAGCCCCTGCTTTGCCGCCAGCTGCGGATTTGACACCCGATAGCGGTGTTTGGTCGAAGCCTCGTTGCCGAAAGATAATCCCGCATAGTGATGGGTCAGGCCCGGCAGCCCGTCAAAGTTCACTTCCCAGGCGTTCATTGTGAGCTCTCCTGGCCAAAATCCAGACCCGGGCTGAGCGCGACCGGGAGCGACAGCTCCGGCGATTCCAGGCTGGCCATCGGCCAGGCGCAATAATCCGCGGCGTACCAGGCCCCCGGCCGATGGTTACCGGAAGCGCCGGTCCCGCCAAACGGCGCGGTGCTGGCGGCGCCGGTGAGCGGTTTATTCCAGTTCACGATACCGGCGCGCGCCTCCAGCAGCAGCTGGTCGAACTTCTCGCGTTCGGCGGAGATCAGCCCGCAGGAAAGCCCGAAGCGGGTCGCGTTAGCAAGCGCAATCGCCTCATCGAAATGGTCGTAACGCCAGACGCAGAGCAGTGGGCCAAAAACCTCTTCATCGGCCACCTGCGCGACCTCGCTCATGACGATAATACCCGGCGTCAGCAGCGACGTTTCGGCCTGTAGCAGACGCGGCTCCAGCAGCGTTTGGCCGCCGTTGGAGACGTGTGTCAGCCAGGCCTGATGCACTTTCTGCGCCGCCTGCGCTGAAATCAGTCCCCCGAGGAAAGGCTGCGGCTCTGCATCCCAGGCGTCAGGAATAAGTTTTTGTGACACTGTCACCAGACGGCGAAGAAACGCATCGCCAGCCTCACCGCGCTTCACCAACAGCCGACGCGCGCAGGTACAGCGCTGGCCTGCGGTAATAAATGCCGACTGAATGGTGAGATGAACGGCGGCATCGATATCCTGCGGTTCATCGACGATCAGCGGATTGTTGCCGCCCATCTCAAGAGCGAGTATTTTTTCCGGCTGGCCGGCAAGCTGGCGATGGAGCTGAAAGCCGGTGGCAGAGCTGCCGGTAAACAGCAGACCGTCGATATCTGACTGACCGCTCAGCGCTTCGCCGGTCTCGCGACCGCCCTGAAGCAGGTTAAGCACCCCGGGCGGCAGGCCGGCTTCTGCCCAAAGCCTTACCACCGCTTCGCCGCTCTGTGGGGTCAGCTCGCTGGGTTTGAACACCACGGTATTGCCCGCCAGCAGCGCCGGAACAATATGTCCGTTTGGTAAATGTCCGGGAAAATTGTAGGGACCAAACACCGCCAGTACGCCGTGCGGCCGGTGACGCAGAGTGGCTGCGCCGTCGGCCAGTGCGGTTTGCGCTTCCCCCGTACGACTATGGTAAGCGTTTACTGAAATCGCGATTTTGTTGATCATCGCGGTGATTTCCGTCGCCGCTTCCCAGCGCGGTTTGCCGGTCTCCTGAGCAATAATGGCGGTTAATTCAGCTTTGTTCGCGTCAAGTAAAGCAGCAAACTTTTCTGCTATCGCTTTGCGGGCGGCAAACGGCTGGCGCGCCCACGCGGGGAATGCCCGCCGCGCCGCGCTGACCGCCAGCGCAACCTGCTCAGCATCGGCATCCTGTCCCTGCCACAGTAGCGCCTGGCTTACCGGGTTATGTTTTTGTCGGGCCGGGCCGCGACCGCTTTGCCAGTCGCCATTGATCCATAAACTCATGATTTTTTCTCCTCAGGGCACAGGCGAACCAGGCGAATTTGTTCACCGGAATGGCATTTCAGGGCATCCAGCTCACGCGCGCTTAGCACCAGGCGGTCGCTATCCGGGTCCGCGTGAACGAGCATGGCGCGAAAGTGATGGTACTGTTCATTGGCGATCAGGCATGGCGGCCACTCTCCCGCCTCGGGTTCGCCTTCAACGACGGTAACCAGCCGACTTTTGCGGATGGCCCGCACCCGGTCAATTTCGCATTCCAGCGTCGGACCGCCGTCGAAAATATCGACGTAGTTGAGATAGCGGAATCCCTCTTTTTCCAGCACCGCGCGGGCCGGGGCGGTTTGCGGATGAACCTCGCCGATAACCGCCCGCGCTTCATCGCTTAAGAAGTCGATATACAGCGGGTGCTTCGGCATCAGCGCGGCGATAAACGCTTTTTGCCCGGTGCCGCACAGATAGTCGGCGCGGGAAAACTCCATCGCGAAGAAGCGTTTCCCGAGGCTCTCCCAGAATGGCGAGTAGCCGTGCTCATCAATTACGCCGCGCATTTCCGCCACGACCTTATCGTTGAAGCGTTCACGAAAGGCGGCCATAAACAGAAAACGCGACTTCGACAGCAGATAGCCGTTGCCCTCTTTTCGCCATTTTGGATCAAGGAACAGGGTACACAGTTCGCTGCTGCCGGTATGGTCGTTACTGAGAAACAGCGTCGGCAGGGCGTTATAGACGTTTAGCTCTTTCGATGCGTGGACCTGCGTACCAACGCGATAGTTGTACCAGGGGTCGTTAAGCCCTACGGCCACCTCAATGGCGCAAATTCCCGCCACCGCGCCGCTGGTGCAATCCTCCAGAACGAATACATACCCCTGTTCGCTTTTCGGCAGCTCGCCGCGCCAGGTCATCTGTGAACGTTCAATGCGCGCGGCCAGCGTGGCCTCATCGGCCGGCAGCGATGTCAGGCCGCCGCCGGTTTCGCCTGCCAGCGTCATTAACCCCGGCAGGTCACCTTTTTCGACTGGACGGATCACCATCATGATGAGACCCCCGAGAGAAAGCGTTTGCAGGCCAGCTCGAAGCGATCCAGGCCGCTATTGACTTCGTCTTCGCTGATAATCAGTGCCGGTGCGAAGCGCAACACGTTGGCGCCGGCAATCAGCATCATTAGCCCTTCCTCCGCCGCCAGGTTGCTGATGTTTTTCGCCTTGCCGGCATATTCATCTTTCAGCACGCAGCCAATAAGCAGCCCCAGACCGCGAACCTCTTTAAACAGGCCGTACCGGGCGTTGATGGCGTTGAGCCGTTCGCTAAACCACTGATGGCGCTGCTTGACGCCGTTGAGAACCTCACGCGTGTTGACGATGGCAAAGACTTCCCCCGCCACCGCGCAGGCCAGCGGGTTGCCGCCGTAGGTGGTGCCATGAGTACCCACGGTCATTACGCTGGCGCAGCGTTCCGTTGCCAGCAGCGCGCCGATCGGGAAACCGCCGCCCAGCGCTTTCGCGGTGGAAAGCACGTCCGGCGTCACGCCATAGTGCATATAGGCGTACAGCTCCCCGGTACGGCCGACGCCGGTCTGGACTTCATCGAAAATCAGCAGCGCATTGTGCGCATCGCACAGCTCACGCAGGCCGCGCAGGAATTCCACATCCGCTGGTACGACGCCGCCTTCCCCCTGCATCGGTTCAACGATCACTGCGCAGGTATTGTCGTCGATCAGCGCCTTTGCCGAGTCGAGGTCGTTAAAGATAGCGTGCTGAATCTGCGGCGGCAGCGGCGCAAAATCCTGTGAATAGGCCGGCTGACCGCCCGCAGAAACGGTAAACAGCGTGCGGCCATGGAAGGCATTCTTGAATGCCACGATGCCGCTTTTCTCACTGCCGAAACGATCGTGGGCATATTTGCGCGCCAGTTTTAGCGCCGCTTCGTTGGCTTCAGCCCCCGAGTTACAGAAAAAGACCCGGTCGGCAAAAGTGGCGTCAATGAGCTGCTTAGCCAGACGTAGTACCGGCTCATTGGTATAGCCGTTGCCGGTATGCCAGAATTTCTCCGCCTGTTCGGTCAGCGCCTTAATCAGCTGCGGGTGCGCATGGCCGAGGGCATTAACCGCAATGCCGCCGGCAAAATCGATATACTCCTTCCCCCGCTGATCCCACAGGCGTGACCCTTCGCCGCGTACCGGAATAAAAGCCGCTGGCGCGTATACAGGCATCATCCATTCATCAAAGTTGCTACGCGTAATTGACTGAGACATATCGACCTCTTCCGGTAAACAAAAAGTTTAAATAATGTTAATGAATATGGTTATTACGCTGTAAATGTAGATTGCACGGTTCGTGCCAGCCAGAGGTAAAAATGCATAAATCGAGGTCGTCAACGAAATATCAATAAGTTACAAAAGACCGCTATTCACATAAAATGCATAAAAAGTGAATAAAAATACTAAAAGAGGCTTTAGCAGTGGAATAAAAAGAAAGATTATGCAGGGGTAAGATATAATTCTGTAATTGTGATCCTTGACGAAATTTATCGGCAATAATCGCCCTTTTTTGGCGCAGCGCGTTCCAGAATGGTGCACACTTTGTGCAAACAGGCTACCAACCGCTGCAATCGGCAGAATAAAGCGCCTTTGCGCAGCCAGCCCGGCGAATTTCTGCTACCATCCCTGCACTATTCACCTTGCACAGTGGCAGCGACTATGAAATTTGTCTCTTTTAATATCAACGGCCTGCGTGCCCGCCCGCATCAGCTGGCCGCCATCATCGACAAACACCAGCCCGACGTCATCGGCCTCCAGGAAACCAAGGTTCACGATGATATGTTTCCCCTCGAAGAGGTCGCGAAGCTAGGCTATAACGTCTTTTATCACGGGCAGAAAGGCCATTACGGCGTCGCGCTGCTGACCAAAGAGACGCCGATCTCGGTGCGCCGCGGCTTCCCCAACGATGGTGAAGAGGCCCAGCGCCGCATTATCATGGCGGAAATCCCGTCTCCGTTTGGCAACGTGACGGTAATCAACGGCTATTTCCCGCAGGGCGAAAGCCGGGATCATGAAACCAAATTCCCGGCGAAAGCGGCCTTTTATCAGAATCTGCAGAACTACCTTGATACCGAACTGAATAAAGAGAATCCGGTGCTGATTATGGGCGATATGAACATCAGCCCTACCGATCTTGATATCGGCATCGGCGAAGAGAATCGCAAGCGCTGGCTGCGTACCGGCAAATGTTCATTCCTGCCGGAAGAGCGCGAATGGATGGAGCGCCTTCTGGGCTGGGGCCTGGTGGATACGTACCGCCATGCGAACCCGCAGGACAACGAACATTTCTCATGGTTCGACTATCGCTCTAAGGGCTTTGACGATAACCGCGGGCTGCGTATCGACCTGCTGCTGGCCAGCCACCCGCTGGCGCAGCGCTGTATCGAGACCGGCATCGACTACGAAATTCGCGGCATGGAAAAACCCTCCGACCATGCCCCGGTATGGGCCACCTTTAAAGTCTGATGATGCCCTCTGTCAGGCTCTCCCGCCCGGAGAGCCTGAGCCATATCAAAAAAGCCGCCGTAATAGATTGTGAACGTCGGCAAACTATTATACTGTCGCGCGCACTTTTGACCGCCCGCGTAAGACAGGAGAACCCAATGCAAAAGAAGCCGTCATAAAGCAGAGTATAAGCTGCTTTCTGTTGTGGTCATCCTGAGCATTTTCGCCTGTATTATCCAGCAGTCGGGTTTTGCCGAGCTGGTCACTCATTTCCACCATCTGCGCGAAATGATCCGCCAAAGCGGTGGCTTCGGGTATGCGCTCTATATCTTGCTGTTTATTATCGCTACCCTGTTTTTGATTCCGGGCAGTGCGCTGGTCATTGCCGGCGGTGTACTTTTTGGCCCGCTGACGGGAACCTTGCTATCGCTGCTGGCGGCGTCGGTCGCCTCCTCCCTGTCGTTCCTGCTCGCCCGTTGGCTGGGCCGCGAGCTGCTGCTTAAATACTTCGGAGAGACGGCGATATTCCAGGCAATTGAAAGAGGCATTGAACGTAGCGGCTGCGACTTTTTAATTCTGACCCGGTTAGTCCCGCTGTTTCCCTATAATATTCAGAATTACGCCTATGGCCTCACGGCTATTTCATTCTGGTCGTTTACCTTTATTTCCGCCATAACCACCTTGCCCGGCATATTTATTTATACGCTGATGGCCAGCGAACTTATCCGCGACGGTATCACTTCCCTTTTTGTGCTAAAGCTAACGCTTGCCGGGCTGGTGTTATTTGTCCTGATTCAGGCAGCCAAAAGATATGCCCGCTATCGGCGGATCGACACGCAACGGTGGCGAATCAACGATGAAAAATAGCCAGGCGATCTACCGGATAATCATTGGCGCTACGCTGCTGGCGGGGCTGCTGGCATGGTGGCTGATCCCCGGCGTCAATGGGTTTATGCAGCGCAGCCTCGCCGCCTTTGCCACGCTCGATCAGCTGGCTATTGAGCGTTTTATCGACTCCTGGGGGCCGCAGGCGGCTCTGGTCTCCTTTGCGCTGATGATTCTGCAGGCGATTATCGCCCCGCTTCCCGCTTTTCTCATCACCTTCGCTAACGCTTCCCTGTTCGGCGCCTTCTGGGGCGGCGCGCTATCGTGGGTGAGCGCCATGGCCGGGGCGGCGCTGTGTTTTTTCATCGCCAGAGTATTTGGCCGCGAAGCGGTGGAAAAACTGACCGGCAAAAGCGTATTGCAGAGTATGGATGGCTTTTTTACCCGCTACGGTAAACACACCATCCTGGTTTGCCGCCTGCTGCCCTTTGTACCTTTTGATCCGGTAAGTTACGCAGCCGGACTGACCTCAATACGCTTTCGCCATTTTATGCTGGCTACCGGTCTGGGCCAGTTGCCCGCCACGATAGTCTACTCGTGGACCGGCAGCCTGCTGACGGGCGGTACATTCTGGCTGGTAACCGGTTTATCGATCCTGTTTGCGCTGGCGATCCTGGTGGTCGTCGCGAAAGCACTCTATCTTGAACAACAAAAGAGGCGTTCACGATGAGCTTACCCCCCTTGAAGTCAATTCCCCTGATTCTGCGCCCGCAGGCCTGGCTGCATCGCCGCCACTACGGCGAGGTGCTGAGCCCTATTCGCTGGTGGGGTCGCATTCCGCTGGTCTTTTATCTGGTGTCGATGTTCGTCGGTTATCTGGAACGCAAACGCTCGCCCCTCGAGCCGGTGCTGCGTTCGCTGGTCAGCGCCCGCATCGCGCAGCTGTGTTTGTGCGAGTTTTGTATTGATATCACCAGCATGAAGCTGGCGGAGCGCAGCGGCGGCAGCGATAAACTCCTGGCTGTAGCCGGATGGCGAGATAGCGCGCTATTCAGCGAACGCGAGCGGCTGGCGCTGGAGTATGCCGAAGCGGCCAGCATGACGCCTCCGGCCGTCGACGACGCGCTGCGCGATAAGCTGGCGGGACAGTTTGATGCTCAAGCGCTGACCGAACTCACGGCGCTGATCGGGTTACAAAACCTGTCAGCGCGCTTTAATTCGGCGATGGCGATCCCCGCCCAGGGGTTATGCCAGCTTCCCACCGATTCGAAACCATAAGGAGTGGTTATGCGTAGTTTGTTGGTCTTCGCTTTGCTGTTGCTTTCTCCGCTGTCCGCCAGCGCCAACTGGCAATCCACGCAACAAGAGGCTCGCGGCCAGACGGTGTGGTTTAACGCCTGGGGCGGCGATCCGGCGGTTAACCGCTATCTCGACTGGGTCAGCGAAGAGGTGAAGCGCGACTATGCCATCGACCTGCGCATCGTGCATATCGCCGATGCCGCCGACGCGGTAAAGCGCATTCAAAGCGAAGCCCGCGCCGGGCGCAGTTCAGGCGGTTCTATCGACCTGCTGTGGGTTAACGGCGAGAATTTCCGCACCCTGAAAAGCGCAAATCTGCTGCAAACCCAGTGGGCGGAAACCCTGCCCAACTGGCGCTTTGTCGATACGCAAAAGCCGGTGCGCGAAGATTTCTCCATTCCTACCGACGGGGCGGAGTCGCCGTGGGGCGGCGCGCAGCTCACTTTTATCGCCCGCCGTTCGCAAACGCCCGACGCGCCCAACGATCCGCAGGCGCTGCTGGCTTTCGCCGCCGCGCACCCCGGTAGCGTTACCTATCCGCGGCCGCCGGATTTTACCGGTACCGCCTTTCTCGAACAGCTGCTGCTGACGCTGACCCCAGATCCTGACGCCCTGCGTCAGCCGCCGCAAGAGGCCAACTTCGCCGCCGCGACCGCGCCGCTGTGGCAATACCTTGACCAGCTTCACCCTCTGCTATGGCGCGAGGGCCGCGACTTCCCGGCTTCGCCCGCCCGTATGGATACCATGCTGACGAACGGTGTCCTCAGGCTGTCAATCACCTTCAACCCGCTGCACGCGCAGCAAAAAGCGGCCAGCGGCGAGCTGCCGAAAGACAGCTACGGCTTCGGTTTTAGCCAGGGGATGCTCGGCAACGTCCACTTTGTGGCGATCCCGGTTAACGCCCGCGCGACGGCAGGGGCGAAAGTTGTCGCCAATTTCCTGCTCTCACCGCAGGCGCAGCTGCGCAAGGCCGACCCGGCGGTGTGGGGCGACCCCAGCGTGCTGGATCCGGCGAAGTTAACGGCAGATGAGCGCCAGTCCTTCAACGCCGTTGTGCCGCAGGATTTGCCGCCAATGCTGGGAGAACCGCACTCGGCCTGGGTAGAAGCGCTGGAGCAGGAATGGCTGCGCCGCTACGGCACGCACTAAGGCTGCTGGCCTGGGCCGCCGTCGCGCTGATCTATCTCCCGCTGCTGCCGGCCGTTTCTATGATGACGCTTCCGGCGCTGCGCCTGACGCTTTGGCAGTCGCTGGTTGCCGATCCGCAGTTCTGGCAGGCGCTGGCGGCGACTCTCGTCTCAACCCTGCTCTCGGTTGGCGGCGCGCTGATCATCACGCTCTCGGTTGTTGCCGCACTCTGGCCATCAAGCGGTTGGCGCCGGCTGGCAGCCAGGCTGCCGCTGCTGCTGGCGGTACCCCATGTCGCCTTCGCTACCGCCGCCCTGCTGCTATTTGCTGAAGGCGGCTGGCTCTCTCGCCTGCTGCCCTTTTTCATTCCGCCAGTTGACCGCTACGGCATTGGCCTGGGTCTGACGATGGCGGTCAAAGAGAGCGCATTTCTGTTGTGGGTGGTTTACGGCCTGTTAGGTGAGAAACGGCTGGCGGGACAGGCTACAGTATTAAAAAGCCTCGGCTATGGCCGCTGGCAGTGCCTGAAGTGGCTAGTGTTACCTGCACTGCTGCCAGCGCTGGCGATCGCGCTACTGGCGACCGCCGCCTGGAGCCTTTCGGCGGTTGATGTCGCGCTGGTAATTGGGCCGGGCAACCCGCCGACGCTGGCGGTGCTGGCCTGGCAATGGTTGAGCCAGGGCGATGAACAACAGCAGGCCAAAGGGGCCCTTGCCAGCCTGGTATTACTGCTGACGCTCGTCATGATGGCGCTGCTGGCATGGGGAGCCTGGCGCGTCTGGCGGCGGCGGATCCCACCGGTTCAGGGGATCCGCCGCCCGCAGCCGCGGGCGCTCGTCGGGAAAAGCTTCGCGATTCTCCTGCCGCTGTGTGGCGCGCTCTGCGCGCTGCTGCTGGCGGCGACGGCGCAGAGTCGAGCTCCGCTCGGCGATAGCATCGGCAACAGTCTGTGGCTCGGTTTCTGCTCTGCGCTTCTCGGCGCGGTCGTTTGCCTGCTGTGGCTGGAGCTTGGCCCTTCCCGCTTCGGCGGCTGGATCTGGCTGCCGCTAATTTTACCGGCGCTGCCGCTGGTGGACGGGCAATACCAGCTGGCGCTGTATACGTGGCAGGACGGCGAGTGGCTTACCGTTTTATGGGGCCATCTGCTATGGGTGGTACCATGGATGCTGTTTATTCTGCATCCCGCGCGTCGCGCGGCCGATCCGCGCGCGGAGTTGGTTGCCCGAACCCTCGGCTGGCATCAGGGGCGTATCTTCTGGCTGGTCACCTTACCTGCCCTGACGCGTCCGCTGCTGACGGCGCTGGCGGTGGGCTTTTCGGTAAGCATTGCGCAATATCTACCGACGTTATGGCTGGGAGGCGGGCGGATCCCAACGCTGACCAGCGAAGCCGTGGCGCTGAGCAGCGGCGGCGATATCGCCACCCTCGCCGCGCAGGCGCTGTGGCAGTTGCTGCTACCGGCGATGTTCTTTGCTCTCACCGCTCTGCTGGCCTGGCCGATTGGCCGCTATCGACAAGGATTACGCTAATGTTGATCGTCAAAAACCTGACTCTCAGACTCAACGGGCAGCCGCTGCTGCGCGACGTCGATTTTTCGGTCGCAGCGGGCGAGATATTGACGTTGATGGGCCCCTCCGGCAGCGGCAAATCGACGCTGTTCGCCTGGATGGTGGGCGCGCTGGCGGAAGATTTCCGCGCCGCAGGGGAGCTGTGGCTGGATAACCAGCGCTGCGACAGTTTACCCACCGAGCGGCGGCGTATCGGCATCCTGTTCCAGGACGCGCTGCTGTTTGACCACTTCAGCGTCGGACAAAATCTGCGGCTGGCGCTGCCCGCTGACGTCCAGCGTTCCCAGCGAAAACCGCAGGTAGAACAGGCGCTGGAGCGCGCCGGTCTGGAGGGTTTCTACAGCCGCGATCCGGCCACCCTTTCCGGCGGCCAGCGGGCGCGGGTCAGCCTGATGCGCGCCCTGCTGGCCCGACCACGGGCGCTGCTGCTTGATGAGCCCTTTAATCGCCTCGACATTGAGCTGCGCGCCGATTTTCGCCGCTGGGTATTCGACGAACTGGCGCGGCTGGCCATTCCGGCGCTGCTGGTGACGCACGATCGCCAGGACTCTCCCGTCGGCGGGCGCTGTTTGCATATGAGCCAGTGGCAATGAAAGCCTGCGCTATCGCAAGGATTTTTCCGCTGAGAACGCCGAGAATTGCCGCTCAATTTTCTACTGTCGGGCATTTCGATGAAACGTGTTTCTCAATTGACCGCACTCGCCCTCCTGATGGGGCTTGCTGCTTCCACCTCCGCCGCTGAATCCATGCCAACGCTAACGCTCTCCACGCTGCAACAGCAGAACGGCGTCGCTATTGATACGCGTCTCAGCGCTTTCTATAACGGCTGGCCGCAAAGCGCTAACGGGCCTCAGGGTCATGAACCGCAGGCGCTTAACCTGTCAGCCAGCTGGCTTGGCGCGATGAACGACGAACAGCTGAGCGCCTGGGCTAAGCTGCACAATCTGCAGACCTCTACGCCAATTGCGCTATACGGCAATGCCGACGACAACGCGAAAGTCGCGGCGCGCCTTCAGGCTGCTGGTTTCACTCATCTCAGCTCCCTCGGCGATGCCCTGAGCCAGGCAGGTCGCCTGCAAAAGCTGCCGCATTTTGAACAGCTGGTATATCCACAGTGGCTGCACGACCTCCAGCGCGGCGAGCCGGTTACCGCCGCGCCTGCCGGTGAATGGAAAGTTTTTGAAGCCGCCTGGGGCGCGCCGAAGTTTTATCTGCTGAGCCATATTCCGGGCGCCGGTTATATCGACACTAACGAGGTGGAGAGCGAACCGCTATGGAATAAAGTGTCCGACGCGCAGCTTAAAGCGATGCTGGCAAAACACGGCATTCGCCATGACACCACGGTAATTTTGTACGGTCGCGACGTGTATGCCGCCGCCCGCGTGGCGCAGATTATGCTCTACGCCGGCGTGAAGGATGTGCGACTGCTCGACGGCGGCTGGAAGACCTGGTCCGATGCCGGTCTGCCGGTTGAGCGCGGAACGCCGCCAGAACAGAAACCTGAACCTGATTTTGGCGCCCCCATCCCGGGCCAGCCGCAGCTGATGCTCAATACCGAGCAGGCTCGCGCCCTGCTGCATCGTCAGGATGCTTCGCTGGTCAGCATCCGTTCCTGGCCGGAGTTTATCGGTACCACCAGCGGCTACAGCTATATCAAGCCGAAGGGCGAAATTGCCGGGGCTCGCTGGGGTCATGCCGGAAGCGATTCCACCCATATGGAGGATTTCCATAATCCGGACGGCACCATGCGTAGCGCTGATGATATCGCCGCGATGTGGAAATCATGGAATATTCTGCCGAGCCAGCAGGTCTCTTTTTACTGCGGCACCGGATGGCGCGCCTCAGAAACGTTTATGTACGCCAGGGCGATGGGCTGGAACAACGTCTCGGTCTACGACGGCGGCTGGTACGAGTGGAGCAGCGATCCGAAAAATCCGATTGCGACTGGCGATCGCAAGCCGGAGTGATATCGCGGCTTTGATGCCGGGCGATGGATTTGCCCGGCACGTTAATGATAAAGGACGATGAAATTGACCATTAATACCGAATATATCGAAAATCTTATTCTGACATTTATGGTGGGTTTGCCCATTGTGGCTACTGTCGCCGTTGCATGGCAAACCTGGCATAAACACAAATCCGATCCCGATACTTTCGGCAAACACTGGCGCGTATGGCGCAATGCGATCCTGACACTAATTCTCAGCGCTGGGGTGGGTTTTGGCCTGGTTCTGGCCAGCCTTACAAACTAATTCACTCCTGATTCGCCGTACCACCAAGGCTGTTATTTTTTGGGTGGCGCTGATTTTTTCTTAGACTCAGGCACCTGTGCCAAGGTCGTCAGAACCCGTAGTCCGGGCAAGGCGCGTTAAGCGCCGCCCCCGGGAGCCGCGCGCAGAGTGACAGAGATTCCCGGAGGCGATGCTGCGCATCTGTCCGGGCTACCGGCCCGCAGACGGCACTGAACCCGTCAGCCGCCGCCCAGCACAAAACCTGCTCATCACTCTTTTACCTGTTTCAGGGTCAGGTATCCGCTCCACACCCGCGTAAAGGTCGTCAGCCAGCACAGCGCGCCAAAAATCCACGCCAGCCAGGCAAACCATGCCGGGAACAGACAGCTCAGCACAAACAGCGCGATGGTTTCCGTCCCTTCCGTCAATCCGCCAAGATAGTAAAACGATTTGTGGGCGTAGCCCGGATTGGCGATCTGATGCTTTGTCGCCAGCGCGGCAAAGGCGAGAAAGCTGCTGCCGGTACCGATAAACGCGAACAGCAGCCAGCCGCCCGCCAGCGCGTTGCTCGCCGGGTCGGCCAGAATAAAGCCAAACGGCACCAGGGCGTAAAACAGAAAATCGAGGGAAATATCAAGAAAACCGCCCGCATCGGTCAATCCGCGTCGCCGGGCCAGTGCGCCGTCGAGGCCGTCCAGCAGGCGGTTAAGCACTATCGCCGCCAGCGCCGCCTGATACCAGCCCAGGGCTAAAAACGGCAGCGCCAGTACGCCAATTGCAAAGCCAAGCAGGGTCAGACCGTCTGGAGAGACGGCTGGACGATCCAGTAGAGCGGCGGTGGCGTTGAGGGCAGGTTTCAAACGCGGATGCAGATAACGATCAAGCACGAAGTTTCTCCAGCGGATTCAGGGTTGTTTGCAGAGTACCAGGGCGGTGATAATAGGCGATTCTTTCGTACAGAACGATGATTCACATGCTAAAAACTCTTGATGTTGTTGCCGCCATTATCGAACGCAACGGGCAAATTTTGCTGGCGCAGCGCCCTCCCCACGCGGATCAGCCGGGGATGTGGGAATTTGCCGGCGGTAAAGTCGAACCCGGCGAAACCCAGGTCGAGGCGCTGGCCCGCGAGCTCCGGGAAGAGCTGGAGATCGACGCCAGCCCGGGATGCTATATCGCCAGCCATCGGCGCGAAGTTTCCGCTCGCCTGATTCATCTTCACGCCTGGTGGGTCCCTCATTTTAGCGGCGAACCCACCGCCCGCTATCACAGCCAGCTGCGCTGGTGTTCACCGCAGGAGGCCTTTAGCTTCAACCTTGCGCCAGCGGACATCCCCCTGCTGGAAGCCTTTATCGCCCAGCGTGCCGCTCTCCTCTCCCGCTAATTCTGTCAGGCGGCGGTCATCGTTTTTGATTATGACCCATGCCTGATTATAAATTTTGCTTTCCGAACAATTTTTCCTTGCTTACCTAACGATTCCCGGTGGTATAGTCGGAAAATCGGCTTTTTCAAGGGCCGAATCATAATAAATAGACGCAACCACAACCATAAGGGGAAATTATATCTATGGATCAGACGTGCACTCTGGAAGGTTTTCTCGCCCGCGTTCAACAGCGCGATCCAAATCAAACTGAATTTGCTCAGGCCGTCCGCGAGGTGATGACCACCCTGTGGCCCTTCCTTGAGGAAAATCCGCGCTATCGCCAGATGAATTTGCTGGAACGTCTGGTTGAACCGGAGCGTGCTATCCAGTTCCGCGTCGTTTGGGTTGATGACCGTAACCAGGTTCAGGTTAACCGCGCATGGCGCGTGCAGTTCAACTCCGCCATCGGCCCGTACAAGGGCGGTATGCGTTTTCACCCCTCCGTAAACCTGTCGATTCTGAAATTCCTTGGCTTTGAACAAACCTTCAAAAACGCCCTGACCACCCTGCCTATGGGCGGCGGTAAAGGCGGCAGCGATTTCGATCCTAAAGGCAAGAGCGACGGCGAAGTCATGCGTTTCTGCCAGGCGCTGATGACCGAACTGTATCGTCATCTGGGGCCGGATACCGACGTGCCTGCCGGTGATATCGGCGTAGGCGGTCGTGAAGTCGGCTTTATGGCCGGGATGATGCGTAAGCTCTCTAACAACAGCGCCTGCGTATTTACCGGCAAAGGTCTCTCCTTCGGCGGCAGCCTGATTCGTCCGGAAGCCACCGGCTATGGCCTGATTTACTTCACCGAAGCAATGCTTAAGCGCCACGGTTTGGGCTTTGAAGGCGCTCGCGTGGCGGTTTCCGGCTCTGGCAACGTGGCGCAGTACGCCATCGAGAAAGCGATGGAGCTTGGCGCGCGGGTGATTACAGCGTCCGACTCTAACGGCACCGTCGTCGACGAGGCAGGCTTCACCAAAGAAAAACTGGCGCGCCTGATCGACATTAAAGAGCGTTGCCATGGCCGCGTAGCGGATTACGCGCGCGAGTTTGGCCTGACCTATCTGGAAGGCAAACAGCCGTGGTCCGTACCGGTGGATATCGCGCTGCCGTGCGCGACGCAGAACGAGCTGGACGTCGATGCCGCCCGTCAGTTGATCGCTAACGGCGTGAAGGCCGTAGCGGAAGGCGCCAATATGCCAACCACCATCGCCGCCACCGATCTGTTCCTTGAAGCGGGCGTACTGTTCGCGCCGGGTAAAGCCGCGAACGCCGGCGGCGTCGCCACCTCCGGCCTGGAAATGGCGCAGAACGCCGCGCGCATGGGCTGGAAAGCGGAAAAAGTGGATGCGCGTCTGCACCACATCATGCTGGATATTCACCACGCCTGCGTGCAGTACGGCGGCGAAGCGAAGCAGACCAACTACGTGCGCGGCGCCAATATCGCCGGTTTCGTGAAGGTTGCTGACGCTATGCTGGCTCAGGGTGTGATTTAAGCCCACTCGCTGAATGAACCCCTGCATGCGGATTCGGTGCATAATTGAAAAACCCCGGCTTCCCGGGGTTTTTTACTGCGGGTTTTCCGCCGCAGGGCCGGCGGCGCTTTTTTTATCTTTCGCTTTGGCTCTGCCTTTCCCCTTGCTAAAGCTTTTCTTCCCCTCCCCCGGCGCCGCAATTCCGCGGAAGCGGCGTACCGGCGTGCTACGGGCCTGGTCAATAAGCTGGAACAGCGTCCCGACCAGCGGCTGCATGAAATCCTGATAACGGCACTGTTTCTCGCTGATTTGCGTCAGAATCGACTCCCAGTGGGCAGTCATGTCCGGACGCGTCGCCATCTCCGGCAACGAATGGAAAAGCGCCTTGCCGGCATCGGTAGAGTGGATATAGCGCCCTTTCTTGGTCAGAAAACCGCGTTTGAACAATAGCTCGATAATTCCGGCGCGGGTCGCCTCCGTACCGAGACCGTCCGTGGCGCGCAAAATTTTCTTCAGGTCTTTATCCTGCACAAAGCGGGCAATACCGGTCATCGCCGACAGCAGCGTGGCGTCGGTAAAGTGACGCGGCGGCTGGGTCTGGCGCTCCACCACTTCCCCTTTTTCGCACAGGAGCTCATCATCTTTAGCGACCACCGGCAGCGGCATGCCGTCGTTTTCTTCATCGCGCTCTTTATTGCCTAACAGGGTTCGCCAGCCCGCTTCTGCCAGAAAACGCGCCTTGGCCACAAACTTACCGTTGGCGATATCAAGATCGATCTGACACTTTCTGAACACCGCATCCGGGCAGAACTGCATCAGATACTGGCGGGCAATCAGGGTGTAAACCTTTTCTTCGTTGTCGCTGAGCTTCACCTGCGAACTGCGCGCGGTGGGGATAATGGCGTGGTGGGCATCGACCTTTTTATCGTCCCAGCAGCGGTTGCGGATCTCCGGGTCCACCACCGGCTGCGGCAGCAGGTCAGGCGCATGTACGCTGATGGCGTTCAGCACCGCATGTCTTCCGGCAAAATGCTCTTCCGGCAGATAGCGGCTGTCCGAACGCGGATAGGTAATCAGCTTATGGGTTTCATACAGCTTCTGGCAAATATCCAGCACGTTCTGCGCGCTAAATCCGAAGCGCTTCGCGGCTTCAATCTGCAGCGCCGAGAGGGAAAACGGCAGCGGCGCTGGCTCGGAGTCCCGCTTGTCGTTATAAGCGGTCACCGTCGCCGGCTGGCCCTCAATGCGCTTGACCACATGTTCGGCAAGCGAACGATGCAGCAGCCGTCCCTCTTCATCCTGGTAGGGTTCACAGGCCTCGCTGGGGATCCAGGTGGCGACAAAACGCTCCTCCTTCGGGGTGACGATATGCGCCTTCACATCGAAGAAGTCTTTGGCGACGAAGTTTTCAATCTCTTCATCGCGGCGTACAACCAGGCCAAGCACCGGCGTTTGCACGCGTCCGACCGATAGCACCCCTTGATAACCCGCGTTACGCCCAAGGATGGTGTAGGCGCGGGTCATATTGATCCCATATAACCAGTCGGCGCGGGCGCGAGCCAGCGCCGAGACGCACAGCGGAACGAACTCGCTATTGGCGCGCAGGCGGTTAATCGCCCGCTCCACCGCCTGCGGGTTGAGATCGTTAATCAGGCAGCGCTGCACCTGCTGGCGCTTTTCCGGCGCCAGCTGCAGGTAGTCGAGCACCTCGTCCACCAGCAGTTGACCTTCTCTGTCCGGGTCACCCGCGTGGATCACTTCCTGCGCATCGCCAAGCAAACGCTTAATCACGTTAAGCTGTTTGGTCACCGAGGGCTTGGGCTGGAGCTGCCACTTTTCCGGAACGATAGGCAGGTCGAGCAGATTCCAGCGCGCATAGCGCTCATCATAGACGTCCGGCTGAGCCTGCTCCAGCAGGTGGCCGATACACCAGGTGACCACCTGTCCGTTGCCGCATTCAATATAACCATCGCCTTTGCGATGCGGTTTTGGCAGCACATCGGCAATGGCGCGGCCGAGACTCGGCTTTTCTGCAATAAACAGCCGCATGAAATCAACGAATCTCGATCATAGGGCGTCCGCCGCGGGCGGTCACCAGCTCGCCGATAGCGGTCAGCGTGATGCCATATTCAGCGGCTGCTGCCAGCACCTCGTCCTCGGCTTCCGGCGTTACCGCCAGCAGCAGGCCGCCGGAGGTTTGCGGATCGCACAGCAGATCGCGCCACTCAGGCGGCATTTCGCCCATCAGATGCCCGTAGCTGGCAAAGTTTCGCCCGGTTCCGCCCGGCACCGCACCGGCCGCAATATACTCTTCCACGCCCGGTAGTTTCGGGATACTGGCATAGGTGAGTTGCGCCTGTACGCCCGCGCCGCGGCACACTTCGCTCAGATGCCCCAGCAGTCCGAAGCCGGTGACGTCGGTCATCGCCTTCACGCCGTCAATGTTGGCGAACGCCGAGCCGACGAGGTTCATCTGGCACATGGTTTCCGTCGCCAGCCCCTGATGTTCCGGCTTCAGCAGCGACTTTTTCTCGGCAGTGGTCAGCACGCCGATACCCAGCGGTTTCGTGAGGTAGAGTTTGCATCCGGCCTGAGCGGTACTGTTTTTCTTCACCCGCTCGGTCGGAACCACGCCGGTCACCGCAAGACCGAAGATGGGTTCAGGCGCATCAATCGAGTGGCCCCCGGCCAGCGCGATCCCCGCCTGCTGGCAGGCAAAACGCCCGCCATCAACTACCTGACGGGCAATTTCCGGCGCCAGCGTATTGATGGGCCAGCCGAGGATAGCGATGGCCATTATCGGCTTGCCGCCCATAGCGAAAATATCGCTGATGGCGTTTGTCGCGGCAATGCGCCCAAAGTCGAACGGATTATCGACGATCGGCATAAAAAAGTCGGTAGTACTGACAATCGAGGTACCGTTGCCGAGATCGTAGACCGCGGCATCATCGCTGGTTTCATTCCCCACCAGCAGATTCGGGTCAATAAATTTGGCCTGGTCGCTCTGCAGGATGGTTTCCAGCACTTTAGGGGAAATTTTACATCCGCAACCGGCTCCGTGGCTGTATTGCGTTAAACGAATGGCTTGCTCGCTCATGGACATCTCCTGTCATTGCAATCCCGATATGGTAGCGCCCAAATGGCGGAGTGGTAAGTGCGACAGTCCGAAATCGCGTATGGTTGCTCATTAAGCAGACAAAAAACCGATTTTGCGATGCGGGCCCGCTTTTTCGTCGTCATTTTACCCTTTACTAAAAAATGACAGAAATGTAACAACAAAAAATTCTGTTTTGTCTGGACATATAACAACGTAAGGAAGTTTTCATGAAAAAGCGTGTTCTCGCCCTTTGCCTGGCCAGTTTCTTCTCCATCAACGCTTTCGCCCTGGTTCCCGCCGGTAACGACGTCACCACCAAACCGGATCTCTACTACCTGACCAATGCGCAGGCTATCGACAGCCTCGCGCTGCTACCGCCGCCGCCGGAGGTGGGCAGTATCGCGTTTTTAAACGATCAGGCCATGTATGAGAAGGGACGCCTGCTGCGCGGCACCGAGCGCGGCAAACTGGCGGCGGAAGACGCAAACCTGAGCGGCGGCGGCGTCGCCAACGCCTTCTCGGGTGCCTTCGGCTCGCCCATTACCGCCAAAGATGCGCCGGAGCTGCACAAGCTGCTCACCAATATGATTGAAGATGCCGGCGACCTGGCCACGCGAGGGGCGAAGGAGAAATACATGCGCATTCGCCCCTTTGCGTTTTACGGAGTCGCCACCTGTAACACCAAGGAACAGGATACGCTATCGAAAAACGGCTCCTACCCCTCCGGCCACACCTCTATCGGCTGGGCCACCGCGCTGGTGCTGGCTGAGATTAATCCGCAGCGGCAAAATGAAATTCTTAAGCGCGGCTTTGAGCTGGGCGAAAGCCGGGTGATCTGCGGCTATCACTGGCAGAGCGACGTCGACGCGGCGCGGATTGTCGGTTCGGCGGTGGTTGCCACGCTGCATACCAACCCGGCCTTCCAGCAGCAGCTTCAGAAAGCGAAAGACGAATTCGCCAAACGGCAGAAGTAACCTCATCGCTGTTAAATTCCCGGAGGCGGCGCTTGACGCGCCTTATCCGGGCTACGGGTTCCCAGCCGTCCGCGGTTTGGTCGCCCGGGCAGATGCGCCAGCACCGCCTCCGGGAAAGGTGTCGAGCCTGGTACACTGGTACGGCTTCCACCCGACTCGCGCTGCGCTTAGCGGGGCTACAATCCCGGAGGCGGCGGTGAGCCGGGCCCGCCCGGCATAACGAGAATGGACTCAGAAGCGCGTCACGAACGGCGCGGTATCCGGCAAAGTGATGGTGGTTGAAGCTTTGAGCTGCGGCGTTCCCAGATAAAGAAAGCCCACGATTTTATCCTGCTCGCGGCAGGCAAACCCTTCACGGACGACCGGGCTCTCGGTTAATGCGCCGCTGCGCCAGATACCGTTAAAACCCTGCGCCACGGCCGCCATCTGCATGGCCATCACCGCGCAGCCCGCCGACATCTCTTGTTCCCACCTGGGGACCTTCGGATGATCTTCACAGCGCGCCACCACCGCAATAATCAGCGGCGCGCGGAACGGCGCGCTGCGCGCTTTTTCAATCGCCTTTTCATCTCCGCCTGCCGCCACGGCGCCTTTTTCCAGCAGCTGGCTGAAGCGCTCGCGCCCATCATCGGCAATAATGAAGAAGCGCCACGGCTGTAGCGTTCCGTGGTCCGGCGCGCGCAGCCCCGCGCGAAGGATGTTTTCCAGCTGTTCGCCAGCCGGCGCCGGATCGGTCAAACGTGAAGCGCTGCGGCGATTAACCAGTAGTTCGAGAGCATCCATCTGTGTAACTCCTGTGATGTCATTTTTCATAAAATTAACATGCACAAGGATTTTGTTACAGCCCAGCGGGTGATTCCTGCTGACAACCGTCGGCACTCTCATTAGGATAGCCAGACGCGGCAGCCCCTGCGGCTTGCCCTATTTTGATAATGGTTAGGGAGAATACATGCGAACTCTTTGGCGACTGCTCGCCGGAATCTTTAAATGGACATGGCGAGTGCTCAACTTCATTCGCCAGCTCGCACTGAACGTGGTTTTCCTTGTGCTGGTGCTGGCCTGCGTCGGTATCTGGGCCCAGTTCAGCAGTAACACAACAGAGCATACCACTCGCGGCGCGCTGCTGATGGATATCACCGGCGTGGTGGTCGATAAACCTTCGGCCAGCAGCAAACTTGGGGTCATTGGCCGTCAACTGTTTGGCGCCAGCTCGGATCGCCTACAGGAAAACTCGCTGTTTGATATTGTGCAGACAATTCGCCAGGCGAAAGACGACCGCAATATCACCGGCATCGTGCTGGATCTGAAAAACTTTGCCGGCGGCGATCAGCCATCGATGCAGTACATCGGTAAAGCGCTGCGCGAATTCCGCGATAGCGGCAAACCGGTCTACGCCATTGGCAGCAGCTACAGCCAGGGGCAGTATTATCTGGCCAGCTTCGCCAATAAAATCTGGCTTTCGCCGCAGGGCGAAGTGGATCTGCATGGTTTCGCGACCAACGGCCTGTACTACAAATCGCTGCTCGACAAACTCAAAGTATCGACCCACGTTTTCCGCGTCGGCACTTATAAATCAGCGGTAGAGCCGTTTATCCGCGATGATATGTCCCCGGCAGCGCGCGAGGCGGATAGCCGTTGGATTGGCGAACTGTGGCAAAACTACCTCAGCACCATCGCCGCCAACCGCCAGATCTCCGCACAGCAGCTGTTCCCTGGCGCTCAGGGGGTCCTCGACGGTCTGCGTAAAGTTGATGGCGACACCGCCAGGTACGCGCTGGATAACAAGCTGGTTGACGAGCTTGGCACCTCTACCGAAGTGGAGAAAGCGCTGACTAAGCAGTTTGGCTGGAGCAAAGCGGATAATAACTACAGCGCGATCAGCTACTACGACTACACCGTGAAAACGCCTGCCGATAAAGGCTCCGCGATAGCGGTTATCTTTGCTAACGGCGCGATTATGGATGGCGAGGAAACGCCGGGTAACGTCGGCGGCGACACTACCGCTGCGCAGATCCGCGACGCCCGCCTCGATCCGAAAGTGAAAGCTATCGTACTGCGGGTAAACAGCCCTGGCGGCAGCGTCAGCGCCTCGGAGGTGATTCGCGAAGAGCTGGCGGCGGCAAAAGCGGCCGGCAAACCGGTGGTGGTATCGATGGGCGGCATGGCGGCCTCCGGCGGCTACTGGATCTCCACCCCGGCGGATTATATCGTCGCGAACCCCAGCACCCTGACCGGTTCTATCGGTATCTTTGGGGTAATTAACACCGTCGAAAATACGCTCGGCTCGATTGGCGTTCATACCGATGGCGTGGCCACCTCTCCGCTGGCCGATGTCTCCACCACTAAAGCGCTTCCGCCGGAAGTACAACAGCTGATGCAGCTCAGCATCGAAAACGGCTATAAGCGCTTTATCACCCTGGTGGCGAACGCGCGTAAGAGCACGCCGGAAAAAATCGACCAAATCGCCCAGGGCCACGTCTGGACCGGTGAAGATGCGAAAGCAAACGGTCTGGTCGACAGCCTTGGCGACTTTGACGACGCGGTGGCAAAAGCCGCAGAGCTGGCGAAGCTGAAAGAGTGGCATATCAATTATTATCAGGAAGAGCCGACCTTCTTCTCGATGGTGGTCGATAGCCTGACCGGTTCCGTTCGCGCGGCGCTGCCGGCGGCGGTTCAGGCTTATTTGCCTGCGCCGGTGGCCGCTGCGGCTAATGCAGTGAAAAACGAAAGCGACAAGCTGGCGGCCTTTAATGATCCGCAGAATCGCTACGCCTTCTGCTTGACCTGCGGCAATATTCGTTAATCCTCCGCCGCCCCATTCCACGGGGCGGCATTTTTCACTTCATCCTTCCCGCCGCCTCTTTCCTGGCTACGCGCAGCAACGCTGGCCCCATAGTCACTATGCTCCCATAGATTTCATTGCTTGCCGCCTCGATGCAGCGTAAATGTTTTTGTGTCAGGCAAGCCATGCAATACACGAAAGCAGCCGACGCCCCTGCAACTTGCGGCGTGACGGGTATATACTGCGCCTGTCTACGTTTAACCTAAGCGATGCTATGCAGAAGAAATCTATCTACGTTGCCTATACTGGCGGCACCATTGGTATGCAGCGTTCTGAACACGGCTACATTCCCGTTTCCGGCCATCTCCAGCGCCAGCTGGCTTTAATGCCCGAGTTTCACCGTCCGGAGATGCCGGACTTCACCATTCATGAATATGCTCCGCTGATGGACTCCTCCGATATGACGCCGGAAGACTGGCAGCATATCGCCGAGGATATTCGCGATCGTTATGACCAGTACGACGGTTTCGTGATCCTGCACGGTACGGATACCATGGCGTTTACCGCTTCGGCGCTCTCCTTCATGCTGGAGAATCTGGGGAAACCGGTCATTGTGACAGGGTCACAAATTCCGCTCGCTGAGCTACGCTCCGACGGGCAGATTAATCTCCTCAATGCCCTGTACGTCGCCGCCAACTATCCGATTAACGAAGTGTCGTTGTTCTTCAACAACCGTCTCTACCGCGGCAACCGTACAACAAAGGCACACGCCGACGGATTTAACGCCTTCGCTTCGCCAAACCTGGCGCCGCTGCTGGAAGCCGGGATCCATATTCGCCGTCTCGGCACCCCTCCCGCACCGCACGGCAGCGGTGAGCTGGTGGTTCACCCTATCACGCCGCAGCCGATTGGCGTGGTGACCATTTATCCCGGCATCTCCGCCGACGTCGTGCGCAATTTCCTGCGCCAGCCGGTCAAAGCGCTGATCCTGCGCTCATATGGCGTCGGTAACGCGCCGCAGAACGGCGAATTTATTCAGGTCCTGGCTGAAGCCAGCCAGCGCGGTATCGTGGTGATTAACCTGACCCAATGTATGTCCGGCAAGGTGAATATGGGCGGTTACGCCACCGGTAACGCGCTGGCTCAGGCCGGGGTGATTAGCGGTTTTGATATGACCGTCGAAGCCACGCTGACCAAGCTACACTATTTATTGAGTCAGGATCTGGACGTTGCGGCTATCCGTCGCGCAATGCAGGAGAACCTGCGCGGCGAACTGACCCCCGATGAGTAAGGAGAAACACATGACCCAGCGCGCGCTGCTACTGGTCGATCTACAAAATGATTTCTGCGCCGGTGGCGCACTTGCGGTTCCGCAGGGCGATAGTACGGTTGACGTCGCCAACCGGCTTATCGACTGGAGCCTGACGCGGGGCGAAACGGTGGTAGCCAGCCAGGACTGGCATCCGGCGAATCACGGCAGCTTTGCCAGCCAGCATCAGGTTGAACCCTATACCCAGGGCGAGCTCGACGGCCTGGCGCAAACTTTCTGGCCGGATCACTGCGTGCAAAACAGCGAAGGCGCGGCTCTGCATCCGCTGCTCAAACAGCAGCATATCGCCGCCGTCTTCCACAAAGGCGAAAATCCGGCCATAGATAGCTACAGCGCCTTTTTCGACAACGGCCACCGACAGAAAACGCAGCTTGATGCGTGGCTGCGCGAGCGCGATATTCGCGAACTCACTGTGCTGGGTCTGGCCACCGACTACTGCGTCAAGTTTACCGTGCTCGACGCTCTCAATCTGGGCTACAACGTCAACGTCATTACCGACGGCTGCCGCGGGGTGAATATTCAGCCGCACGACAGCAATCAGGCATTTATGGAGATGGCCGCCGCGGGCGCCACCCTCTATACCCTGGACGACTGGCTGGAAACCCACGCATAACCGGTGCCGACAGGCATTTTCCCTGTCGGCGCATTTCTCAGGCCAGCGTTGAAATCTCCTCCAGCGATATCTTGCGCGTTTCGATGCCAAAGCAGAACAGGATCAGCGCACAGAGTACCAGCATCACCCCGAGCACCATAAAAACCGTAATCGCGCCGTAGCGGGTCAGCAGGACAGCGACGCCGTAGGGAGTAAAGACGGCGACAATTCGCCCTACCGCGTTGACAAAGCCTGAACCGCGCAGCCGGAGATGCGTTGGCCACAGCTCCGGCACGTACACCGCCGAGGCAAAGCAGACGTACATATACAGGAAAAAGATCATCACCAGGCCATAGCTTAAGATGGCCCACTCTGCGGTTTGAATCGAATAGAAGTAGCCGAGCACCGCAATAATAATCAGCAGCGATGAGCCAAATAACCGCCGCGGAAAACGGTCGATAATCAGCGCGGCGATAAATATTCCCACCGGCGCGCCAATCATAATAATCGCGGTCATCAAGATTGACTTCGTCACGTCGATGCCCGAATTGACGAAAATTGTCGGGATCCACACCGTAATGGTATAGAGCGAAATATTCATGGCGATTAGCACCGTGATTGCCACCAGCGTGCGCCGCAGCATCTGGCCTTTAAACAGCAGCCAGAAAGAGCCGCTTTCCACACACACATCCGCCGTTTGATCCGCGCTTTGCCAGGCCGGTAAGGTGATGTTTTTCTCTCTCTCGATTTGCGACTCTACCTGCTGGAGATGCTTTTCAGCGGCGCTGCGCTGCCCTTTTCCGGCCAGCCAGCGGGGAGATTCAATAAAGTATCTTCCCGACAGATACCAGGCCAGCAGCATGGCTCCTCCGCCGAACAGAAACATCATCCGCCAGCTTAAAAAAGCAATCACCACGACGCCAATTGCCGCCGATAGCATAGGCGACCAATTGCCGACAAAGGAGAGCCGGGCGGACCATTTTCCACGTACCGCGGGCGGAATAAATTCGGTAAAGGAGGCATAGCCCACCATAATCAGCGCCCCCATTCCGCAGCCCATCAGACAGCGAAAAAAGATAAGCCAGTACATGTTGGGCACAAAGGTTGCCGCACAGGCAGAGACCCCGACGATCAGTAAATTCAGGCGAAATGCTTTACGTCGCCCGAGATAATCGCCTATAAAACCTCCGGTCAACGAACCAATAAAGTAGCCAAACATCAGCGCCGAGGTAAATGCGGCGTTGAGATAGTTATTTGACCAGCCATTGCTGACTAACTTTGCCAGCACCACGTTGCCGGAATAGCTGAGAAAACCGGTGATTAATAAACTAAAACTAATAATGCCAAAAATACGAAAATGAAATCGCGATAAAGGTAAGCGGTCTAATCTTGCGCCGATAGGGTCACATTGTTCCATCTGGATGCCTCAAATTCAGCTAAAATATAAAGTATGGCCATCGCGGCAGAATCATTTTTGCCGCGCCAGCCATCATCATTAAATTTTTATGGCATTATCCAGGTGCAAATTAAAATAATATCGATACAGCCAATCTTAATGTTAATAAACAAGTTGAATATTATTTTCTTTACAAAATGCAATCCACTGTGCACCCGGCGCCTTATTGGTGATAAGGTAATTAATATGGCTAAAATCCACGAGCTGGACGAATGCTTTGCGATCGAATTTTGAATGATCGACCAGCAAAGCGACTTCGGTCGCCTGGCGGATCATGGTTTTCTTAATTTCCGCTTCCGCTTCGTTAGAGTCCAGCGCCCCGCTCTGCATATCCAGCCCTTTGCAGCTCATCACCATAATATCAACATGATAGCGGCTAATAATTTCCTTAGTGATCCTTCCCTGCAGCGACAGCGTATTCTTATTGAGCTCGCCGCCGGTAGATACCACGTTGATTTCAGACTGTGCCAGCTCATGAAAGGCTTCCGCCGAGTTGGTTAACAGCGTGAGATCGTTTCTCTCTTTCAACAGCTTTAATAACTCCATCGCGGTACTGCTGGAGTCGGCAGCCATGGTGGTTTTATTCTTTATAAACGGTAATGCATTGCGGGCAATGATCTGCTTCTCTTCTAAAAAAGATTTAGCGCGTTTATAAAAATGAATATTGTCAGCTAAAGCATTGGTATTTAATACAGCGCCGCCGTACGTGCGGGTCAAATAACCTTCATCTTCGAGCTTTTCCAGATCGCGACGGATGGTTTCCTCAGTGACCTGAAAAATTGCGCTTAAATTAGAAACCGCTACTTTCTTATCATTAGCCACCATTTGCTTTATGGCCTGAATCCTGTCTTTTGCCGCCACGATGACACCTCTGTTTCCTGCAAAGTCATAATAAGATTCTAGTATCGCACAGGCCATGTTTATTTTCAAAAGAACCTGTCTGAATCACAGATTTAATACTCTTTTACACAGAAACAGAGGTCCGCGTCTTATCTCTTATTTAGGATCCAGCGCTTCCGCCATTCGCCTCATCAATAATGAATCATCATCGGTCAGAGCGATGTTCAGCGCATCGACATTCTCGCGCACCTGCTCGGGCGCCGTAGCGCCGCTCAGCAGGGTAATGAGATCGCTTTGCTTTAATATCCACGCCAGCGCCAGCGCGGGGATGGTACAGCGATATTTTTCGCATAGCGGCTGCCATTGCTCAAGCATATCAATCACGCGCAGCATATTTTCCCGCTGGAACCAGACCTTATTGGCCCGCGCACCGCTGGGAATATAATCACGGCCGATAGTCCCGGTCAGTAGCCCCTGCTCAAGCGGCGAGTAGACCTGCACTACAATGCCGTTCTGTTGACAGAGCGGCAGTAGCTCGGCCTCCAGCGCCCGGTCAAGAATGCTGTACTTGGCCTGCACGATATCCAGCTCGCCGTGCTTGAGGTACTCTCTGATATGCCCGGCATCTACGTTCGCCGCGCCGATAGAGCGAATTTTCCCCTCTTTCTTAAGCGCGTTCAGTGTGGCTACGGTCTCCGCAATTGGCGTAAAGCAGGGCTCTACCGACTGCCAGTGGGTCATATAGATATCAATAGTATCGATGCCCAGCCTTTGCAGGCTGGCCTCCACCTCTTTGCGAATCGACTCGGGCGTCAGGTTTTTATACAGCTGGCGATCGCCCACCTTATTAAACAGGCTGCCCGTGCGCTCCCAGACGATACCGCATTTGGTTTCGACAACGACTTCGCGGCGCGGCAGCTGTTTAAGCGCCTGGCCAACAATCACTTCGCTGTTGCCAAAGTTGTAGCCTGGCGCGGTATCAATCAGATTGATCCCGCAGCGATGCGCCTCAACAATGGTGTCGATACATATCTGCAGATCGAGATCGCCGTTCCACGCCGGGCCGCCGCCAATGGCCCATGTGCCTAATCCCATTCGGGAAAGCGTGATATCCGTACTGCCTAAAGAAATCATTTTCATCTGCTGCTATTACCCTTCATATTCGTCGAGAAGTTGTTCAACCAGCGTTCTGTTCTTCACGCCCGTCGTGGCGCCTACGCTCAGCACCGAGATCGCCGCCGTGGCGTTAGCAAACAACGCGCACTCGCGCAGCGGTTTGCCTTCAAGCAGCGCGGAGATAAATCCCGAGGCAAAATTATCCCCTGCGCCAATGGTGTCGATGGCGGTAATGCCTGAAACCGCCGGCACTTCCAGCTTCATATCGGCACGCTTAATAAAGCAGCCTCGCTTGCCGGTCTTAATAACCACCGTTTTCACCCCGCAGTTCAGGAAGCTATCGGCGATCTCATCCAGCGTCTCTTTGCCGGTGAGCAGTTTTGCCTCGGCATAATTGGGAAACAGATAATCGACGTAGCTCAGCGCCTGGCGAATATCGTTCAGAGTTTCGTTAAGCCGCGGCTTAATCATATCGGCGCAAATAATTAACCCGTGCGCTTTGGCCTGAGTGAATATCTCCGTTAACGCTTTACCATCGAGCAGCGGGCTATTAAAAATGCTCGCCAGCGACAGCAGTTTTGCCTGAGAAAAGCGGCCAAAGTCCACATCGTTAATATTCAGCTTCCACAGACTACCATTGCGGTTAGTCACAAAAGTACGCTCGCCATCGGCGGTGACCAGCCCCACATTAATGGAGGTATCGATTTCGCCATCCTGCTTCAGGCTGTGGATATCAATATTCTCCCGGCGACAGTGTGCAAGAATAAAATTTCCCGCCGCGTCGTCCCCTACCCGACTCATTAATGCCGTTCGATGACCGAGTCGGGAAATAATGGTTGCCTCGTTAATTGCGTCCCCCCCGGTGGTCATGGCGATGCGTTCTAAGGGATATGAGTCAACATCAAAGATATTTTTGCTCACCGGCTGCAGGGGAATATCAACAATGGCCGCGCCTATACAAATAACCTCGATATTATCCATGTTGTCATTCCGCTTTACCGTCAGAGCCAAACAGTTTGATTTTCTCCAGCGCGCGCGTTTTGACCGCTTTGCGCACTTCGCGCTCAACGTGCAGGAACGGTTGATTCTGGTTCTCCTGCACTGCCGCCATCGCCGCCTGGCACAGTTCGGTATGAATGTTAATTTTGGAAATACCCAGTGAAATAGCCTGCTTAATATCCGCGTCGCTAATGCCGGATGCGCCGTGCAGTACCAGCGGAACGGATACCGCCTCGCGCACGCGTTTCACCACCTCAAAGTTGAGTTTCGGCTCTGAGGTATAGACCCCGTGCTGGTTACCAATCGCTACCGCCAGGGAATCGCAGCCGGTGCGCTCGACGAATTCCGCCGCTTGATCCGGATCGGTATAGTGATAGCCCGCCAGCGCTTCTTCGTAGACCGTTTCATTGCCCACGTGTCCCAGCTCCGCTTCGATCGGAATGCCCAGCGGATGGAAGAAGTCCACCGCTTCTTTGGTCAGACGAATATTCTCTTCGAAATCAAAGGCGGAAGCGTCGCGCATCAGGGAGTTCATGCCATGGGCCCACGCATTGTGGATAATTTCCATGCTGCGTCCGTGGTCCCAGTGCGCAATCACCGGTACCGAGGCCTTTTTGGCCATTGAAACCATCATATGCGAAAAATCTTCAAACGAGGTATTGCCCACAAATCCGGTGCCGAAAGAGATAATCACCGGCGATGTTGACTCTTCCGCGGCATCGATAACGCCCATCAGCATTTCGGCATTCCACACGTTAAAGTGGGCAATGGCATAATGTTTATTTTGCGCATCATTTTCCCAATATTTAATATCAGCCAGCATAGTTGTTTCTCCCTTTTTAATAAATTAATGGTTAACTCTAATAACGCCTTTAATAATCTCGCGTTTGTTATTAACAGATTCCTCAAACGCGCGCTGAACATCCTCGTAGTCGTAAATGTGCGTCACCATCGACTTCACATCGAAACGGCCGGAGGAGATAGCTTCAATAGTCACCGGGTAGCGGTTGGCATAGCGGAAAACGGTCTGAATCGATACTTCGCGGTTAATTTTCAGGAAGTTAATTGCCGAATCCCCGGGGACCGTACCGACGATCATGATTTTCCCTCCACGCATGACCAGATACGGTGCCTGCTTAACGGTGATGGCCGAACCGGCGGTTTCGAATACGATATCAGCCCCCATGTCGCCGGATAACTGCTGGCAGCGCGCGACGGTGTCCTCTTTTGCGCCGTTGATAACGACTTTGGCCCCGAGCTGTTCGGCCATGGCCAGGCGTTTTTCCAGCACATCAACCACCGTGATATCGGTAGCCCCCAGGCAAAGGCATGCCTGCAGGGTCATTAAACCAATACAGCCTGCGCCAAGAATGACGATTTTCTTGCCAGGCTTGACGTCCGCCAGCATTGCGGCATGCATGCCGACCGCCGCAGGCTCCACCAGCGCGCCTTCCATCGTGTCCATATTGTCGGGCAGCTTATAGGTGAAGCTCTCCGGATGGCACAGGTAGTGGGTTAACGCGCCGCGATAATTTGGCTGCGTGGCCATGAAATCAACGTCAGGGCAGATATTGTATTTCCCCTCCAGACAGTAGCGGCAGTGGCCGCACGGCACCCCGGGTTCAATATTCACCCGGTCGCCGGGTTTAAATTTGCTCACGCGGTTTCCCACCGCGACCACCGTACCGGCGCATTCGTGCCCCAGACCAATTTCCTGATTGGGATCTTTCGGCGGAATAAAGGGACCTGATTCGAAACCGTGAACATCTGAACCGCAAATACCAACGTATTCAATTTTGATCAGCACTTCATGTTCTTTGGGTACCGGAATATCAGTAGCGATGATTTTCATCATACCCGGCGTTTTTAAAATCGCTTTTGAATTATTCATTTTATTTTCCGTCAATATTATTTGCTGGTAACGGCATCAATACCGAGACTTTCGACAGAGACGCCTTTAGTTTCAATTCCGATTGTGGCGATAGCGACTGCAACAATAATGGAGACGGCCCCCAGCAGCACAAATACCCCGGTTACGCCATAGCCGTTAAGTAATACCGCCACCGCATAGGGTGCGGCGATACCGCTGATGCGCCCCACCGCGTTCGCCAGGCCTGAACCACGAAGCTTCGCTTCGGTCGGCCATATTTCCGGCACATAGACCGCTGAGGCGTAACAAACGTACATATAGACAAACGTAATCAGGAAGAAGCCAATTAACGTGATGAGCAGCATACTGGTTTGCAGAGAATAGATATATCCCAGCACGGCGATTAATACCAATAAGCCCACACCCATAGTTTTCCGCGGTATTTTATCCATCACCAGCATGGCGATGAAAATGCCAAACGGCGCGCCGAACATACTCATGGTGTTTAAAACGATCGAGTCTTTCAGATTAATGCCCTGTGTCATAAATATCGTCGGCAGCCAGTTAATCAAGGTATACTGGACGACATTCATGGCAATCAGGACGAAGGAGCCTAAAATAACCCGCTTGAGTAATACGCCGGTTAATAAGGCTGAATAAGGAACCGCGCGCGGCGCTTTACCATCATCTTCTATTACCACTGGCGGCAATGGCTTACCGGTTTGCTGCACGACCCTCTCTTCAATGGCCCGCATCACCTTTTCCGCTTCCGCGTAACGTCCGCGAGACTCCAGCCAGCGGGGCGATTCAGGGAAACTGCGCCAGGCAATAACGGTAGCAATTAGCGACAGCACCGCCGGGATCAGCAGCTGTACGCGCCAGTTCCATTCCGCGCTGATTAACGGCGTTAATCCCATCGCAATCAGCGAACAGAGCGGATAAGACCAGTTGCCGATAAACGAGACCCGACTGGACCAGGTGCCGCGATTTCTGCCAGGCATATATTCGGTGAATCCGGCAAATAAGGTCACCAGCAGCGCGCCTAACCCTACCCCCATGATAAAACGACAGGCAATCAGAAAGATCATATTCGGCGAAAACGCCCCAATGACCATGGCAATAATATGAATCGCTTCATACAGGATGAACGCATTTTTACGCCCGATCTTATCGCCGATAATGCCGCCACCGAGCGCGCCAAGAAACATTCCCGCCGTGGTAATGGCAGAAAACGTAGCGGTCGTGGAATTATCGGTCCAGCCCAGGTCTTTTAGCTGCGCGAGTATTAACCCGCCTACGGCATTACTCCAGCAGACAAGTAATCCGAAAGCGACCATGGCAAACATTGAAGCGTGCCAGCGGCAGTCGGGCAGGCGATCGAGCCTGGCGCCGCAGTGCGGTTTTGCTATCTGTTCCATCCGGGAACCTTCCTTTAATAAATGGGTTATTCATCAAAGTCGTAAGTCATGATGACCTTAATCGCGGTTTTATCGACCATGGCATCAAAACCTTCGCGCCACTGCGACAGGCCAATGCGATGAGTAATCATTGGTTTGACTTTGATCGCGCCGCTGGCGAGCAGGCGAATGGCGTTGCGCCAGGAGGTGGAGTCGTAAGCCATATGGCCGATGATGCTTTTGTTCCAGGCAGTGATGTCGTTGATGGAGAAGTCCAGCGGTTTGAAGCCCATCCCCACGCGGACCACTTCACCGTTGGGGCGCAGCATTTCGATAGACTGTTTGAGGGCAATGTTGGCGCCTGAACATTCGATAACCAGACCGAGATTATCTTTGCCGCAAATTTCCTGACAGCGCGCAACCACATCTTCGCTCGAACCGTTGACCACCGCCGTCGCGCCCAACGCTTTAGCGATGGGGAAACGCACCGCGACGTCCTCTTCCAGCCCGACCATCACGATATTGACGGCCCCCATGATGCGCGCCATCTGTACGGCAAAGAGCCCTAGCGGACCGGTACCGAAAACCACCACGTCCTGACCGGGGAGAAATTTGGATTGTTGAGCGATAGATTTATAGGCGTTACAGATAGGATCCAGCACCGCCGCTTCTTCGTAATCAATGCCCGGCGGGATTTCCCACAGCGCGTGGCGATGAATTTTGAGGATCTCCCCCGGCACCAGGCAGTATTTCGAAAAGCCGCCGCCCCAGGTATTGTTATCAAGACCTAAATTAACTTTTTCTGTACAACACAGAAAATCACCTTGTTCGCAGGCCGGACACACGCCGCAGACGTGCCCGCTATTATCAGAAACCACCCGCTGGCCCACTTTCCAGTCCTTAACCTTTTCGCCGACCCGGACGATTTCACCGGCAAATTCGTGGCCGCGAATGGAGTTGAATTGGTCGGATCCGCTATCGACGTTGTAGTGCTTCATATCCGCGCCGCAAATGGCTGCCGCCTTGATTTCAATCACCACATCATCCGGACCGCAGACCGGTTCCGGAACATCAATCATCTTATAGCCGCCAAAGGCCTTACCAAATCTTGCCAGTGCTTTCATTGCGTCTTCCTTTGTTTGTGGTTTTGCATCAGTGGGAGCAATACTTAACCACGAAATCTTTAAGGTCAACATTAAATGTTTAAAACACAGATATTGATCTGCATTTCACAACTTAGATCACAAATACGGCAAAATGGATGGCGGGGAGAGATGTGAAGGAAAGCTTATGGCGTTGGCATGGCGCGGCTTCGCTGATGCAGCGTGAACCCCTTCGCAGTTTTGCGCAATGGAAGATGCTAGCCTGCACGAGCTGTTTTTTCGCCACGCCATTTCCGTGGCGTGTTTGTTTTACTAAGTCACTTTTCTGTCAAAGAGGATTTGCTATGAAACTTTTGCCTTTACTGGCAGCTTTACCCCTGCTCTGCGCGAGCGTCGCTTCTGCTAATACCCTGATGTCCGTCGGCTACTTTAACGGCGGCGGCGACGTCACTGCCGGACCTGGCGGCAATATCGATAAACTTGACGTCCGGCAGATTACCCATCTCAACTACTCGTTTGGTCTGATCTATAACGACGAAAAAGGTGAAACCAACGCGGCCCTGAAAGACCCCGGCAGGCTGCATCAAATCTGGCTGTCGCCAAAAGTGCAGGCTGATTTGCAGAAAATCCCGCATCTGCGCCAGCAGAATCCGAACCTGAAAGTTTTGCTTTCCGTCGGCGGCTGGGGAGCGCGCGGATTCTCCGGCGCGGCGGCGACAAAAGAAACCCGAGCGCTGTTTATTCAGTCGGCGCAGGAGATCATTGAAAAATATGGTCTTGATGGTATCGATCTGGACTGGGAGTATCCGGTCAACGGCGCATGGGGACTGGTCGACAGCCAACCGGCCGATCGCGATAATTTTACCGCCCTGCTGAAAGAGCTGCGCGCGGCGGTGGGCAATAAAAAACTGGTGACCATCGCCGTGGGCGCTAACGCGGAGAGTCCGAAGAGCTGGGTGGATGTCAAAGCGATAGCCCCCTCGCTCGACTACATCAACCTGATGACCTACGACATGGCTTACGGCACCCAGTACTTCAATTCCAACCTGTACGACTCCTCTCAATGGCCGACGGTCGCAGAAGCCGATAAGTACAGCGCTGATTTCGTGGTCAACAACTATCTTGCGGCGGGTTTGAAGCCCAGCCAGATGAACCTGGGGATTGGTTTCTATGGGCGGGTACCGAAACGCGCCGTCGAGCCGGGCATTGACTGGAGCAAACCAGATGCACAGAAAAATCCGGCAACGCAGCCTTATTTTGAGCCGCAGCAGGTCGAGCTGTTCAAAACGCTAGGCGTCGATCTGTCAAAAGATACCTACGTGAAATATAACGATATCGTGGCGAAGTTCATCAACGATCCGCAGAAGCGCTTTACTCAGCATTGGGATGATGAAGCGAAAGTGCCGTGGCTGTCGGTAACTTCCTCCGACGGTAAAGCGCTCTTTGCCCTCTCCTATGAGAACCCGCGTTCGGTGGCGATCAAAGCCGACTATATCAAGAGCAAAGGACTGGGAGGCGCGATGTTTTGGGAGTACGGCGCCGATGATCAAAACCAGCTAGCGAAACAGCTGGCCGAATCCCTGGGGATCAAACGCTGATCTGCGCGATGTCACCGCCTGCACAATAGGTTATGATAAGCACATTCCGCTGCGCCAGCTCCGGCGCAGCTTTTCATTTGCAACAGAAGGCATGGGTATTATGGCTTATATCCCGAAAAACTACGCCCGTCTGGAAGTCGGATATCGCGAAAAAGCGCTGAAGCTCTTCCCCTGGGTCTGCGGACGCTGCTCGCGTGAGTTTGTCTATTCGAATCTGCGTGAACTGACGGTACATCATATCGACCACGACCACTCCAATAACCCGGAAGATGGTAGCAACTGGGAGATGCTGTGCCTCTACTGCCACGATCATGAACACTCAAAATACACCGAGGCCGATCAGTATGGTTCAACGGTGGTGGCCGGCGAAGATGCGCAGAAAAGCGTCGGCGAAGCGAAATATAACCCTTTCGCCGATCTAAAAGCGATGATGAACAAGAAATAACGCTCAGCTGACGCTAAGCCCGGCGTTCAATTGGCCGGGCCGTTCAGACTCAGGATTTAAACGTCGCGATAGGTTGCGGCGAAATACCGAAGTCCACTTTCAACTGCTGTTTACTCTTCATCACCATCTGTCCGTTGGTGTCGATGGTCATATGCTGCGCGTCAACGTTATATCGGGCCTGCCAGAGCATCACCAGCTGCAGACAGTTCTCTTTCTGCTCGGCTGTTAACGCCACGCCGTCGGGCCATTTTCCCAGCTCCACCGCCGTCGCCAGACGCTGATACACTTCCGGCGTCATGCCGTCGATAATCCGTTCAATTTCCATCGTTCTCCCGCCCCGTGTTGGAATAATTTGCTGAATCGTTTTTTCAACCCTTGGTTTGCTCACCATTTTCATCATTGGTGAAGCTTAAAGAGGCCGAATTAACACAAAAACGCTCACCGGTAGGCTGCGGGCCATCCGGGAAGACGTGTCCAAGGTGAGCATCGCAGTTTCCGCAGCGAATTTCCGTGCGCTGCATACCGTGGGAGTAATCGTTAAGATAGCGAATAGCGTCATCGCTTACCGGCTCATAAAAGCTCGGCCAACCGCAGCCTGAATCATACTTGGATTGCGAGTTAAACAGCGGCGCGTCGCATACCAGGCAGTGGTAGACGCCATCGCGTTTGTTGTGGAGTAGCCGCCCGGTGAACGGCGGTTCAGTACCGTGATTCTGCGTCACGTAAAACTGCATCTCGCTCAAATTTTTTTTGAGCTCGTCCGAAGAGGGTTTATTCGACATTGGCTTGCTTCTCGCTGTGAAAGGACAACTTTTTCGGCTTAATTCTAACAAAATATTAACAATGAAGCGTGCACTTTTGTTCTAAACTTAGGCGACGCCAAAAGGCAGCCACACAATTGTGATGAATATCACATTTTTATCTCAAATGACCTTTAAAATTCCGGGCGCAGCCCCCATATGGAATTGGGCTCAAAGGGAAAGTGGGATAAATCAACCGCGCAAAGGCATGCTCCGGATTGATTTGTCGCAATGATTGACACGATTCCGCTTGACGCTGCGTAAGGTTTTTGTAATTTTACAGGCAACCTTTTATTCACTAACAAATAGCTGGTGGAATATATGACTATCAAAGTAGGTATCAACGGTTTTGGCCGTATCGGTCGCATTGTTTTCCGTGCTGCTCAGGAACGTTCTGACATCGAGATCGTTGCAATCAACGACCTGTTAGACGCTGACTACATGGCTTACATGCTGAAGTATGACTCCACTCACGGCCGTTTCAACGGTACCGTTGAAGTGAAAGACGGTCATCTGATCGTTAACGGTAAAAAAATCCGTGTTACCGCTGAGCGTGACCCGGCTAACCTGAAGTGGGACGAAGTGGGTGTTGACGTTGTTGCTGAAGCAACCGGTATCTTCCTGACCGACGAAACCGCTCGTAAGCACATCACCGCTGGCGCGAAAAAAGTCGTTCTGACTGGCCCGTCCAAAGACAACACTCCGATGTTTGTTAAAGGTGCTAACTTTGACAAATACGAAGGCCAGGACATCGTTTCCAACGCTTCCTGCACCACCAACTGCCTGGCTCCGCTGGCAAAAGTTATCAACGACAACTTCGGCATCATCGAAGGTCTGATGACTACTGTTCACGCCACTACCGCTACTCAGAAAACCGTTGATGGCCCGTCTCATAAAGACTGGCGCGGCGGCCGCGGCGCAGCTCAGAACATCATCCCGTCCTCTACCGGCGCTGCTAAAGCTGTAGGTAAAGTACTGCCAGAACTGAATGGCAAACTGACCGGTATGGCGTTCCGCGTTCCGACTCCGAACGTATCCGTTGTTGACCTGACCGTTCGTCTGGAAAAAGCTGCTTCTTATGAAGAAATTAAGAAAGCAATCAAAGCTGCTTCCGAAGGCGCAATGAAAGGCGTTCTGGGCTACACCGAAGACGACGTTGTCTCTACCGATTTCAACGGCGAAGTTTGCACTTCCGTATTCGATGCTAAAGCGGGTATCGCTCTGAACGACAACTTTGTGAAACTGGTTTCCTGGTACGATAACGAAACTGGTTACTCCAACAAGGTTCTGGACCTGATTGCTCACATCTCCAAATAAGTTGAGATGAGACCGTAATCTGTAAGAGCGACTCCGGTCGCTCTTTTTTTTGCCTAAAAATATACCCGTCATACTTCAAGTTACAGATGTGTTGGCTACGCTCGCTCACCCGAATCACTTACTACGGTAAGCTCATCGGGATGAATCAAGGACATCCATGTCCCTGACCGAAGGCCATCTTCGGTTGTTCAAATTCGTTCCTGACGAATTTGTCGTTCACTTGCCACCTTCCTGCAACTCGAATTATTTAGGGTAAAAAGGATTGCGTAATGATTAATAAAATTTTTGCCCTCCCGGTTATCGAACAGCTTACCCCTGTCCTTTCCCGTCGCCAGCTTGATGACCTGGAACTGATCGTGGTTGATCATCCGCAGGTTAAAGCTTCCGTGGCTTTCCAGGGCGCTCACCTGCTCTCCTGGAAGCCCGCAGGCGAAGAAGAGGTCCTGTGGCTCAGCGGCAATACCCCATTCAAAAATGGCGTTGCCCTGCGTGGCGGCGTGCCGATTTGCTGGCCATGGTTTGGCCCATCAGCTCAGCAGGGTCTGCCGTCGCACGGTTTTGCCCGCAATCTGCCGTGGGCCCTGAAAGGCCACGATGAAGACGATAACGGCGTGGTGCTGACCTTTGAACTAAAAAGCAGCGATGCCACTCGCCAGTACTGGCCGCATGAGTTCACCCTGTTAGCGCGTTTCAAACTGGGTAAAACCTGCGAAATTGAGCTGGAAGCGCACGGCGAATTTGAAACCACTTCCGCCCTTCACACCTATTTCAACGTCGGTGACATTGCGGCAGTGAAGGTCAGCGGTCTGGGCGACCGTTATATTGATAAAGTGAAAAATGCCGAAGAAGGCGTATTAAGCAACGGCACTGAAACCTTCCCGGATCGTACCGACCGCATCTATCTGAATGCAGAAACCTGCAGCGTCATTCACGATGATGCGCTCAGCCGCAACATCGATGTCGTCCATCATCACAACAGCAACGTGGTTGGCTGGAACCCGGGACCGGCCCTTTCCGTCAGCATGGGCGATATGCCCGATGATGGCTACAAAACCTTCGTTTGCGTAGAAACTTGCTGCGTAACCGAATCGCAGAAGGCCAGCGAAGAGAAACCTTCGCGCCTGGCGCAAACCATTCGCGTGGTGAAACGCTAACGCACTGAAAGAGCGCATACGGGTTAAAATCTAGTGCGCGTATTTCTGCCGGGCGGCAGCTGACGCTTTGCCCGGCCTGACGCACTGATTGCGATCGTATTCATGCCTGGTGGCAGCTCGCGACCGGAGCCCCGCAGAGTCGGGGCTTTTCTTTATACCCTATTCAGACCATATCCAGCGGTGTTTTTCTTCCCGGTGCCGGGTAAGCTTTTTCCAGCAGCGCCCTCTCTTCAGCGGTTAGCTCGATGTCCAGCGCCGCAGCATTTTGCTCAACATGTTCGATACTCGATGCTTTCGGGATCGCCAGTACCCCCTGATGGCTGATAACCCATGCCAGAAGCACCTGCGCGGCGGTTACGCCCCGGGCCTGCGCAATATTTTTCACAACGGTATGATTTAAAAGTCCATTGCGCAGACGGCCGGCCTGGGCCAGCGGACAGTAGGCCATCACCGGCAGCCGCTGCTGCTGGCACCATGGCAACAAATCATGTTCAATACCGCGAGAAGCCAGGTGATAGAGTACCTGGTCAGTTGCGCACTGCTCGCCGCCGTCAACCTGCCAGAGTTCTTGCATATCAGCGTAATCAAGATTCGATACGCCCCAGCGACGAATTTTGCCCTGCGCAACGAGCGCTTCCATACCTGCCACCGTCTCCTGCAATGCGTAGTCGCCGCGCCAGTGCAGAAGGTAGAGATCGAGATAGTCGGTCTTCAGGCGGCGCAGGCTGGCTTCGCAGGCGCTGGCTATTTTGCGACCGCCAGCGTTCCACGGATACACTTTAGACACCAGCACCACGCGCTCGCGCTGGCCGCGAATGGCTTCGCCGACAACCTCTTCGGCGCCGCCGTCAGCATACATTTCCGCCGTATCGATCACCGTGAGCCAAAGTTCGATGCCCGCGCGTAGTGCAGCAGACTCCTGAACGCGCAGCGCCGGGTTTTCGCCCATGTACCAGGTCCCCTGCCCTATGACGGGAACCGCTGGATGCTCACCAAAACTGATTGTCCTTTGTGCCATGACTGCCTCCTGTCGTTTGATTGCACCACCGTAATGCAAAACAGGGCATTACGCCCTGTTTTGATGCACAAATTGCTCTGTAATAAAGCACTATCAGAAGGAGTAAGTGATCCCGGTTGAAATCAGACCGCTCCAGGATTTGTCCACCATCGGACTATCGGTGATTTCGTCAGACAAGCGGGTGTAGCGGGCCACGCCGTATACGCTCCAGTCGCCGAGGAAACGATAGTTTGCCGACAGCTCGAGGTACGGGTTCCAGCTGCTGTCCGGATCGTAGCTGCGCATGCCACTGCGATTCGACTCATGCTTCGAAACACCATAGTAGTACTCGTTCTGATTATCGCTATTCCATTCAACGCCAATACCCGGCGTAAGCGTCAGGTTGCCGTTGGTGTAGCGATATAGCCAGGCCAGATCCCATACGATACCGTTGCTGTTATCCAGGGTGTCCCCTGACAGCGCGGTGCGCAGGAAACCGTACTGCGTATAGTGTTCGTACGCAAGTCCTGCCATCACCGTGGATTTACGTTTATCCAGACGGCGCATCTGCTCGCTATCGCTGTCGCCTGGCTTAAAGTACATCGGCGACCAGTAGGCGGTCACGGAGAGCTTATCGTTGGTATCATTCCACAGGTAAAGACCACCGCCTAAACCACGAAACCAGAAGTTATCGCTCTCGTAATTAATCACCGGCACCGGGTAAACATCAGCATCATACTGCTTGTACGGATGTTCAACGACGCCTACACCCGCCCCTAAAGTGAACTTCCCTTCAGCGTGTACGGCGGATGCTGAAGTCGCAATCAACACACCAAGTGCCAGAAGTTTGATTTTAGTCACGATCCATATTCCTGTTGTCAAATTATTAGCGCAGGCAGTTTAACGTTGTATACGTCATGCCTCAAATTCTTTACCAGTCATTACACTGAATTCACCAGATTCTCATCCTCAGATGACCATTCGCTGACAGCCGAATGACAGCGTCATGACGGCGTGAAACCAGAAGTGGAAATGAGAGGCTGCTTTTCCGGATGAGTTGTTGATAAGTCATTGAAATTGATTTTCCACGCCATGCAAGTTTTCCAAATGCATCTACGCTTTAATTTAGAAGAAGTAAATGCGGGGCACGTTATCCCGAGACTTCGCCAACCTGGCATAAGGGTTGCTGGAGAATCAGAGAGCGCTGTGCAGCTTACCTCTTCCGGGGGCTCCCACTATTCATATGAACGGCTCTCAACCTGTGCTAAAAACGAAAGGACGGCATGCCATGAATATATTCGATCACTATCGCCAGCGCTATGAAGCTGCCAAGGACGAAGAGTTCACACTGCAGGAGTTTCTTACCATCTGTCGGCAAGATCGCAGTGCTTATGCTAACGCAGCAGAAAGATTGCTGATGGCCATCGGTGAGCCGGTCATGGTCGATACGGCCCTGGAACCCAGGCTATCCCGTCTCTTTTCAAACCGGGTCGTTGCGCGCTATCCGGCATTTGAAGAGTTTTACGGTATGGAAGATGCCATCGAGCAAATTGTTTCTTACTTAAAGCACGCCGCTCAGGGGCTTGAAGAGAAGAAACAGATTCTGTATCTGCTGGGCCCCGTGGGCGGCGGTAAATCATCGCTTGCCGAACGCCTTAAGTCCTTAATGCAGCGCGTGCCTATCTATGTGCTTAGCGCAAACGGAGAGCGTAGCCCGGTCAACGACCATCCGCTATGTCTGTTTAACCCGCAAGAGGATGCGCAAATCCTCGAAAAAGAGTACGGCATTCCAAACCGCTATCTGGGAACAATTATGTCGCCCTGGGCGGCCAAGCGTCTGCAGGAATTCGGCGGCGACATTACTAAGTTCCGCGTGGTGAAAGTGTGGCCGTCAATCCTGGCGCAGATTGCCATCGCCAAAACCGAGCCCGGCGATGAGAATAACCAGGATATCTCGGCGCTGGTGGGTAAAGTGGATATCCGTAAACTGGAACACTATGCGCAGAACGATCCGGATGCCTACGGATATTCCGGCGCCCTGTGCCGCGCCAACCAGGGGCTGATGGAATTTGTAGAGATGTTTAAAGCGCCTATTAAGGTGCTGCATCCGCTGCTGACCGCGACGCAGGAAGGAAACTATAACGGCACTGAAGGGATCTCCGCCCTGCCGTTTAACGGGATTATCCTCGCCCACTCCAACGAATCGGAATGGGTTACCTTCCGCAATAACAAGAACAATGAGGCCTTCCTCGACCGCGTGTACATCGTCAAGGTGCCTTATTGCCTGCGCATCTCGGAAGAGATCCGCATCTATGAAAAACTGCTCAATAATAGCGAACTGACTCACGCGCCCTGCGCGCCGGGAACCCTGGAAACGCTGTCGCGCTTCTCGATTCTGTCGCGCCTGAAAGAGCCGGAAAACTCGAGCATCTACTCGAAAATGCGCGTCTATGACGGTGAAAGCCTGAAAGATACCGACCCGAAAGCGAAATCCTATCAGGAGTATCGCGATTATGCCGGCGTTGATGAAGGGATGAACGGCTTGTCTACCCGCTTCGCGTTCAAAATTCTGTCGCGGGTATTTAACTTTGATCACGCCGAAGTCGCCGCGAACCCGGTGCATCTGTTCTACGTCCTGGAGCAGCAAATTGAGCGTGAACAGTTCCCGCAGGAGCAGTCCGAACGTTACCTGGAGTTCCTCAAAGGTTATCTGATCCCGAAATACGCCGAGTTTATCGGGAAAGAGATCCAGACCGCCTACCTTGAGTCCTACTCGGAATACGGGCAGAACATTTTTGACCGTTATGTGACCTACGCCGATTTCTGGATTCAGGATCAGGAGTATCGCGACCCGGATACCGGCCAGCTGTTTGATCGCGAGTCGCTGAATGCGGAGCTGGAAAAAATCGAGAAGCCGGCCGGGATCAGTAATCCGAAAGACTTCCGCAACGAGATTGTCAACTTCGTGCTGCGCGCCAGAGCGCACAACAGCGGACGCAATCCAAACTGGACCAGCTACGAGAAACTGCGCACGGTTATTGAGAAGAAAATGTTCTCCAATACCGAAGAGCTGTTGCCGGTGATCTCGTTCAACACCAAAACGTCAACCGATGAGCAGAAAAAACACGATGACTTTGTCGACCGCATGATGGAGAAAGGCTATACCCGCAAGCAGGTTCGCCTGCTGTGCGAATGGTATCTGCGGGTACGTAAATCATCCTGATAGACCAGCCCGGCAGGCAACTGCTGCCGGGCGAATAATAACTGCGAAGACCCAATGACATTCAGCGCCAGGCACATTCCGGCGCTTGAATGGCCGGGGCATAGTTGGCAAATGCAGTACAGGAGGGCATATGACCTGGTTCATAGACCGACGCCTGAACGGGAAAAATAAAAGCGCCGTCAACCGGCAGCGCTTTCTGCGCCGCTACAAAGCGCAGATAAAGCAGTCGATCTCCGAGGCCATAAACAAGCGCTCGGTGACCGATATTCAGAGCGGAGAGTCCGTCTCCATCCCAACGGACGATATCAACGAACCGATGTTTCATCAGGGGCGCGGCGGCCTGCGCAATCGCGTTCATCCCGGTAACGATCACTTCGTGCAGAATGACCGTATTGAACGCCCTCAGGGCGGCGGAGGCGGTGGAGGAAGCGGTCAGGGGCAAGCCAGCGCCGATGGCGAAGGCCAGGATGAGTTTGTTTTTCAGATCTCGAAAGATGAGTATCTGGATCTGTTATTCGAAGATCTTGCCCTGCCGAATCTGAAGAGAAATCAGCATCGGCAGCTGACGGAATTCAAAACCCATCGCGCAGGCTACACCGCTAACGGGGTTCCCGCCAACATCAGCGTCGTTCGCTCGCTGCAAAACTCGCTGGCGCGGCGCACGGCGATGACCGCCGGTAAGCGCCGGGAGCTGCATGCTCTGGAAGAAGATCTGGAGAGTATTAGCAAAAGCGAACCGGCGCAGCTGCTGGAGGAGGAGCGGCTGCGCAAAGAGATTGCCGAGCTACGGGCGAAAATCGACCGCGTGCCGTTTATCGATACTTTCGATCTGCGCTACAAGAACTACGAAAAACGGCCAGAACCCTCAAGTCAGGCGGTGATGTTTTGCCTGATGGACGTCTCCGGCTCGATGGATCAGGCGACAAAGGATATGGCAAAACGCTTTTACATCCTGCTGTATCTGTTCCTCAGCCGGACCTATAAAAACGTTGATGTGGTTTATATCCGCCACCATACGCAGGCAAAAGAGGTCGACGAACACGAATTCTTTTATTCGCAGGAGACCGGCGGCACCATTGTCTCCAGCGCTCTGAAGCTGATGGATGAAGTCGTTAAAGAGCGCTATGACCCGGCGCAGTGGAATATCTACGCCGCTCAGGCATCGGACGGCGATAACTGGGCGGACGATTCACCGCTGTGTCACGAGCTGCTGGCGAAGAAAATCCTGCCCGTGGTCCGCTACTATAGCTATATCGAGATAACCCGCCGTGCGCACCAGACGCTGTGGCGGGAGTATGAACACCTGCAGTCGACCTTTGAAAACTTTGCCATGCAGCATATTCGCGACCCGGAAGATATTTATCCGGTGTTCCGGGAACTGTTTCACAAGCAAACCTCAAAAGCGGACGGTTAATCTCTTCCGGACAGCCAGCCTTCACAGCTGGCTGTTTTTTTCGCTTTATCCGGCCCGGGTCTGCTGTAGAGTGCCAGGGTCAATCTCCGCCATTATCAGGTCGGGCAAGCTCTCCAGCTGGTGAACCTTACCGCACTTAACGATGATCTGCCGGGCCCTATCATATCCCGGCGCCCACAGCCGATTATTCATGCGCACATCCTTATACACTGCGACCAGCGGTTTTTTCCACGCAGCCGCCATATGTACCACCGAGGTATCCGGCGAGATAACCAAATCGGCCTGCGCAATCAGCGCCATGCAGTGGTGCAGCGTTTTAAACGGATTCACGCTGACCTTCTCCGGCAGAGAAAGACGAATTTCATTGCGGTGGTCGAGCAATATAATATTGATAGCGGGATACTCTTCGCGCAGTCGGGTGAGAAGCGTGGCCAGCTGCTCCTGCGACATGCTGCGGTCCGGATGGCCGGCAAAAATATTAATGACCACATTTCGTCCACTTTTAGACGCCAGATAATCACGCACCTCGTGCTCGACATTCTCGGGAATATGCAAGTCATAAGACTGCAGATATTTTTTGTCCAGCTGGAGATAATCGGCAATGAGCGTAAAGGTCTTGCTGACGTGCCAGTTTGCACAGTCAAAATCAAAAGAGCGGGTATAGTGATTAATAGAAGGCCATTTATTAAACCCCAGCACCGAGCGCGCTTTTATCTGCCGTAACAGCAGCATCCGGTGCACCGGAATATCAAACAGCGAGGGGTCAATAACAATATCATACTTATTATTCGCAAGCTCATTAATAACGGACTGAGGAACGTTATGAGTAAACTTACGCAGATAAGCCGCCGAGTCGACATTCTCAGCTTCATAAATATGGCGAATATGTGGATTATCACGCATGACCTGGCTGTTCGATTTCGTTAACAGAAAATCAACGGTCATACCTGCCTTATGGAGGCATTTAACCAGCGCAGAATCAACGACAACGTCGCCTATCGCGCCTTCATTGCGCATAAGCAGTACCGTTTTGGCGGACGTTAAATCTGCTTCGCGACGCGCGCGACTATCCCATAACGCTTTTGCGATATAAACCCGCAGAATATTGCGTAATTTCTTAAAAAAATAATTACGGCGCCGGTTGAGCTCTCTTATTTTTTTAAACTTCCGGGGAGCTACCTGCACCGCTGCGTTTTCCATCATCATAACCTCGTCACCACAATCAACAACACCTCTGCTAGTCATCCTAATGACTAATGAAAATAAGAAAAGTTCTCTTGTTATATAAAATTATCCTGTTTTTGGCGCAGGGCGAATAGTAATACGTTTCGTTATTGCAGCATATCTTATTGCATGCAAAATGAGGGAAAGGTGAAGTTAATGTGGATAAAAGGGGTGTGAAAGCCTACAATTAGCCTGCTTATAGTTTGCATGAATTCTGGTTTCAGTTTTCATATCGCTATCGGGATCGCCATACACAAAGTGAACTCTTTCTCCATTCAACACGTAATGTGGCTAAACATGCACACGCTTTTGCTAGAATCTACCGGTGACAACTGCTTAAGTTTTATCACAGCGTATCCTGATTTTTCCCCTTCATGACATGAATAGACCGTGCGCAGGTAAACTGACCTTAACGATCTGGTGAACTAACGTAATGAAATTAAAGAATAAATTACTTCGTCATTTGATTTCGGCTGGGGTAGTGGTCCTGACCTCTTCATTCCTGGTCTATGAGTTAGTCGTCAGCCATCGGGATATGTCGGAATATATGCACTATATTGTCGAAAAAGGCGAGTACGCTTTTCTCTACGATAAATATCAAAATCAGCTGGTTATCTCCCAGATCGCCCGCAAGTTAGATACCCTACCTTCTGCTGAAGTCGCTCAACAGGCATGCGACAGCGTACAAACAAAAGGCAGCGTTAGCGGTCTGAATATTACGGAGTACACCTTTCCCCTGCTTAGCGGCACGCTCAGTGCGAATCAGTCTTCCTGCCTGGCGTGGGTTAACGATCTGCCCGCGCTGCAGGCCTTTGATACCATTATCGACCATAACAGAACCCACCATGGCCAGGAAACAGGTCCTTATAAATCCGACAACAAATTACGTTACTTCATTGATTTTAAAAATAAATATGTGTATTTCCATACTCAAGTCGAGATTAAAAACCGCGCACTGGACAACTGGAACTTTCTCCACGACGGCAAATTAGGTATTACCCAGACTAACCTTAACAGCTTACTGCGCGGCCGCACGTTGATGTCCAGCATGTACGTGGACGCGGTGACCGGGCAAAATATTCTCTCGTTTTTGTCCCCGGTGTATCACCACGAAGGGCTTAAAGGGGTCGTCATGGTCGATGTCAGCCGTAAAGATATCGAAGAGCTCCTGTATACCGCTGACCGCCCGCTGGTGTGGCGTTATCTCGACATCACATTAACGGATTCGGACTCAACCTCAGAAATCATTGTTCACCGCAGCAAAACGCATCTTTTTAGCTATGCCCATTATCAACATGCGGTAGCCACAAACCTGCAGATCTCGCTGTCGCTGGACGTGATGTATTTCCTGCTCAGCTCCTGGAAGCTCTTCCTGTTTTACCTGATTTCTACCGGCGTGCTGCTTCATCTTGTTCGCATGCATTTTCGTTTGTATATCGATGTTTTTAAAGAAAATATTAGTGATTCATTAACCGGTCTTTACAACCGTAAAATTCTCTCCTCGCTGCTGGAATCGCGCATGCAAAAGCTGACGGAACAGGGGGTGAATATTGTGTTTATGGCGCTGGACTGCGACCGGCTTAAATACATTAATGATACCTTTGGGCATAACGAAGGCGACCGCGCAATTGTGATGCTTGCTCAGTCCATATCCGCCGCCATACGCAAAAGCGATTACGGTATCCGGTTGGGTGGCGATGAGTTCTTTCTGATACTGATTGATTACGCCGAAGAAGACGCCAAAAATATTACCGAGCGTATCCGCCATCATCTGCGAACGATTGACGTCAACAAGCGCGTTAACTTCTCATGGGGCGCCTGTAGCATGGCGCCGGGAGATAGCCTGGCCGATACCATGCAAATCGCCGATGCCCGGCTGTACGAAAATAAAAAACAAAAAAAGCACGTCCATCCAGGGCGAGAGGATTAATCTTTAGCTTTAAATTTTTAAGGAACCATCAGCATGAACGCGTCTGCAGGACTCAACATTCATCAGCAGCTGATCGCGCTGCTTAACCGCTCCCATGCCCGCTACCGGGTTGTGGAACATGAAGCCGTCGGGAAATGTGAAGCGGTGTCGAAGATCCGCGGTACCGCGCTGGGTCAGGGAGCCAAAGCGCTGGTATGCAAAATTAAAGGTCATGGCGTAAATCAGCACGTTCTGGCGATTCTTGCCGCCGACCTGCAGGCGGACTTAGCCCGTCTGGCCGAGTATATCGGCGGCAGTAAAGCCTCCCTCGCCAGCCCGGCGGAAGTGGACTCCCTGACCGCCTGCGTGTTTGGCGCGATTCCTCCCTTTAGTTTCCACCCGGCGTTGCGGCTGGTTGCCGATCCGGTCCTGTTCGAGCGTTTCCCGGAAATCGCCTTTAACGCCGGGCAGCTTGATAAATCGATCATCCTGGATACCGCCGACTATCTGCGCATTGCTCGGCCGGAATTGGCGGCTTTTCATCGCCAGCCCTGAGTCTGCTCCCGCCGTCTCCAGGCCGTTTCCGCTTTTTTGCGAGCTTCGCGGCGGGAAGATCGCCATCGGGCAGATGCCTGAAAACATCATTCTGAGATAAAAAAAGCCTGTTTAGTCACGCAATTATGCGTAGAGTAAACGGGCTTCTCTTTTTTGTTTTCTGGCAAGGACCTCTGCACATGCTCGACACCACCCTGTTAATACTGCTGGGCCTGGCGGCGCTCGGCTTTGTTAGCCATAACACAACCGTGGCTATTTCTATCCTGGTGTTAATTATCGTTCGCGTCACCCCGCTTAACGCTTTCTTTCCGTGGATAGAAAAGCAGGGGCTGACCATCGGTATAATTATTCTCACCATTGGCGTGATGGCGCCAATCGCCAGCGGTACGCTCCCGCCTTCAACGCTGCTGCATTCCTTCGTTAACTGGAAATCGCTGCTGGCCATCGCGGTAGGCGTTTTTGTTTCCTGGCTTGGCGGGCGCGGCGTGGCGCTGATGGGCTCGCAGCCGCAGCTGGTTGCCGGGCTGCTGGTCGGCACCGTGCTCGGCGTCGCCCTCTTCCGCGGCGTACCGGTCGGCCCGTTGATCGCCGCCGGGATAATTTCGCTGTTTATCGGGAAGTCGTAGCCAGGCTGGCAAGATAGCGTCCCGGCGTCTGCCCAAGGCCCTTTTTAAACATAGTAATAAAAGCGGTGGTGGAGTCGTAGCCCAGGCTCTGCGCCGTCTGCTGTACCGTTTGCCCGCGAATCAGCATCTGCAGGGAGAGAATAAGCTGCAGCTGATGCCGCCAGCGCCGAAAGCTCAGCCCCGTCTCGCGCACCACCAGCCGCGCCAGATTGCGTTCACTCATGGCAAACTCCGCCGCCCACTGCGCCAGGGTTTGCCAGCGGGCCGGGTCGACGGCCATCATTTCCGCCATTTGACGAATTTTGGCATGTCCGGAGACCGGTAGCTGCAGATGCTCCTGCGGCTGCTGCGGTAGCTCATCAAACAGCACCTGCCCCAGCCGGTCCATCTCCGGTTTACCGAGCCAGGCCCTGCCGCGCTGGGCCATCGCGAGGATCAGCTCGCGCACCAGCGGCGAAATCTTTAACGTACAGCAGAAATCCGGCATCGGCGCCGCATCGGGTTCGATAAATAAGAAGCAGATTTGCGCCTCCGGCGTCGCGCGATTACTGTGCGGTACCTGCCCGGGCACCCACACCGCGTACTGCGGCGGCACCATCCACATGGCGTTCTCGACTTCACAGGTTAGCGCCCCGTGAAGGGCAAGTATGAGTTGCCCTTTACGATGCTGATGGCGCGGAATGTACTGTTCATCCGCGACAACCTGAATACGAAAAGCCAGCGCCGCCTCGTGGCCGCTGTCCGGGTCGTAGCCGTCCAGGCCGAGTCCGATCATAAAATTGTCCGATTTTAGCGATAATCTGTCATTTTAGCTTGATTTAAACATCCCACAAACAAGCTATTGTGAACGCCTCGTATTCTTGTTTGAGATCGCCATGAATTCTGTTTTACCTTCTGCCGGCCGCCGTCCTCTTTTGTTGATTGCCGGTATTCTGCTTATCGCCACGACCTTACGCGTGGCATTTACCGGCGCCGCGCCGCTGCTCGACGCCATTCGCAGCGAATATGGCCTCACTACCGCACAAACCGGGCTGTTAACGACGCTGCCGCTGCTGGCCTTCGGCCTGGTGTCACCGCTGGCTGCGGGAGTCGCTCGCCGCTTCGGCATTGAACGCAGCCTGCTGCTGGCGATGATACTGATTTGCCTCGGAATTGGTCTGCGCTCCCTGCCCTTCGTCTCGCTACTGTTTATCGGCACCGCGGTGATCGGCTGCGGTATCGCGCTGGGGAACGTACTGCTGCCGGGGTTAATCAAACGCGACTTTTCGCAGCACGTCGCCAAAATGACCGGCGCTTACTCTCTCACCATGGGTGGCGCGGCGGCATTGGGCTCGGCCATGGTGGTACCGCTGGCGCTTGCCGGACTTGGCTGGCGCGGCGCGCTATTGACGCTGATGGTTTTTCCACTGCTGGCGCTGTTTGTCTGGCTGCCGCAGTCGCGCAGGCAGGCTACCGCGCCGCTGACCGGTTCGGGAGCCATCCATAACCGCGGTATCTGGCGTTCTGCGTTAGCCTGGCAGGTGACGCTGTTTCTTGGCATTAACTCGCTGGTCTATTACGTTATCATCGGCTGGCTGCCGGCCATTTTGCAAAGTATTGGCTACAGCGAAGCGCAGGCGGGTTCCCTGCACGGGTTGCTGCAGCTGGCGACCGCCGCGCCGGGACTGGCGATTCCCTTAATCCTTCATCGGTTAAAAGATCAGCGCGGTATTGCGGTGCTGGTTGCCATGATGTGCGCGGTCAGCGCGCTCGGATTATGGTTTCTCCCGGGCCAGGCGGTAATGTGGACGCTTATCTTCGGCTTTGGCTCCGGCGCGACCATGATTCTGGGGCTGACCTTTATCGGACTGCGCGCCAGCTCAGCCCATCAGGCCGCTGCGCTGTCGGGAATGGCGCAGGCGGTGGGCTATCTGCTGGCCGCCTGCGGGCCGCCGGTGATGGGTAAAATTCATGACGCCTCGGGCGACTGGCATATTCCGCTGATCGCCGTGGCGCTAATTTCTGTCGTGATGGCGGTCTTCGGCGCGCTGGCTGGCCGCGATCGGGAAATTCACGGCTAGAGGCACTCTCGCCCGGCAAACGCTGCCGGGCTTTTATTTAACGGCTCGCGGCGTGTAAAAACGCGTGAACCAGCGGCGCGGGCCGCCCCTCCAGCGCATTGCGCTCGTGCTGGAACAGCGTGGCGACAAAGAATGGATGCGTAACCAGCTCGACCGCACGAATCTCGCCGTCATCGTCCCAGCCGGTCACCCGCAGATCGCCCTGCTCCAGTTCGCGAGCAAAATCGTCGGCAATCCCATAATTACAGTGGTATCCCTCCTGAATGCTATCGCGACCGTAAGCGCGCGCGATAAGCGTATTGGCGCGCAGCTCAATATTATCAGTCTTTTCAACCAGCGAGCAGCTTAGCGGCGCGATGACCATCCGGCCTTCGGTATCGGTTTCCGCATGTGCGGCATCCTGCCAGCCCATAACGTTGCGCGCATACTCAATAATGGCGTGCTGAAACCCACCGCAGGTACCGAGGAACGGTATGCTGTTTTCACGGGCGTGGCGAATGGCGATAAATGCGCCTGCGGCGTTTTTATAGGGGCTGGCGGGTACCACCCAAATAGCATCGTAGTCAGCAAGATCCTCAGTAGATTTTATCTCACTGGTTGCCAGCCAGTCATAGCGCAACGAAAGCTCGAGGACGGCTGCAGCATCATCTATTGCCAGGGGAATCGCTTTGTGGGCGACAACATCGGGGTTGTAATCACCAACCAGGGCAATACGCAGGGGGGAATTCATAGCAGGATCCTTATGTCAGAGCGATTATCAGGCAACACAAGGAACCTCAGATTAGCGATCTCACATGCAGAAAACAATCCTTATTTTCTCTGCGCCTGAAGACGGGCATTTTGCGCCGACTGGCGGTATGGTAAAGGACAGAAGAATGGCTATGGATACACGATGAAGAGCAAAATTCTGGTTAGCGCCTGCCTGATGGGCTTTCAGGTTCGCTATAACGGCAGCCACAAGGCCCGCTTGACTGACGCATTGACTCGCTGGCAGCGTGAGGGACGGCTGGTCACCCACTGTCCGGAGCTGGCGGCCGGATTGCCTGTACCGCGACTACCGGCTGAGATCCTCAACGCCCAGGGCGCAGAGGTGATGCAAAATCGCGGGCAAATTGTTGAAAGCGACGGCAAGGATGTCACTGCTCATTACCAGTTGGCCGCCTGGCTGGCGCTAAAAGCGGCGCAAGAAGAAGGGTGCGCTGCGGCTCTGCTTACCGATGGTAGCCCCACCTGCGGCAGCCAGTTTATCTATGATGGTACCTTTAAAGGCCAGCGCAAACCCGGTGCTGGTGTTGCAGCCGCTCTGCTTCGTGAGCACGGCATTAAGGTATTTTCTGAGCAGCAGCTCCCGCAGCTGCTGGCGTGGATGGAACAAAGGGAGGGCAATGATGATTCAGTGTAAACGCGTTTATGACCCGCAGGAAACGAGCGACGGCTACCGGATACTGGTAGACCGTCTGTGGCCGCGCGGGATAAAAAAAGAAGCGCTGAACTACGATGAGTGGTGTAAAACGCTGACGCCATCAGCAGATTTACGCAAGGCTTTTCACAGCGAGACCATCGATTTCGCCCACTTTAGCCAACTCTATCGCCAGGAGCTTGAGGCTCAACGGGAGGAAGGCAAACGCCTGGCGGCCCTGGCCAGTCAACAGCCGCTGACGTTACTCTATGCGGCGAAAAACACCCGGCAAAACCATGCGCAGGTGCTGGCTGACTGGCTAAAATCGCTACAATAAACGCTACGGCTTATTCGGGTGATCGCGCCGCCAGAGCGCCCATTCATCTAACGTTTCCCCGCTGGGCAGCTTACATTCAGTGCGTACGCCCTGCGGGCTTTGGATGGGAACCTGCGTGCCGCCGAGCTGCTGACAGTAAACCGAAGCCGGGTTAGCCATCCCCACCGGATGCGCAGGTTGCGTCGGCTGAGTCTGCGCACATCCGGCCATCGCCAGAGGCAACATAGCTATCATCCACTTCATTTCTACTCCTTAATTGATCAAAACGGACTTTCGCCCTGAATCTCCACCTTTTCTCCATTTTAGCTGCACTTTTGCATCGTAGAGTAGCCCTGTTCTCGAACTGACCAGAGAACAGATCATTCCATAATCAATGAGTTTTTCCCCGTCGCCCCCGACGGGGCTTTTTTCCCACCCTCGATGCAGGTATTCTCCCGACAGATGTGTTAAATTTTGTGTATCTCTGTTAATTCTGCGCTAATTGTCGTTTCGCATAGCTTGCCGGTAGTTACGATTAGCGTTCGGGAGCCGTATTCCTCATGTCCGATTTTCTCCTCGCTCGCGTTTCACAAACGCTCGCCAATGAACACACCCTGGAAACATTGGTTCGACAGCTGCTTGAGATGCTGGAGCTTGTTACCCGAATGGAATCTACCTACCTGACTCGTATTGACTTCGAGGCGCAGCGCCAGCAGATTATGTACGCGCACAATAGCAGCGAAATGCAGATCCCTGAAGGTTTCTCCGTTCCCTGGAATGACTCCCTGTGTAAACGTGCGCTGGACGACCGCTGCATATTCAGCAACGATGTGGCCGAGCGCTGGCGTTCGTGTATCGCCGCCCAGGATTTGGGTATCGCAACCTTTTTCAGCATCCCCGTGCGCCTGACCGATGGCTCATTATTCGGCACGCTCTGCGCCACCAGCCGGGAAAGACAACCCTATAACATTGAGGGTGAGCAGGTGATGAATCTGTTTGCCAACCTCATTTCGCACTATGTTGAGAAAGAGACCCTGGTGCAGCAGCTTCGGGCAGCAAACGTCGCGCTGGAGATGCACTCGTACACCGATGAGCTCACCGGTTTGCCGAATCGCCGCTCGTTGTTCAAGCATCTTGCCGCACAGTTTGCGCAGGCCAGAGAACGCCAGCGCAGCGTACTGCTCATTTTTATCGATCTCGATGATTTCAAGGCAATCAACGACCGATTCGGTCACCCCTGCGGTGACAGCTTTCTGATTCAGGTTGGAGAACGCCTGTTGGCCCGCGCCCGCCGCGGCGATATTGTTGGCCGCCTGGGCGGCGATGAATTTTTGCTGGTTGGCCTATGTTCCGAAGCGGAGGAACAACAGGAGTATATTGCCGCTTTACGTAAAGAGCTAACGGGGATCTATTTCCTTGGCGCGCACCGAATTAACTATCCCGGCGCCAGCTTTGGCGTGATTGAAGCCGACCCACAGGCAATGGACGTTGAGCAAGCGCTACGAAGCGCCGACGACGCGATGTATCAGGATAAAAAGTCACGTCGCCAGGGAACATTTTTTCATATTGACTAATATACGGTGAAATCCCGTATCATATTAAGCACGATTCGCACCTACAGGGGCTCAATAATGAGACTGGGTATTCTATTTCCGGTGGCTATTTTTATCGTCGCCGTTGTTTTTCTGGGCTGGTTTTTTGTCGGCGGCTATGCGGCACCGGGCGGGGCGTAATGAAGAAAAGCACAATTATTATGTTTATTGTCGCAATTGTGGCCGTGGCGGGTACGCAGCTGGGCTGGTGGTAAAACCAGGAATATTCGCCCTTCAGACTGGCAAACATTGCGGAATTTTCTTATCTACTCAATAACTTAAAAGAATAGACTCACTTCATCAGCCGTTTGCGCTTGTCGCCGTTCGCGGACAGATTTAACTGGAGAAGTGAGAAATGAAAAAATCGATCGTGTTGCCGTTAGTGCTCGCGCTTTGCACGCTATTATCGGGATGTATCGTCGACAGAGGCTATCACCACGGGCACCGTCATCATCATCACGACGACAGAGGCTGGCGATAAAGCGCAAAACATCACAAGGCGAACTTCGGTTCGCCTTGTCGCATACGATTAGTCCCGGCGGTCGGAGCCCAAAAAAAGGAATCCCAGCGGAATGGAGAACAGCAGAGTAAACACGATGCTATAAACCGTCACCATCGCCCCTTGCAGGAAAAACATTGAAGTCGTCCACTCTGAGTACGGCATATTGTACTCGCTCACCACGCCGCCAAAGGTTGCACGCCCTACCACGAAAAGCGCGATGGCAAATATCGCCGCTATCGACATAAAGAACTTCTTGCTGTTTTTATTGCTGGTGAGTTTCTGCAGAATCATCCGGGTTCCCTTTTTTCTGAGCGATAATCGGCTGTATATGTAACACCAATGCAATCAAAATTGAAGGGAATTTGTTACAAAGCACAGAGAGCCAGCGGCGGGCCGGTGGCATATACCGGCCCCAACGATTACGACTGTAGCGTTGCCAGCCGAGCGGCAAAACCGACAAACACGAGGCCAATCAGGCTATTACCGATTTTCGCCAGTTTCTTTTTCGTTTTTACGTAGCGCGTGACGAAAGAGCCGGAGACGATAAGGAAGCTCATGTAAATAAAGCTAATTATCTCCAGGGTCAGCGCCAGAATAAAGAACGCCAGCCCGGGAGTTTTGGCATTGACGTCAATAAACTGCACGAAGAATGAGACATAAAAAAGAATCGCTTTCGGATTCGTCAGGCTGAGGGTCAGCGAACGCTTAAGAATCCCGCTCCCCGGCTCGGAATCAGAAGACGAATGCCCATCGCGCTGCGTCAACACCGCGTAGAGCATCTTCCCGCCCATCCACAGTAGATAAATCGCCCCCAGGTAGCGGACGATATTGAATAATACCGGCGTGGTCTTGATGAGGGTCGCGACCCCGGCAAACGCCAGAAACATCAGAATGGCATCACCGATAAACACGCCCGCTGCCGCCAGATAGCCTTTTTTCACGCCGTGAGCGACGCCCGTCTTGAGGACAAAAAAGGTATTGGGACCGGGCACCAGAATGATAAAGATAGCCCCAACCAGATAGGTCAGGTAATTCAGTACACCAAACTCAGCGAACACAACGCACTCCTTCGCTTACAACGAAAATATGATCCCGCGCACGTTAACGCAACCGGGACCATTTTGAAAGCGCCGAGAGTGCGGAGGGCTTAATAGAGCGAAGTTTCGCCCAGCGGACGGGTTTTAAAACGGCGATGAACCCACAGATATTGCTCAGGGGCGCGCAGGATCTCTTTCTCGATAATCTTGTTGATATAGCTCGCCGCATCCTGTTTATCTTCTCCAGGATAGTCGCGCATCACATCGCTGATATGCAGGCTATAACCTTTGCGGTCCGCTTTACGCACCATGCTGATCGTCAGCATTTTTGCGCCCGACAAACGAGAAAGCACGTAGGTGCCGTTGGTCGTCGCCGCTTGCTGGACCGAGAAGAACGGGGCAAATACGCTCCCCTTCGGGCCGTAGTCCTGATCCGGCGCGAACCACACCGCTTCGCCCGACTTTAACGCATGCACCAGTCCGGATAAATTTCGGCGGTCGATCATCGCCTTGTTCGAGCGCAGGCGACCGCGCGTCTGCACCCACTCCATCAACGGACTGTTATGCGGACGGTAGGTTGCCATCATGGGGCGACACAACCCCATCGTGCGACCACCCAGTTCAAGAGACATAAAGTGGACGCCGACAACCATCACGCCTTTCCCTTCGCTCAGCGCATTGTTGAGGTTGACCATCCCCTCGACGTCAAACCATTTTTTCACTCGCTCATCGCTCCAGAACCACGCCATACCGGTTTCAATCAGCCCCATTCCCAGAGACATGAAATTTTGCTCGATCAGCTTTTCGCGCGCCGCTGGCGACATTGTGGGGAAGCAGAGTTCGAGATTACGTCTGGCGATATGCTCACGACGTTTAAGGAAGCGCCGGGAGGCGCGTCCCGCGCTGGTGCCGATAAGATGCAAAACGGGATAAGGAAGCTGGACAATCAGCCAGAGTACGCCCAGGCCAAACCAGGTACCCCAATTACGAGGGTGAAGAAGACTTTTATTAAAAGCGTAAGACATGTTTTTTCCTGTAAACATTAGAACATGAGGTAACGCTTAAGGAAAAAACGAGTCCCTTCATCTGTCATTAGGCGGTACGTGTAGCAGTTCAGACAATAATAATCCTGTTAAATTCACTGCGGCAAGTAAAAAACTACGCCAACAGAAAAAAACACATTACCCGCACACCTGTAACAAAATGTAAAACAAAAAATGAATAAATCATTACAAATATCCACCACAAGAATGATTAACACGCTAATCATTCATCATAAGGCAAGCTGTTCTCAAAGCAGGAGAACGCTGCGCTCCCTGCAGGCAACGGCGGAGGCCGCGTCAGGACAGGGCTGCGCAGCAATGGTACCGGGATAATTTTGGTTTTCCGTTATCCCTTTAACCACGTCAGCGCTTGCGCTACCCATTCATCTCTCTTAACGCTTTTTGATTTAACAGAAGAATATAAGAAAGCTTCCCGAAGCCAAAGTTGAAATAAGAATCACCTTATTTTACTTTCCTGACAATAATTAATAATTATCGACAATTACCCATTTCGTCACCCTTATTTCGGACTTTTTACCTGAATTGCTTTAACCGAGCAGCAGGCAATAAAGTTTAAATGCTTTTTATGACGTTGAAAAAAGCGCAGCATTGGGCTTTGTTGAATAAATCGAACTTTTGCTGAGT
>NZ_KV793385.1:0-9319 GCF_001808475.1 Klebsiella sp. HMSC09D12 | reverse complement strand
TCACTCGAAGATATTCAGGCATGGTACATCCGCGGCAAGCCCCTAATTTGTACTGAGGGGCAAAGTGAAAAAAGTTACTTTTTGTTGAAACGACAGTTAGCAATAACCCCCCGCTTGCGGGGGCCATACCCACCAGGAGCAAACGCAGAAAGCCCGAGATACTTCTGCTGTACCGGGGGCTGGCGACATTTCAGGCAACACTCATAGTTGACATCCTCCCCGCCCTAAAGGGCGGGGAGGATGTCAATAATAGCAGACCACATCATGATGTCATTCTGACCGACAGATGCCAGAAGCAGAGGATCCATCCCATTTTATATCTACCTTATAACACTTAGAAAAACAACATGTTAAAAATGTTTATTGGAAACAATTTTATTTCCAATTGTAATGATAACCATTCTCATATTAATATGGCTACGTGATAATTAACTTTTAATGTACTCCGCATGTCTGACCGTGCCACTACCACAGCTTCCTTAACGTTCGAGTCGCTTTATGGCACCCATAACGGCTGGTTGAAAAGTTGGCTGACGCGCAAACTCCAGTCTGCTTTTGATGCAGATGACATTGCCCAGGACACTTTTTTGCGGGTAATGAGCAGCGAAACGCTCTCGACGATCCGCGATCCTCGCTCTTTCCTGTGCACTATCGCCAAACGCGTGATGGTGGACCTGTTTCGCCGAAACGCGCTGGAAAAAGCGTATCTGGAGATGCTGGCGCTTATGCCGGAGGGGGTAGCGCCTTCACCTGAGGAACGCGAAAGCCAGCTCGAGACCCTACAACTCGTCGACAGCATGCTGGACGGGCTAAACGGAAAAACACGTGAAGCGTTTCTGCTTTCGCAACTGGATGGCCTGACATACAGCGAGATTGCGCACAAACTCGGTGTTTCCGTCAGCTCCGTGAAAAAATACGTGGCGAAAGCCGTCGAGCACTGCCTGCTGTTTCGTCTGGAGCATGGGTTATGAATCCTTCGTTAACCGATTCCCGGCGTCAGGCGCTGCGTTCAGCTTCCCACTGGTATGCCGTGCTAAGCGGCGAGCGCGTCAGCCCACAACAGGAAGCGCGCTGGCAACAGTGGTATGAACAGGATCAGGATAACCAGTGGGCCTGGCAGCAGGTTGAAAACCTGCGCAACCAGCTTGGCGGTGTGCCTGGCGACTTTGCCAGCCGGGCGCTGCACGATACCCGCCTCACCCGCCGTCACGTGATGAAAGGATTACTGCTGTTGCTCGGCGCTGGCGGAGGCTGGCAACTCTGGCAGTCGGAAACCGGCGAAGGTCTGCGGGCAGATTACCGCACCGCCAAAGGCGCAGTCAGCCGTCAGCAACTGGAAGATGGCTCCCTGCTCACGCTGAATATCCAAAGCGCGGCGGATGTGCGTTATGATGCGCATCAGCGCACCGTCCGGCTCTGGTACGGTGAAATCGCCATTACTACCGCGAAAGATGCGCAGCAACGCCCCTTCCGCGTCCTGACCCGTCAGGGCCAACTCACCGCTTTAGGGACAGAATTTACCGTCCGCCAGCAGGATAATTTCACGCAGCTTGACGTGCAGCAGCACGCCGTGGAAGTGCTTCTCGCCAGTGCCCCCGCGCAAAAACGCATCGTGAACGCTGGTGAAAGCCTGCAGTTCAGCGCCTCTGAGTTTGGCGCAGTGAAACCGCTGGATGACGAGAGTACAAGCTGGACGAAGGGCATCCTGAGCTTCAGCGATAAACCGCTGGGTGAGGTGATAGCCACGCTAAGCCGTTACCGCAACGGCGTTCTGCGCTGCGATCCCGCCGTTGCCGGGCTGCGCCTGAGCGGGACGTTCCCGCTGAAAAATACCGATGCGATCCTGAACGTTATCGCTCAAACGCTTCCCGTTAAAATTCAGTCTATTACGCGGTACTGGATAAACATTTCACCGCTGTAAGAAAAATAATTCTCATTTCGATTGTCCTTTTTACCCTTCTCGTTCGACTCATAGCTGAACACAACAAAAATGATGATGGAGAAGGTATGACGCCGTTACGCGTTTTTCGTAAAACAACACCTTTGGTTAACGCCATTCGTCTGAGCCTGCTGCCGCTGGCCGGTCTCTCGTTTTCCGCTTTTGCTGCACAGGTTGATATCGCTCCGGGATCGCTCGACAAAGCGCTCAATCAGTATGCCGCACACAGCGGAATTACCCTCTCGGTTGACGCCAGCCTGACGCGCGGCAAGCAGAGCAACGGCCTGCACGGAGATTACGACGTCGAGAGCGGCCTGCAACAGCTGCTGGACGGCAGCGGACTGCAGGTAAAACCGCTGGGAAATAACAGCTGGACGCTGGAGCCCGCGCCCGCGCCAAAAGAAGATGCCCTGACCGTGGTCGGCGACTGGCTGGGCGATGCGCGTGAAAACGACGTATTTGAACATGCTGGCGCGCGTGACGTGATCCGCCGTGAGGATTTCGCCAAAACCGGCGCAACCACCATGCGTGAGGTGCTTAACCGCATCCCTGGCGTCAGCGCGCCGGAAAACAACGGCACCGGCAGCCACGACCTGGCGATGAACTTTGGCATCCGGGGCCTGAACCCACGCCTCGCCAGCCGCTCGACCGTCCTGATGGACGGCATCCCCGTCCCCTTTGCCCCTTACGGTCAGCCGCAGCTTTCACTGGCTCCCGTTTCGCTCGGCAACATGGATGCCATTGACGTGGTGCGCGGTGGTGGTGCGGTGCGTTACGGACCGCAGAGCGTGGGCGGCGTGGTGAACTTTGTTACCCGCGCCATTCCGCAGGACTTTGGTATCGAGGCGGGGGTGGAAGGTCAGCTCAGCCCAACCTCTTCACAAAACAACCCGAAAGAGACGCACAACCTGATGGTGGGCGGCACAGCGGACAACGGTTTTGGCACCGCGCTGCTCTACTCCGGCACGCGCGGCAGTGACTGGCGCGAGCACAGCGCCACCCGCATCGACGACCTGATGCTGAAAAGCAAATATGCGCCGAATGAGGTGCACACCTTCAACAGCCTGCTGCAATATTACGATGGTGAAGCCGACATGCCCGGCGGCCTGTCCCGCGCGGATTACGACGCCGATCGCTGGCAATCCACCCGCCCGTATGACCGCTTCTGGGGCCGTCGCAAGCTGGCGAGCCTGGGCTACCAGTTCCAGCCGGACAGCCAGCATAAATTCAACATTCAGGGGTTCTACACCCAAACCCTGCGCAGCGGCTACCTGGAGCAAGGCAAACGCATCACCCTCTCGCCGCGTAACTACTGGGTGCGCGGTATTGAGCCACGCTACAGCCAGAGCTTTATGATCGGCCCTTCCGCGCACGAAGTGGGCGTGGGCTATCGCTATGTGAATGAATCAACGCATGAAATGCGTTACTACACCGCCACCAGCAGCGGGCAGTTGCCGTCCGGCTCAAGCCCTTACGACCGCGACACGCGTTCCGGCACCGAGGCGCACGCCTGGTATCTGGATGACAAAATCGACATCGGCAACTGGACCATCACGCCGGGTATGCGTTTCGAACATATCGAGTCATACCAGAACAACGCCATCAAAGGCACGCACGAAGAGGTGAGCTATAACGCACCGCTTCCGGCGTTGAACGTGCTCTATCACCTGACTGACAGCTGGAATCTTTATGCAAACACTGAAGGCTCGTTCGGCACCGTACAGTACAGCCAGATTGGCAAGGCTGTGCAAAGCGGCAATGTGGAACCGGAAAAAGCGCGAACCTGGGAACTCGGTACCCGCTACGACGACGGCGCGCTGACGGCGGAAATGGGGCTGTTCCTGATTAACTTTAACAATCAGTACGACTCCAACCAGACCAACGACACCGTCACTGCACGTGGCAAAACGCGCCATACCGGGCTGGAAACGCAGGCACGTTACGACCTGGGTACGCTAACGCCAACGCTTGATAACGTTTCCGTCTACGCCAGCTATGCGTATGTGAACGCGGAAATCCGCGAGAAAGGCGACACCTATGGCAATCAGGTGCCATTCTCCCCGAAACATAAAGGCACGCTGGGCGTGGACTACAAGCCGGGCAACTGGACGTTCAATCTGAACAGCGATTTCCAGTCCAGCCAGTTTGCGGATAACGCCAATACGGTGAAAGAGAGCGCCGACGGCAGTACCGGCCGCATTCCCGGCTTCATGCTCTGGGGCGCACGCGTGGCGTATGACTTTGGCCCGCAGATGGCAGATCTGAACCTGGCGTTCGGTGTGAAAAACATCTTCGACCAGGACTACTTCATCCGCTCTTATGACGACAACAACAAAGGCATCTACGCAGGCCAGCCGCGCACGCTGTATATGCAGGGGTCGTTGAAGTTCTGATGTGTTAACGCCCGGCTTGCCGGGCTTTTAGCTGGAATGTGACTATGTTGGCATTTATCCGTTTTATTTTTGCAGGCCTGCTGCTGGTGATCGGCCACGCCTTTGCCGCCACGGTTCAGGACGAACACGGCACGTTTACACTCGATAAAACGCCACAACGGATTGTGGTGCTGGAACTCTCGTTCGCCGATGCGCTGGCCGCCGTGGACGTCAGCCCGATCGGTATTGCCGACGATAACGATGCAAAACGCATCCTGCCCGAAGTGCGTGCGCACCTGAAACCGTGGCAGTCCGTCGGAACGCGCGCGCAGCCGAGCCTGGAAGCCATTGCTGCCCTGAAACCAGACCTGATCATTGCCGACAGCAGTCGCCATGCGGGGATTTACACCGCCTTGCAGCAAATCGCGCCGGTACTGCTGCTTAAGTCCCGCAACGAAACCTACGCTGAAAATTTGCACTCAGCGGCTATCATCGGCGAAGTGGTAGGTAAAAAACGAGAGATGCAGGCGCGTCTGGAACAACATAAAGAGAAGATGGCGCAGTGGGCCAGCCAGCTTCCCACAGGGACACGCGTGGCCTTTGGCACATCACGCGAACAGCTATTCAACCTGCATACCCAGGAGACCTGGACCGGCAGCGTGCTGGCTTCTCTGGGGCTGAACGTTCCCGCTGCGATGGCGGGCGCCTCCATGCCGTCCATCGGCCTGGAGCAACTGCTGGCGGTCAATCCTGCCTGGCTGCTGGTTGCCCACTATCGCGAAGAGAGCATTGTTAAACGCTGGCAACAAGATCCGCTCTGGCAGATATTAACCGCCGCGCAGAAGCAGCAGGTTGCTTCAGTCGACAGTAACGCCTGGGCGCGGATGCGCGGTATTTTTGCCGCAGAGCGTATTGCCGCTGACACGGTAAAAATCTTCCACCATCAGCCGCTTACCGATGTGAAATGACCGCGCTAAAACACCCGGTGCTGCTGTGGGGGCTTCCCGTTGCAGTACTTATTATTATTTTCTGGCTGAGTCTGTTTTGCTACTCGGCCATTCCTGTTTCCGGAGCAGACGCAATCCGCGCCCTGCTGCCTGGACACACGCCAACGCTACCAGAAGCGCTGGTGCAAAACCTTCGTTTGCCGCGAAGCCTGGTCGCCGTTCTGATCGGCGCAAGCCTGGCGCTCGCGGGCACGCTGCTGCAAACCCTGACCCACAACCCAATGGCCTCTCCTTCACTGCTCGGCATTAACAGCGGCGCGGCGCTGGCTATGGCGCTTACCAGCGCGCTGAGTCCGACGCCGGTTGCAGGCTATTCCCTGTCGTTCATCGCGGCATGCGGGGGCGGCGTGAGCTGGCTGCTGGTCATGACCGCAGGAGGCGGGTTTCGTCATACCCAGGACAGAAACAAACTGATCCTCGCGGGTATCGCGCTGTCGGCCTTTTGTATGGCTCTGACCCGCATCACCCTGCTGCTGGCCGAAGATCATGCTTACGGCATCTTTTACTGGCTGGCAGGCGGAGTGTCCCACGCCCACTGGCAGGATGTCTGGCAGCTCTTGCCGGTGGTGGTCACTGCAGTCCCTGTCGTGTTGCTGCTGGCGAATCAACTGAACCTGCTCAACGTCAGCGACAGTACCGCCCATACGCTGGGAGTGAACCTGCCGAGACTACGTTTGATCATCAATATGTTAGTGCTGCTTCTGGTTGGCGCGTGCGTCAGTGTGGCAGGTCCGGTGGCGTTTATCGGCCTGCTGGTGCCACATCTGGCGCGCTTCTGGGCAGGCTTCGATCAGCGCAACGTACTGCCGGTGAGCATGCTGCTGGGGGCCACGCTGATGCTGATGGCAGATGTACTCGCACGCGCGCTGGCCTTCCCCGGCGATCTGCCCGCAGGCGCAGTGCTGGCGCTGATTGGCAGTCCTTGCTTTGTCTGGCTGGTGAGGAGGCGAGGATGAAAATTGCGCTGGTCATTTTCATCACCCTTGCCCTGCCAGGCTGTGCGCTGTTATCACTCCATATGGGGGTGATCCCCGTGCCGTGGCGCGCGCTGCTGACCGACTGGCAGGACGGACGCGAGCATTATTATGTATTGATGGAGTACCGACTGCCGCGCTTGCTGCTGGCACTGTTTGTCGGTGCAGCCCTCGCCGTGGCGGGCGTGCTGGTACAGGGGATTGTGCGTAACCCGCTAGCATCACCGGATATTCTCGGCATTAACCATGCCGCCAGCCTTGCCTCTGTGGGAGCACTGCTTCTTATGCCATCACTATCCGTGATGGTGCTGCCGCTGCTGGCCTTTGCGGGCGGTATGGCGGGGTTGATCTTGCTGAAGATGCTGGCAAAGACCCACCAGCCGATGAAGCTGGCGCTCACCGGCGTGGCGCTTTCCGCCTGCTGGGCGAGCCTGACGGATTACCTGATGCTCCTGCACCCGCAGGATGTAAACAGTGCCCTGCTGTGGCTGACGGGTAGCTTATGGGGGCGCGACTGGCACTTTGTGAAGATTGCCGTGCCGTTGCTCATTCTGTTTTTGCCGCTGAGCCTGCGCTTTTGTCGCGATCTCGACCTGCTGGCGCTGGGCGATGCACGAGCAGCCACGCTCGGCGTGTCGGTTCAGCGCACCCGGTTCCAGGGGCTGATGCTGGCTGTCGCGATGACAGCAACCGGCGTAGCCGTCTGTGGCCCGATAAGTTTTATTGGTCTCGTCGTGCCGCACATGGTGCGCAGGATCGCCGGCGGGCGTCACCGCTGGCTGATGCCCGTTTCGGCCCTGACGGGCGCGTTGTTGCTGGTCATTGCCGATCTGCTGGCACGAATCATTCATCCGCCGCTGGAGCTTCCGGCAGGCGTGCTGACCGCCATTATCGGCGCACCGTGGTTTGTCTGGCTGCTTGTGAGAATGCGATAAATGAGATTACGTACTGAAAATCTGACCGTCAGCTATGGCGCACAAACCGTGCTGGATGGACTTTCTCTCGCCCTGCCTGCCGGAAAAATCACGGCCCTGCTCGGCCCTAACGGTTGCGGGAAATCGACGCTGTTGAACTGTTTTTCTCGCCTGTTAACACCAGACTCTGGCGAGATATTGCTTGATGAAAAACCCATAGCCGGTTTTTCCGCCCGCCAGCTGGCTCGCCGCCTGGCTTTACTGCCGCAACACCATTTATCCCCCGAGGGGATCACTGTACGGGAACTGGTTTCCTACGGCCGCAGCCCGTGGCTGTCGTTGTGGGGGCGACTCTCCGCGGAAGACAACGAGCGGGTCAACGTGGCAATGAGTCAGACCCGGACGCGCAATCTGGCTGACCGCAGGTTAACCCAGCTTTCCGGCGGCCAGCGCCAGCGTGCGTTTCTGGCGATGGTGCTGGCACAGGATACCCCACTCATTCTTCTTGATGAGCCTACGACCTACCTCGATATCAATCATCAGGTTGAACTGATGCGCCTGATGGTTGAACTCAAAAGGCAGGGGAAAACCGTAGTGACGGTACTCCACGATCTGAATCAGGCCAGCCGCTATTGCGATCATCTGGTGGTACTGGCAAGCGGTCGCGTGATGGCGCAAGGTGCTCCGGAAGCAGTGATGAAACCAGAGCTTCTAAAGACGGTGTTCAGCGTAGAAGCGGAAATCCATCCTGAACCGGTATCTGGCAGACCCATGTGTGTGGTGAAGTAGTCTGGCGAAGTCATAAGGATCATCACAGGACAGATAAAGGAAGTGATAACCACCTGCCAACAGGCACCAAAATCTGGCTGGTTGCCGGTATCACCGACATGCGCAACGGCTTCAATGGTCTCGCCGCAAAGGTGCAGACGATGCTGAAAGATGACCCGATGTCCGGCCATGTCTTCATCTTCCGGGGCCGCAGCGGCAGTAAGGTCAAACTGCTGTGGTCCACCGGCGACGGGCTGAGCCTGCTGACCAAACGGCTGGAACGCGGCCGCTTCGCCTGGCCCTCTGCCCGCGATGGCAAAGTGTTCCTGACCCCGGCGCAGCTGGCAATGCTTCTGGAAGGCATCGACTGGCGGCAGCCTAAAAGACTGCTTACGTCCCTGACCATGTTGTAGGCCTCTTTATCCTGGTTGTCGTTGAATAAGCCTGGTAAAATGCGGGCTTATGAACAACACCTCCCCCTGACGACATCCTTCTGCTGAAACAGCGCCTGTCCGAACAGGAAGCGCTGAACCGCGCCCTGCTGGAAAAGCAGGCCGACCGGGAGCGCGAAATAGACCATCTGCAGGCGCAGCTGGATAAGCTTCGCCGGATGAACTTCGGCAGTCGTTCTGAATAAATCTCCCGCCGCATCGCGCAGATAGAAGCCGACCTGAACCGGCTTCAGACAGAAAGCGATACGCTGACGGGTCGGGTTGCCGATACGGGCCGGGCCCCGTATCGTTTTAACCCTGAATATTCATCGCAGATATTGTTTCGGGTTTTCCGGTATACCAGCCCTGAACTAGGTAACCGGGGCCAAGAGAACAGACGAATTCAAACTGTCCTGGCGTTTCCACCCCTTCAAACACCAGTGGTTTGCCAGTACCACGTAACCCTTTCACCACAGAAACAAGTAGCGCTCGCTTCACCGGGTCATCAATATTGGCAATAAAAATACGGTCTATTTTTATCTCATCGAAATCCAGTACCGTCAGCCATTCAATATGGGGGCCGCTTGGAAAACGGAAAATATCCTACGTTAAGCCTGTTTTTTGAGCTGGCATGACGGGCAGCTATGAGCGAAGTATAGTCATTCGCCCTATCTCTTTTGTCGCACTTTCAACAAGGGGGTCGCTTGGAAAGCGGAACGAGGTCAGTCTCCGCCCGGACTGCTCAGCTCTTTAAACAGCAAAAGAGAGGCATCTTATGAGAAGGGATTGTTCAGTATGTCAGGGCAGACTGCTTTTTCATCCGCAGGTACTGAGGGTAAATGCTCAATTCCGGTACGATTCTTACTCTATAGCCAGACAGGGTAATGCTGTCAACCTGTTGATGACTATTTTAA
>NZ_KV793384.1:0-4954 GCF_001808475.1 Klebsiella sp. HMSC09D12 | reverse complement strand
ACTCAGCAAAAGTTCGATTTATTCAACAAAACCCATGTGTGGGCAAGATGCCGCCCTCAACACTACAGTGAAAGGAATCGGTAATAGAGAATTAGTATCTGTCGTCAATTTCGGCAGTGAGTTTCAGTCAGGCATGATATTCTCTACACTGACCCCATCGCTTCCATGCGACTCTGAATCATGCCAAGAAAACGCTATCGTTTACGCACATTTATGCTGTCACTGTCTGTTGGCGGTGTCCTGATGACGTCCATTCTGCTGCTGAGCGCTCTCACTCTGGTTCAGAAAGAAAATATTGAGAATAGCCTGCTGGAAGGTAACATCGCTTATGCCCGCAAACTGGCTGACACAACGGACCGTTATCTCAGTACAGCCCAGCAGGAACTGGCCTACAGTGCAGGTCTGATTGTTGATTTTCAAGATCGGAAACAACTGCAGGCAGAAGCCGATCGCCTGCGTCTGCAGTCGGGTTTTTTTAACTCCGTTCTGGTCGTCAAAGCGAATGCGGTGGTGGCTGCCACGTCTCCGGAGAGTCTGAGTCTGGTCGGGATGCAGTTGCATTCTCCTGCCAGCCAGCAGTCAATCATTTCTCGCAAGCCCCTCATATCACAGCCTTTCACCTCAGCGACGGGCAACTACATTGTTTTTCTTTCCCAGCCCATTTTTTCGCAGCAGGGTCAGTATGAGGGCTATATTGGCGGAAGTATTTATCTTAAAAAGCATAGTATCCTCAGTGAGATCCTTGGGCAGCATTTTTACGGTAATCAGGCAGAAGTAAGTATTGTTGCTGCTGACGGCCGCCTGATTTACAGCCATGCCCCGAGCGCCGTCGGGCGACTGCTTGATGTCCATCAGGCACATCTAACATTACTGTCAAAAGCGAAGAGCGGCCATTTTGTCGATCATCATGCCGGTAAGGCTCATCTCATCGGTTTTGCTAGTCTACAGCAAGCTGACTGGAAGGTTTTCATTGCAGGAACGTCGGACAATGTATCTCGCATTCTTAAGGAAACCATGATCAGCGCCTTCTGGATCACCCTCGCCATTATCATCCTGGCTAACTGCGCGGTTATATATTTCTCTGCCAGAATATCCCGCCCGCTTGAGAGACTGGCCAGCTTTACCCGCACGGCCGACAGCGAAACAGCGCTACGGCAGCTGGCGCAGCTTGAACCCGGCTATCAGGAAGCAGAGCGTCTTAGGGAGGCTGTAAGCCAGCACCTGGCGTCAATGACCATGCAGGTTAGCCTTCTGACTAATGAGGCGATGACCGATCCACTTACAGGTCTGCTGAACAGAAAAGGCTTCACTACACAGATTAAGGCGCTCAATCCGCTTGGAAATCATTCTGTTATCGCAATCGATATTGATCATTTCAAACATATCAATGATCATTATGGTCACGACGTGGGAGATGCCGTATTGATCAGCCTCGGCCAGATACTGAGATTGCTGACTCGCCAGAATGACATTGTCTGCCGTTTTGGCGGAGAGGAGTTCATTATTTTACTACCTGACTCCAACCTGAACGAAACACGTGTAGTGGCAGAACGGATCCGTACCGTCACAGCGGAAACCTCGTTTGCGGAAGGCATCCACTTAACTCTCTCCGCTGGCATCGCCACACTATCTGACTGCTCTGCAGATTTCAGACAGCTGCTTCGTCAGGCCGATTTAGCCATGTATAAAGCCAAAAATTCTGGACGGAACCGGGTTTGTACTTACGATTCGGGTAACTATCAACAACCCGAGTGCCCATCCAAAAATGATACGCGCTGACAGAGGCTTCGTGCCCGCGATAATGCTCCCAACTTACTGATTTAGTGTAGGATGGTGGTTTTGAAATGATCCGTGGCGATTCAGATCTTGTGAATATTAAATATTCGCATACAAATGGCTTATTAGCCCCACGCCCTTGTTCTTCCCTTGAGTGCAGGCTTTTTCCTGATTGATATTTTGATACTTAACTGTTTTTAAAATTCAAGGTCAGCTTTCTCGCTCAAAGCTGTCCGTAATCCCTTGCCTGCTTAAAAAAACCGGATTAACGTGTGATGTTTTTACGTTTTCCAGGCAGCCTTCATCGGTAAGTACCTGTCTTACAGACTTCAATGCACTTAGTTAAGAAACATCCTAATCGTCCTTTCGCCGATCGCGAGATCTGTTAAGGCAGCTAAACTCGATTGATACCCCAATCCGCCGGGCAGCATTTCCTTTCCGGACGCAAGAAGGAGAAGATCATGAAAGCAGTAATTTACAACGGTCCTTATGATGTAAAAGTAAAAGACGTACCGGATGCGAAAATTGTCCGCCCCACGGATGTACTCGTCCGCATCACCACCACCAACATTTGTGGGTCGGACTTGCACATGTATGAGGGCCGGACCAGCTTTGAACAGGGACGGATTCTGGGTCACGAAAACCTGGGTGAAGTGGTCGAAATTGGCTCAGGCGTTGAACGTATTAAGGTGGGCGACTATGTTTGTCTGCCGTTTAACGTGGGATGTGGTTTTTGCGAAAACTGTGAAAAAGGTCTGACCGGCTTTTGTCTCACTACCAATCCGGGTACGGCAGGCGCAGCTTATGGTTTTGCTGAAATGGGTCCCTGGGAGGGAGGTCAGGCGGAACTGCTTCGGGTGCCATTTGCCGACTTTAACTGCCTTGTTCTTCCCCCTGATGCGGCAGAAAAAGAAGATGATTATGTGATGCTCTCTGACATTTTTCCTACCGGCTGGCATGCAACAGAACTTGCAGGATTGAAGCCTGGTGAAAGCGTGGCCATTTATGGCGCGGGGCCGGTCGGTTTGATGGCAGCTCATTCGGCGATCATTAAAGGTGCTTCACAGGTGTTTGTGGTTGATACGCACACAGACCGGTTGGCTCTGGCTGAAAAAATGGGGGCGACGGGCATCAATGCTACTGGCGATGAAGCTGTACAAAAAATTCTCGACCTGACGGATGGACGCGGTACGGATTGTGGCTGCGAATGTGTTGGCTATCAGTGCTGTAACAAACATGGCCATGAAGATAACTCTGTCACCATGAACAGTCTTGTTGCGTCGACGAAAGCAACCGGGGGAATTGGTGTGGTTGGCGTCTTTATTCCTCAGGATCCGGGGGCTGAATCGGAGCTTGCCAGAGAGGGTAAGATGCCATTTGATTTTGGGAGTTTCTGGTTTAAAGGACAGGCAATCCGTACCGGCCAGGCGAACGTTAAGGCCTATAACCGTCAGCTGTCTCGCCTCATCCATCACGATAAAGCCAGTCCGGGCAAAATAATTTCTCATCGTCTTTCGCTTGAAGAGGCTCCTGCCGGATATAAGCACTTCGATGAGCGGGATGAAGGATGGACGAAGGTTATCCTTAAGCCTTAAATAGAGTTATCCGGTATGAGAAAGCAAAAACCGGGAAAGAATGTATGACTTTTGACAGGGTGCAATAAAATATCCTGTCAGGGTGTTATTATTCATACTTTCAGCTGCCAGGCGCTTCCATATCCAGACTTGTTCCCTGATTTTGCCGACGAGACAGCAAAATTAATACATTCAGGAGGAGGCATCTGCGGTTGATCTGTTCCGTATTTATTAATGAATCGCCACGGATAATCTAGACACTTCCGAGCCGTTGATAATACTGGTTTTCATATTCTGTCGGTGACATCTGATTGTTCGACCCATGCCGACGCTTAGTGTTATAAAACATTTCGATGTAATCAAAAATATCGCTGCGGGCTTCTTCCCGCGTTCCGTAGATCTTTTTCTTTATGCGCTCTCGTTTCAGTAACTGGAAAAAGCTTTCTGCAACCGCGTTATCGTGACAGTTACCGCGACGGCTCATACTCCCTTCCAGGCCGTGTGATTTCAGGAATGACTGCCACTCATGGCTTGTATACTGACTGCCCTGGTCCGAGTGGACCAGCACCTTTGTTTGCGGATTACGCCGCCATACAGCCATCAGCAGTGCGTTCAGAACAATGTCCTTTGTCATCCGGGATTGCATTGACCAGCCGATAATTTTACGTGAGAACAGGTCAACAACCACGGCCAGATACAGCCAGCCCTCGTGAGTCCTGATGTAGGTTATGTCCGTTACCCAACGCTCATCCGGAGCATCCGGATTGAACTGTCGCTGGAGCTTGTTGGGCGACACGATACTGGCCTCGCCTTTGCGTGCCCGCGGGCTCCGGTACCCGACCTGGGCCTTTATCCCGACACGCTTCATCAGTCGCCAGACTCTGTTCACTCCGCACTGTTGCCCGCTATCCCGCAAGTCCACATGGATCTTGCGATAACCATAAACGCAACCGGACTCCAGCCAGAACTGTTTAATCTGTCCCGTCAGTCTCAGATCTACCTGGTGGCGCTTAGAATGCGGCTGCTGAAGCCAGGCGTAAAAGCCACTGGGATGAACATCCAGCACCCGACAGAGCAGACGAACAGGCCAGCAACTGCTGTTGTCACGGATAAAGGCGTACCTCAGTCGGACAGCTTTGCGAAGTACGCCGCGGCTTTTTTTAATATGTCCCGTTCGTCGGTAACCCGCTTCAGCTCCTTCTGGAGCCGGCGGATCTCGGCCTGAGCATCTGACTGTTCTTTATTAGTGGATGAGTCCGGACCGTACTTCTTTATCCAGGCGTAAAGGCTGTGGGTGGCGATATCGAGACGTGTTGCAACGCTGGCAACAGAATAACCGCGATCAACAACCTGTTTGACTGCTTCAATTTTAAACTCTTCGGGATAACGCTTACCGCTCATGGGCACCTCTCTTTAAGCCATCTTAAATGACTCGGAGGTGTCTGTTAAACCCGTGGCGATTCAATAGCGCTGATGTCCGGCAGTGCTTTTGCCGTTACGCACCACGCCTTCAGTCGCGGAGCAGGAAGGACATCTGATGGAAATGGAAGCCACGCAAGCACCTTAAAATCACCATCATACACTAAATCAGTAAGTTGGCAGCA
>NZ_KV793383.1:0-79411 GCF_001808475.1 Klebsiella sp. HMSC09D12 | reverse complement strand
CGGGTTCGAGTCCCGTCCGTTCCGCCACTTATTACATAGAACCGCAAGTCATTGACGTGACTTGCGGTTTTTTTGTTTTTGTATGCAGATCGTTGTTGGACCTAAAGTAATTGCAGATTACATCTACGACAATCTATCATTAACGCTTAACGCTTAACGCTTAACGCTTAACGCTTAACGCGGGCTGAAAAATTACAGGCCCGGCAGTCTGTCAGGCAGGCGGATCGCCAATCATAATGTGTCTGTCATCGTACAACGATCGCCGCTTGCAAGGCCGGAGAACACAGATATGTTCTCCGGCCTTTTTACTTTTTGTCGCCGCTTCAGGGGCTCTTTCCGGCGGAACATTCGTGGTCCTCGAAGCTGTTATTTGGTATCAGGCTGCATCATTTTATTCATTTAATACAGAATGATTTAAAATGGAACTATCTTTTCTAATTTTAATAACGTTTGATATATCTATCCCGGGAATATATTTCGCTTAAATGTTTATTATATTACGATGATGAACTGATTCATTAATGTGATTTTTATCATTTATTAGCGTTTATGGTTATTATTTAATGGAGTGAAAATATATTTTTCAGAGTGGTCAGCTAGCATTGAATTTCATGTTAAGAACTTTAAGAATGAGATGGAGTACTATAAATTCATATGAATCATAGTTAATCCCTTTGTTTTTTAAGTGGTATTTTTTAATTGTGAAGGTTTTTGAAGTTTGTTTTAGTTGAGAGCTTTCTGTGATATATAAAGACTTCTTTGCAAGTATAATATTAATCGAGACCGTAGTGCATCTATCTTCAATTATTGCAATTTGTATTGGTGAGGTGATATTTTGTTTTTGCTCACTTTCTGGTGGGTATATATCCTGAGGAGGAGTAATATGGGTAACAGTTTTCAAAATGAGGTGCCAAAATCTCGAGTTAATCTTCAATTGGATCTTCACACTGGCGGGGCGGGAAAGAAAAGCGAGTTACCGTTAAAGTTACTTGCGGTAGGTGATTTTAGTAACGGAAACGAACAACGGTCTTTATCTGAAAGAAATAAAATAAATATCAATAAAAACAATTTTGATAGCGTAATGGCTGAACTCTTACCTACGGTCGATTTGCTGGTCGAAAGCACTCTGTCAGGAGAAGCCCGGGTAGAAAATATTAAACTTAACTTTGGTAGCGTCAAAGATTTTGAACCAGAACAGGTTGCTCGCAATATCCCATCGCTTCGTGCATTGATTTCTATGCGTAATTTACTACGCGATCTCAAATCCAACTTGCTGGATAACGTCGAGTTCCGTCGTGAACTGGAAAAGATTATGAAAGATCCTGCGATGAGTAGTGAACTACGCGCAGAGCTAACGGCACTCGCACCGTAAAAAAGTAATGGACAACGACCGGAATAAATACGGTTCATCAAGGAAATGAAGAGGAGGGCATGCTGATGTCTGTACAAGAACATGACGCACCGGTAGCGCAGGCGCAGGCTGTGACCAGAGAAAATGTTTATCAGTCTCTGTTTAAAAAAATTCACCTGACGCCGGTTTCTTCTCTGAAACAACTCGGAGAGTGGCAAGATAGTGAAGCAATGGCGGAAGCATCAACGGAGGAGAGGGTCTCTGCAGCCATTCAGGTACTGCTTTCCTGCGTGGCGAAATCCGGAAAAAATGTTGAAAAGTTAGATAAATCACTGCTGGATTTCCATATCAGCGAGCTGGATCGAAAAATCAGCCAGCAGCTGGATGCCGTGATGCACCACCCGGACTTTCAGGCGCTCGAATCGCTCTGGCGCGGCCTGTGGTTTCTCGTCCAGCGAACCGACCCTCGAAAGAATACCAAAATTGAGCTTCTGGATGTCAGCAAGGAAGACTTACGTCAGGACTTTGATGATGCGCCGGAAATTGTCCAGAGCGGGCTTTATCACCACACTTATGTGCAGGAATATGACACTCCCGGCGGCGAGCCAATAGCCTCAGTGATTTCCAGCTATGAGTTTGATAACAGCCCGCAGGACATCGCGTTGCTGCGTAATATCTCTCGTGTGGCCGCGGCTTCGCATATGCCGTTTATTGGTTCCGTCGGACCTGAATTCTTCCTTAAAAACTCAATGGAAGAGGTGGCTGCCATAAAAGATATCGGTAGTTATTTCGATCGTGCCGAATATATCAAATGGAAAAGTTTTCGCGACACAGATGATTCCCGCTATATCGGTCTTGTAATGCCCCGTGTACTTGGCCGTCTGCCGTATGGCCCGGATACGATTCCCGTCCGCAGTTTCAACTATGTGGAAGAGGTGAAAGGGCCCGATCACGAAAAATATCTCTGGACCAACGCGTCATTCGCCTTTGCGGCGAATATGGTGAAAAGCTTTGTTAACAACGGCTGGTGCGTACAAATTCGTGGACCGCAGGCGGGGGGAGCAGTCACCGATTTACCGATCCATCTTTACGACCTCGGTACCGGCAATCAGATCAAGATCCCCTCGGAGGTGATGATCCCGGAGACCCGTGAATTCGAATTTGCCAACCTTGGATTTATTCCACTCTCTTATTACAAAAATCGTGATTACGCATGCTTCTTTTCGGCTAACTCGGCACAGAAACCGGCGCTGTATGAGACGGCGGATGCCACCGCTAACAGCCGCATTAATGCCCGCCTGCCGTATGTCTTCCTGCTGTCGCGAATTGCGCACTATCTGAAGATTATTCAGCGCGAGAATATCGGTACCACCAAAGACCGACGTTTGCTGGAACTGGAGCTTAATACCTGGCTGCGTAACCTGGTGACGGAAATGACCGATCCTGGTGATGCGCTTCAGGCATCGCACCCGCTACGCGATGGAAAAGTGGTTGTGGAAGATATTGAGGACAATCCGGGCTTCTTCCGTATCAGGCTTTATGCCGTGCCGCATTTTCAGATTGAAGGAATGGATATCAGCCTGTCGCTGGTATCGCAAATGCCGAAGGCTAAATCGTAAGCCGCCGGCGCGATGAAAACCTCTCGTCTGCTGCGGGCTGAGGAGATCGACCTTCCTCTCAGCGGCGTTTCGTTGGGAAACCTTCAGTAATAATGGCATTGCTCAACTCGCCATCTGCCCTCCATCGGAGTGGCTGCTGTGGCGTTAGATAGCGCGGTGCTGGCGTTGAAAAAACTTAAAGATGCCATTCCTGCGCCTGTGTTTCCCCAACGATACGTTGATGGTACGGAAGTATCAGATGGGCTCTCTTCTGCTTGCGACCTGAATACGCGTGCGGAAGAGAATACGGTGGGCGCGGAGCAGAACATACCGTCGGAGGCGGCGGTACCTCAATCACACTAACAAGGAGAGTAATTCTCATGGCAATACCTGCTTACCTTTGGCTGAAAGATGACGGTGGCGCGGATATCAAAGGTTCCGTAGACGTACAGGGACGTGAGGGCAGCATCGAGGTCGTGGCGCTGGACCACGATGTGTATATCCCGACGGATAACAATACCGGCAAACTGACCGGCACCCGTACCCATAAGCCATTTACCTTCACTAAGGAAATCGACGTATCCAGCCCGTATCTCTACAAGGCCGTCACGACGGGTCAGACTCTGAAAACGGCAGAGTTCAAGTTTTACCGGATAAATGACGCCGGTCAGGAAGTTGAGTATTTCAACATTACGCTGGATAACGTCAAGCTGGTCAGAGTGGCTCCGCTGATGCACGACATTAAGGATCCTGCGCGCGAGAGGCACAATCATCTGGAGCGTATCGAATTCCGTTACGAAAAGATTACCTGGACCTACAAGGACGGAAACATCATTCATTCCGATGCATGGAATGAACGTCCTTCGGCCTGATAACCGCGGCAGACAGGCAACTGTCTGCTTTTTTATGCGTATTTGCTGATAAGCCGGTCCTTCCGGTGGGGCAAACCCTATCACATTCTGACAGAAACCTGCCAGGCACAGGGTTACGGCTACGGGCGGTAGCGTGCCTGAACAGGATTCAGTAAAGGAAAAATCACTACATTGAAGAAGGGATATCTATGACCGTAAACCAGCCAGCTGCACTGCTACGCCGCCTCAACCCGTTCTGCGCCCGCGCGCTGGACGCCGCCGCATCGCTGTGCCAGACCCGCGCTCACGCCGAGATTACTATTGAGCACTGGTTGTTGAAGCTGCTGGAACAGGGAGAAGGGGATATCACCGTCGTTGCCCGGCGCTATGAGTGGGATATGGAGATTCTCTGGCAAGCGTTGCTGGGGCATCTTGAAACGCTTCCACGCTCGGTACGTGAGCGTCCGCAGCTTTCTGGACGCCTGACGGCGCTGATGACGCAGGCATGGTTGTTCGCTTCGCTGGAGAGCAACGAGCCGCAGATCCGTAGTCAGCACTTGCTGATGGCGCTGACGGAGAAGCCCGAACTGCTGGCTTGCGACGATCTGTGGGTGTTGTTGAGCGTGGGTCGCGTCCAGTTAGGGCGGCTGCGCGCGCTACTGGACGAGCAGTCGGAAGAGTGTCCGGTACGGCAAAGGCAGGCTGGCGAACCGCTGGCGGAAGATATAAGTGCAAATTCTTCTGCGCTTGCGGCGGATGATAGACAAGATGATGCGCATCGAGCGGTCCTTAAACGTTACACCGCGAATATTACAGAAAAGGCCCGGATGGGCCAGATCGATCCGGTGTTCGGCCGCGATGTTGAGATCCGCCAGATGGTGGATATTCTGTCGCGCCGTCGCAAGAACAATCCGCTGCTTGTGGGCGAGCCTGGCGTCGGCAAAACCGCGCTGGTGGAAGGGCTGGCGCTGCGTATTGTAGATGGCAACGTGCCGGATAGCCTGAAAATCGTGCATATTCACTCGCTGGATCTGGGGCTGCTACAGGCAGGGGCTGGCGTTAAGGGGGAATTCGAGCAGCGGCTAAAAAACGTCATCGACGCGGTGCAGGCATCGCCGGAGCCGGTGCTGCTGTTTATCGATGAAGCCCATACTATCATCGGCGCGGGAAATCCTGCGGGCGGCGCAGATGCGGCTAATTTACTGAAACCTGCTTTGGCCCGCGGTGAGCTACGCACTATCGCAGCGACGACCTGGAGCGAGTACAAACAATATTTTGAGCGCGATGCCGCTCTGGACCGCCGTTTTCAATTGGTCAAAGTGGACGAGCCTGATGACGACACGGCCTGCCTGATGCTGCGCGGGCTGAAGACCTACTACGCGGAGCACCATGGGGTGCACATCCAGGATAGCGCCATTCAGGCCGCGGTACGTCTGTCACGGCGTTATTTGTCCGGACGCCAGCTGCCTGACAAGGCGGTAGATCTGCTGGACACTGCCGGGGCGCGTGTCCGGATGAGTCTTGATACCCTGCCGGAGCCGTTAACTCAGCTTCAGGGACATCTGGCCGCGCTGGATATTGAGCAGAAGGCGCTTGAAAAGGATCGCGCGTTTTATCCTGCATCCGCGCAGGCTCGACTGGCAGAGCTCGCCGACCAGCGGGATCAACTCCAGCAAAAGGCGGATCAGCTGGAGTATCAGTACCAACAAGAAAAAGCGCTGGTGCAGCAGATTATAGCGCTACGCCGGGAAAGTCCGGACAGTGAACGGTTACCTCAACTACAACAGCAGCTGCTACAGCAACAGGGATTAACGCCATTGCTGGCGCTGGATGTGGATGCCCGGGCCGTCGCTACCGTCGTAGCTGACTGGACCGGCGTACCGCTCACTTCCCTGCTGAAAGATGAGCAGAGCGAGCTGCTGAATATGGAACAGATGCTCGCCAGGCGGGTGGTAGGCCAGGATGGTGCGCTAAAGGCTATTGCGCAGCGGTTGCGGGCGGCAAAAACCGGGCTCACGCCGGAAAATGGCCCGCAGGGCGTATTTCTGCTGACCGGTCCTGGCGGCACCGGTAAGACCGAAACTGCGCTGGCGATGGCGGATGCGCTGTTCGGCGGCGAAAAGTCGCTTATTACCATCAATCTCTCAGAGTATCAGGAACCACATACGGTTTCTCAGCTCAAGGGAGCGCCGCCGGGTTATGTTGGCTTCGGCCAGGGTGGCGTATTGACGGAAGCCGTCAGAAAACGTCCGTATAGTCTGGTTCTGCTCGACGAGGTAGAAAAGGCGCACCGCGACGTCATGAACCTTTTTTACCAGGTGTTCGATCGCGGTTTTATGCGCGATGGGGAAGGCAGGGAAATCGACTTTCGCAACACCATTATCCTGATGACCGCTAATCTCGGAAGCGATCACATTATACAACTGCTGGAAAAGAGGCCGGCGGCCACGGACGGGGATCTGCAGGAACTGCTGTATCCGCTGTTGCGGGAGCACTTCCAGCCTGCGCTGCTGGCGCGTTTCCAAACGGTAATTTACCGCCCTCTCGGGTGGGAGGCGATGCGGTCCATTGTGGAAATGAAGCTGGCGGCAGTGAGCCGCCGCCTGCGCGAACATTACGGTATGGAGACGGTGATCGGGGCCAGTCTTTACGATCAACTGGCCTCCTCCTGTCTGCTGCCGGATACCGGGGCGCGTAATATCGACAGCTTACTGAACCAGCAGATTCTGCCTGTACTGAGCCAGCAGCTGCTGGCGAATCAGGCGGCGCGACGGCAACCCAGGCTGCTGGCGCTCGGCTGGAGTCAAGAGGACGGTATCGTACTGGAATTAGATACGGAATAACGGGGATGGCGATGAATGCGCTGTGCTCTGGGCGTTACGACTGCCGTTTCCCGTTCATCCCGAAACCCGTCATGGCCGATAGTGATGCAAGCCTTCCCCTCGCCGGGAAAATATTCCGGACCGGAAAAAATCATAACCGATAGCCTAAGTGAGGGGGCGATGCGAATGAGTGAATTACTGCAGCAGTTAACCCGCAGCTGTTTTCCCGATCGGAATGCGCTTGAGGCGGGACAACAACAGGCGGCGCTGTGGCAGACGTGGCTGCTGCCAGTGACGACGGAGTCTCCGGTCGGGAGAGACCCCGTCTACCACGACGATTTCCAGCTGATGCGCGACGAGCTGAATAAGCTTTCCGGCGCGGATACCGCTCTGATTTGTCAGCTTGCGGAATCCCTGCTGCTCACTCAGGCAAAAGATGTACGCATCGCCACCTGCTATATCTGGGCGCGATTGCACCGCGACGGCGAACGCGGATTAGCGGAAGGTCTCGCCCTACTGGCCGGGCTGGTGCAGCGCTTCGGGACGCAACTGCTTCCCTCTCGTCCGGCGGGCCGGAAAATGGCGCTGGAATGGTTAACTGGCGAAAAGATACTCGACAGCCTGGCGCGTTACCCGGAAGTGGCAAAAGAAGACTTTGCCAATATTGTCGCGGCTCTCAATCTGCTGGACGCTTCTTTTTCTACATGGCCGGAAGAACAACAGCCGCCGTCCCTGATACCGCTGATCCAGGCGCTGGAGTCGCGGCTGGCGCAGTCGGGCGGGATGAGCGCGGTGGTGCCGCAGAACAGCGCGGCAACCGCTTCACCTCCGACAAATTCGCTACAGATACAGTCCATCAGTTCCGGGCGCGACCTGCTGGATCAGGCAAAAGCGCTGGCCCGCTACCTGAACGCGCAGCCGCAGGGCTGGCTGGCGGCGCATCGGTTGATGAAAACTCTGCGCTGGGACACCGTGCATGAACTGCCGCCTGATGTGGATGGCAGAACCCGACTGGCTCCGCCGCGTAGCGAGTCACGTACTCAGCTTAAACGGTTGTACTCGCAACAGAACTGGACCGAGCTGCTGGAACAGGCCGACCTGATGTTCAGCGCCGGGGTCAATCATTTCTGGTTTGATATTCAATGGTATTTGTATCAGGCGCTGGGCAAAGCGGGCGCGCCGTGGGACAAGTGGACGGCAATTATCCGCCAGGACCTGATGCTGTTGCTTGAGCGTTTACCTGGGCTGGAGAGCCTGGCGTGGAACGACGGCACGCCGTTTGCCGATGAGGTGACCCGCAGTTGGATTACCCGGCAGGTGCTGCCGCAAGATGAGGGGAACTGGCTTAGCAGGACGCCAACGGCCCCGGTGGAAGAGCCGGACAACGATGTGCTGGCGCTGGAACCGGAGGCGCTGGCGCTGGCGGACCGCGAGGGCGTTGATGCTGCGCTGGGCTGGCTCCAGTCCCGTGCGGGGATCGTCACGGCACGCCAGCGTTTGCTGTTGCGTCTGTTGATGGCTCGCATAGCGGAGCAGTACGGTAAAAGCGAAATGGCGCTGCTGCTGCTGGAAGAGCTGCATGGCGCTGCGCAGGGGCTGACGTTGACACAATGGGAGCCGGAGTTAATTTTCGAAGTCACGGCACGACAGCTGAAGCTGCTGCGCCTGCGGGCGCACCGCTATGCAGATAAAGCCCATCTGGCGCGGAAAATGGAAAATCTGCTGGCGGCGCTGGTGGCGATGGATCCTGCGCGGGCGGCAGTACTTTGTGATACGCAATATAAAGACTGAGAACTCACCCGGTATCGAGTTTAAAGGCGCCAATCCTGACGTTATTGCAAAGCCGAAATACGCTACCGATAAGAAGCCGACAGAGACTATGCCCGGCTTACCCTGACCGCGCGCCATTGAGAAGATAAATAGCAAGCAGCGGCTGTTTCCGCTAAAGGATAAAAATAGTATGGAAATCGCTTCGTTAAACCCAATGCCGACGTTTAATTTCAATCATGAATGGCCGCGAGCTCAGGGCAGTGAAAAGGATCGGCGGCTTCTTTCAGGGAGTCATAATATGCAATGTACTCACTATTGCCGGGCGATTATGCATTATTTGCAGCAACAGGAGCGTATATGAAGACGCCGCACTCTTCATTTATCAGCCCGTTCCGCACGGGCGGCGATCCCTGTACCTTTCGGGAGGCCGGCGAACTGCAGGCCGAAATAGGCAAACTTACGCATCCGGCGCGGCCGGATGTGGACTGGGGCAGGGTAGAGAGCCTGAGTCTGGCTCTGTTTCGGCAAAACGGCGTGGAGTTGCAAACGCTGGTCTGTTACGCGCTGGCGAGGACCCGGCAGTATGGGATAGCAGGAATGGTGGACGCTCTGGATGCCCTCGCGGCATTGATAAACCAGCGCTGGGGAGATTTCTGGCCGCTGCAGGTCCATTCAAGGATCGCGCTGCTGGCGTGGCTTGCCGAGAAGATGAAGCAGGCGCTGCGCGCGCAGGATCTTCAGTATCAGGATCTGGCGCAGATTAACCACTGCAGCCAGCACCTGACGGAAATAGAGAACGTGCTGCGGCGGTGCGAGGTCTGGCATATGTCAAAACTGGAGCAACTGGCCGTTCAGTTGCGAAATGCGGCGATGCGCCTGGAGCGGCTGGCGCCGCAGGGCGAAAAAACGGCGGCGAAGAAAATCGCCAGGGAGCGCCCCTGGCCGAGAGATGTAAAAAATGGGGCCAAAAAAACCGCTGAAGCGCAGGCATCGCGAAAGCATGACGAAAGCTTGTTATTGAAGAAAACTACGGAGAGTCCTCGCCAGCGGCGGGTATGGCCCGGCTTTATCGCCGGGATGCTGACAATGGTTTGCCTGGGAGGTTGCGGTTTCTGGGGTTGGTCATGGCTGAACCCGCCAGAAATGGGCCTACGGGAGGCACAGACCGCGACGTCGGTGTTGGCGTTGCCCTCAGCGCCGGAGAGGGATGGCAACCAGATGCTGAGCTGGGCGCAGGGAATGGCGACGACCCGCGCGCAGCTGAAGAGGCTGAATGACCTGCCGCCGCTGTGGCCCCTGCGCCAGGAAGAGGCGCTGCTCCTGGCCCTTGAACGCCGCTGGCCGAATAATTCGCAAATTAAGGCGATGAGGGCCGAGTGGCGCAAGCAGCGGGAAGCCAGCGCGCTGCCGGTGCCTGAATTACAGCGCTATGCCCAGGCGCAGGCGAAGCTACGGCAGCTTTCACTAAGGCTGGATGCGCTGGATGAACGCAAGGGGCGGTATATGACTGCTTCTGAGTTGAAATCGGCAATTTTCAGCATCCGGCAGCTGTTACAGACGCCGCCGCTGGAAGAACAGCTCAGGCAACTGGAGGCTCAGGTACGAGCCGGAAGTCTCTCACCGGTGCTGCAAATGCAGATTGATTTCCATTTTAAGCAGTTGCTAAGCCGCTACGCTATTTTGCTGGATAGCACGGAAGTGAAACCGAACCCTCAGTAGTAGGATGTCGGCTGCGGTAGAGTAAAAACAGACGGGAAAAGTTGGCCCAGGATTTTTTCAGCCCGCCATTTGATTATTGCTGTTTTAGCAAAAATCCTCTGCGTTAAACGATCTTTTTCTCGATCCTCTCGTTGGTCATAATGTATCTCATTAACCGCTATAGATAAATAATGAGGAAAATCATGACAATCCCTGCATTTGGTCTTGGGACCTTCCGTCTGAAAGATGACGTAGTGATCGCATCTGTAAAAACAGCGCTTGAGCTGGGCTATCGCGCCATTGATACCGCGCAAATCTATGACAATGAAGCGGCCGTGGGCCAGGCTATCGCAGAAAGCGGCGTCGCGCGCGATGAACTGTTCATCACCACCAAGATCTGGATTGAAAATTTAAGCAAAGATAAGCTCATCGCAAGCCTGAAAGAGAGTCTGCAGAAGCTGCGCACCGAATATGTCGATCTCACGCTGATCCACTGGCCGTCGCCAAACGATGCGGTTGCCGTGGAAGAGTACATGGCTGCTCTGCTGGAGGCGAAACGTCAGGGACTGACTCGCCAGATTGGTATCTCTAACTTCACTATTCCGCTGATGGAGCGCGCCATTGCTGCCGTTGGGGTAGAGAATATCGCGACCAATCAGATTGAACTGTCACCTTATTTGCAAAATCGTAAGGTCGTCGATTGGGCCTCTGAGCATGGCATCCACATTACCTCTTATATGACTCTGGCTTATGGTAAGGCGTTAAAAGATGAAGCCATTGCCCGGATTGCGGCGAAACATAATGCCACTCCGGCGCAGGTTATCCTCGCGTGGGCAATGGGTGAAGGCTATGCGGTGATCCCATCTTCGACCAGGCGCGAAAACCTGGCAAGCAACCTGAAAGCTCAGGAGCTGCAGCTTGATGAAGACGATCGCCTGGCGATCGCCGCGCTGGACTGTCACGATCGTCTGGTTAGCCCCGAAGGTCTGGCGCCTGAATGGGATTAAGCTAACCCCCTCTGTACTCTACAACCCTCTTACAGCTCCTGCGGGAGCTGTTTTACATGCTCACTAAGAAAGTCGATAAAAGCCCTGATCCGCGTGCTTACCGCCCTGTCGCTGTAGTACACCGCGCTAAACGGCATTTCAATCGGCAGCCGTTTGTCAGCCAGCAGTTCGACAAACGCCCCTTCAGCAATTTCTTTATCCACCATATAGTCCGACAGACAGGCTATACCGTTACCGGCCAGACACAGCTGCTTGAGCGTTTCCCCGCTATTGGAAGATATCTCGCTTTCGATTTCCAGCAGTTGGCCATCGCAGCAGGAAACTGGCCAGGTATTCAGGGATACGGGCTCGCTAAAGCCGAGGCACTGATGATGTTTTAGCTCGGCGACGCTTTGCGGCGTTCCGTGCCGGGCAAGATAGTCCGGCGAGGCGATAATTTTGCGGTAGCTATTGAACAGCGGCCGGGCGCGCAGGCTGGAATCGGTTAGCGTGCCGGCGCGGATCGCGACGTCCACTTTCCGCTCAATCAGATTGATAAAGGTCTCTGACGAGACCAGCGAAAGGCTCATTTCCGGGTAGCGCTCACGGAAGGGCCTGATCAAAGGCATCAGAAAATGCAATATCACCGGCGTCGCGGCATCAACGCGAAGTAATCCTCTTGGCGTCGTTCGGCTCTCCAGAAGCTCATTTTCGGCGGCGGCCATCTCCTGAAGCACAACCTGCACTCGGCGGAAATAACGCTCGCCCTCTTCGGTCAGGCTTAGCTGGCGGGTAGTACGGTTAAGCAGGCTGACGCCGAGCTTTGACTCCAGCTTTTTTACCGCCCGGCTGACGGCGGAATTAGCCTGACCAAGCTGTTCGGCAGCGCGACTAAAACTGCCGCTCTCTACCACGGCGACAAAAATGGCGATTTCTTCTGAGGTAGCTCTCATTGTTGCACCTGTGGCAAAATTCTATTGATACTTTGGCTATTTTTGTTATTAAAACATCTCTTCATACTACGTGTCATCTTAATCCTGTTGATACGGAGTACATTATGCCGCTGGCGCTACTTGCCTTAACTATCGGTGCCTTTGCGATTGGCACGACTGAATTTGTCATTGTGGGCCTGGTGCCTGACATCGCTGAGCAACTAGCTATTTCGCTACCCTCTGCAGGGCTGCTGGTTTCTATCTATGCGTTGGGCGTAGCGATAGGGGCTCCTGTGCTCACCGCGCTGACCGGGCGTATGCCGCGTAAGCAGCTACTGCTGGCGTTAATGGCGCTGTTTACCGCTGGCAATCTGCTGGCATGGCAGGCGCCGGGTTACGAGACTCTGGTTCTGGCGCGCCTGCTGACCGGGCTGGCGCATGGGGTATTCTTTTCGATCGGTTCGACAATTGCGACCAGTCTGGTCGCGAAGGAGAAAGCGGCCTCGGCGATTGCGATGATGTTCGGCGGGTTAACCGTTGCGCTGGTGACCGGCGTGCCGTTAGGCACCTTCATTGGCCAACACTTTGGCTGGCGTGAAACATTCCTGGCCGTGTCTATTCTTGGCGTAATCGCGTTAATGAGCAGCCTTATTCTGGTGCCTGGTAACATTCCGGGCCGCGTCAGCGCGGGTCTGCGCGCTCAGCTTAAGGTTCTGACCCATCCGCGTTTACTGATTATCTACGCGATCACTGCTCTGGGGTATGGCGGCGTATTTACGGCATTTACCTTCCTGGCGCCGATGATGCAGGATCTTGCCGGATTTAGCCCATCGGCCGTCAGCTGGATCCTTCTGGGCTATGGTGTTTCAGTGGCGATAGGTAACGTATGGGGCGGAAGGCTGGCGGATAAACATGGCGCCGTGCCCGCGCTGAAGCTGATTTTTGCCGCCCTGGCTGCGCTACTGGCGATCTTTCAATTTACGGCCAGTGCGCATTATGCTGCCCTGGCGACGGTTTTGGTGATGGGGATCTTTGCTTTTGGCAACGTTCCGGGACTGCAGGTGTACGTGGTGCAGAACGCGGAGCAATACACTCCTGGCGCGGTTGACGTTGCCTCTGGCCTGAATATTGCAGCATTTAACATTGGCATTGCGTTAGGTTCGGTGATTGGCGGGCAGATCGTAGCGCATTATGGTCTGGCCCAGACGCCGTGGATCGGCGCTCTGATTGTGCTGGTGGCGCTCTTACTGGTCGGAATTAGCGGCCGGCTTGATAAGCCAGGGCTTCGCGCTAACGGCCCTGGCGTAGAAGGCTAAAGGTTTCTGGCAAATTGCATTGAAAGTGTCTACAAAAATCCCTATAACAGAAGAACCAGCTGCAGTCGGGCTGGTTTCCTGTTATCGAGGTTTGATGCCTAAATTGCGAAAGAATACCTATGCCATGCGCTATGTCGCCGGACAGCCTGCGGAGAGAATTTTACCTCCGGGGTCGTTTGCAGGCATGACTCCGGCTTTTCCGGCGGGAGTACCGTTAAGTTCGGATGAAAAAATCCGCGTACTGGTGTGGAACATCTTCAAGCAGCAGCGCGCCGAGTGGAAATCAGTTCTTAACAACTTTGGTAAAGATGCGCACCTGGTGTTGTTACAGGAAGCGCAAACTACACCTGAATTAGTGAAGTTTGCCACGTCCAACTACCTTGCAGCGGATCAGGTTCCGGCACTGGTGCTGCCCCAGCATCCTTCCGGCGTGATGACGTTAGCCTCTGCGCATCCTATCTACTGTTGTCCTCTGCGTGAACGCGAGCCTATCCTGCGGTTGGCGAAGTCGGCATTAGTGACCGTGTATCCGTTACCGGATTCCCGCCTGCTGATGGTGGTCAATATTCATGCGGTTAACTTCAGCCTTGGCGTCGATGTCTACAGCAAGCAGCTGCTGCCGATTGGCGATCAGATCGCCCATCACAGCGGGCCGGTGATTATGGCAGGCGACTTTAATGCCTGGAGCCGCCCGCGAATGAATGCCCTGTACCGCTTTGCGCGCGAAATGTCGCTGCGCGAAGTTCGTTTCTCTGACGATCAGCGCCGCCGTACGTTTGGCCGCCCGCTTGATTTTGTCTTCTATCGTGGGTTAAGCGTACACGATGCTTCCGTACTGGTGACGCGTGCCTCCGACCACAACCCTCTACTAGTCGAATTCAGTCCCGGCAAGCCTGATTAATTAAGGTATGTCAGGCCTGCCACGGGGCAGGCCTGCGTATGCATGGTGCTGCCTTTATTACTCAAAAAAACCGAAGGACAATGCAATGACAACACGCTCTCATCATGACCATGTAGAAATGCAGTTTGGCTCACAGGCCAGCGCCTACCTGACCAGCGCCGTACACGCCTCCGGGCGCGATCTGCAACGTCTGGCCGAAAGGCTGGCGGATTTTCCTCAAGCGCACGTGCTGGATATGGGATGCGGCGCCGGCCACGCCAGCTTTGCGGCGGCAGGGCAGGTTGCACAGGTGACGGCGTATGATTTATCCAGCCAGATGCTGGACGTTGTGGCTCAGGCCGCACGTGATAAAGGTTTTGCTAATTTTACCACTCAGCAGGGATATGCCGAGTCTTTGCCTTTCGCTGACGCCAGCTTTGATGTAGCGATCAGTCGTTATTCTGCGCATCACTGGCACGATGTCGGTCTGGCGCTGCGTGAAGTGAAGCGAGTGCTGAAGCCGGGCGGAGTAATGATTATTATGGATGTGATGTCGCCCGGGCATCCGGTTCGCGACGTCTGGCTGCAGACCGTTGAGGCCCTGCGCGATACTTCCCATGTCCGCAACTATTCCAGCGGCGAATGGCTGGCAATGACGAGTGAGGCGGGTCTGGTGATTAATCATCTGCTGACCGACCGCTTGCCGCTGGAGTTTGGCTCATGGATTGCGCGCATGCGAACGCCAGCGGCGCTGGCGGAAGCGATTCGCTTATATCAGGAGAGCGCATCGGCTGAGGTTAAGGCCTATTTTGCCCTGCAGCACGATGGTTCGTTCACCAGCGATACGATTATGTTTGAGGCCCACAAGGCGGCCTGACGCCGGGATAAAAAAAGGCACCGCATGGGTGCCTTTATCATGCCTGATGAATCATCAGGATTCTGGTCTGTCGCTGTTTTTTACGAACAGCGTCAGCTGATCGCCGGGCTTCAGGTTGCCAGTATCGCTATTCCAGCGCATGACATCACGAATGTTGACGCCATGGCGTTTCGCAATGCTCGACAGGGAGTCGCCTTTGCGCACGCGATAAGTGATGCTATCGCTGTTGTTAGCCAGACGCTCGGCGCTGCTGCCTGCGCCAATCACCAGATTCTGACCAACCTTCAGGTTAGAACCGCGAATACCGTTCCACTGCTGCAGATCTTTGGTTGATACGCCGAGACGCGACGCAATGCCGGAAATCGTATCGCCGGAACGCACCTTGTAGCTACGGCTGGTTAACGGCTTGTTGTCAGCCAGCAGCGTCGGCTGCACGGCTGCAATATCGCCGGAAGCCAACGATTCGCGCAGCTGTGCGGCGTGCTTCTGCGGCACCAGCACGTAGTTTGGCCCATTCGCGCCCAGGGTTGATCCTTTGACGCCAGCATTGAAGGTCTTCAGCTTGCTGACCGGCATTCCTGCCATATCGGCTAACTGTGAAATCTCAACCGGGCTGTCGAGACGTACGCGCGCCAGAGCCCGGCTTTCGTCTGCCGTCGGCAGCCTCACGCCGTAGCGCTTGCTGTTCTTGAGGATATCGCTCAGGGCCAGCATTTTCGGTACGTATATTTTGGTTTCATGCGGCAAAGACAGCGACCAGAAATCGGTGGGTTTACCACGCGCTTTGTTCGCTTTGATCGCCTTCATGACCCGGCCTTCGCCGCTGTTATACGCCGCAACGGTTAACAACCAGTCGCCGTCGAACATTTTGTTCAGACGTTGCATCATGTTTAACGCTGCCGTGGTTGAGGCAACGATGTCACGACGCGCATCGTAACTGCGGGTCTGTTTCAAACCATAATTGCGCCCGGTGCTCGGAATGATCTGCCAGATGCCTGCGGCATTGGCGCCAGACGTTGCGTGCGGGTCAAAAGCGCTCTCCACTATGGGTAGTAATACCAGTTCCATCGGCATGTTACGTTTCTTAACTTGCCCGGCTATCCAGTACATATACGGCTCTGCCCGTAAAGTTACATCGTGGAGATAGCTCTTATTTCTTAAATACTTCTGTTTTTGTTCGCGAATCCGGACGTTTTCCGGAATTCCCATCTTTAGCTCGTCGCCTATCGAAGTCCACAGATCCTGGTCTTGCGCGTAGAAGGTTCCATCATCTAACCAGCGCGCTCGACTTGTGAACTTGCTTGCTTCCCCTTGACTCGCTGCAGAAAGGCTCTGTGCGTGCTGTTGTACGGTGCCATCGTTCTTAGACGCCTGGCACCCCACCAGCAGGACAGAGGCGAGTAAAATCGCTCGTGCCTTCATGTGTGTGTCAATAGTTGCTTAAAAGACGAGCAAGGATAACGGTGAAGTCCCCCGAAGACAAGAATTAAATCTCAGAAGTCGTCTTTCTTTGACCTTAACCACGCAAATCTCTGAACAGAGTGTTGCAAATTTGTTTCTTTGTTTATTTCTTCAATTAAATCATGATCATCTGTACGTAAAAATAAATTTATACGACGTTCATTTTTCAGAGTTACGGGTAGTGTCTTTTGTTTTTTTGCGCGTAACTCATTAACTTTGCGATAGTAATCATTTATATCCTTATCATGGGGCAAGATGCTCATTGCAAACTTCATATTTGCTAAAGTGTACTCATGTGCGCAACATATTACCGTTTCATCAGGAAGGGCGTTAATCTTGTTAAATGATTGATACATCTGGTCTGGTGTGCCTTCAAAGAGTCTGCCGCAGCCGCCGGAAAACATTGTATCGCCACAAAATAGATAAGGTTTACTGTAGAAACAGATGTGTCCTAAAGTGTGACCTGGCGTAGCAAAAATAGAAAATTCGCGGCCCAAAACGGACAGGCTTTCTCCGTCCTTTACGATGCAGGTTGCTCCCTTATCCTGGGTTTCTGCCGGTCCGTAAACCGCTATTGCCGGGAATTTTTCACAGAGTTGTTTTACGCCGCCAACGTGGTCGTGATGGTGATGCGTTAAGAAGATGGCTTCCGGCTGCCAGCGGTTTTGTTCTATCGCGGCGAGCACCGGCGCGGCTTCTCCCGGGTCGACTATCAGACAGCGGCCGCTATCTTCACTGAGAACCCAGATGTAGTTGTCCTGAAATGCGGGAATACTGATAAGATTCATAAATTACCTCTAAAGCGTAGCGGAAGGTTGCGATGAAGCCGGCAAGGATACCTCAGACAGTTACAGCGCCAGAGCACTGGTCCAGCATGCCCTGGGGCGAATACTACCGCGAATCGCTGGAACGGCAGATGAAACCGTGGCTGGCTAAATTATATGGCTTTCATTTACTTAAGATTGGCAATCTGAGCGCGGAAATCAATACGGAGTCCTGCGCGATTTCCCATCAGGTGAATGTCTCTTTACAGGGTAATCCCGTGCAGGTAAAGGCCGATCCGCTGCATTTGCCTTTTGCCGAGAAGTCGGTTGATGCCTGCCTGCTGGCGCATACCTTACCCTGGTGTAGCGATCCGCATCGACTGCTGCGGGAAGCAGACAGAGTGCTGATTGACGATGGCTGGATCATTTTGACCAGTTTTAACCCCATGAGCCTGATGGGATTACGCAAGCTGGTGCCGGTCTTGCGCAATAAGCCCCCCTATAACAGCCGCATGTTTACTTTAACGCGTCAGATGGACTGGCTGGCGCTGCTGAATTTTGAAGTGATGCATCACGGTTGCTACCAGGTCCTTCCCTGGTCTCGTCACGGGGGGAAAATGCTCAGCACCCATTTACCTGCTTTAGGATGTTTACAGCTCATTATTGCCCGTAAACGTACGATCCCCTTGACGCTAAACCCGATGAAATCGGGCAAAGCAAAAAAACGGATACCGCAGGCGGTGGGCGCCACACGTCAGTGGCGCAAGGGGTAAAATTAGCGCTCTGCCAGATAACCGGTATCATCCCGGGTGGGATGAGAGGCGGCCGCGCGCGCCAGTTCGTCGCAGCGTTCGTTTTCCGGATGCCCCGCGTGGCCTTTGACCCACTCCCATTTTATTTTGTGTTGACCCAGCGCAGCGTCCAGGCGCTGCCAGAGATCGACATTTTTAACTGGTTTTTTGTCCGCCGTTTTCCAGCCGCGCTTTTTCCAGTTGTGGATCCACTGAGTAATACCCTGACGCACATACTGGCTGTCGGTACTGAGGATCACTTCGCAATGTTCTTTCAGCGCTTCGAGGGCGACGATGGCGGCCATCATCTCCATGCGGTTATTCGTCGTGAGGTTAAAGCCTTCGCTAAAGGTTTTTTCTTTTCCGCGATAGCGTAAAATTGCACCGTAGCCGCCGGGGCCTGGATTGCCCAGGCAGGAACCATCGGTGAAAATTTCTACCTGTTTGAGCATCTCTGGTAGACTTCCTGTAATTGAAATCGATACGTAAAACGGTAAGTCTGACATAAATGACCGCTATGAGCACTGCAATTACACGACAGATCGTTCTCGATACCGAAACCACCGGTATGAATCAGATTGGTGCGCACTATGAGGGGCACAAGATAATCGAGATCGGCGCGGTAGAGGTGATCAACCGCCGCCTGACCGGGAACAACTTCCACGTCTATCTTAAGCCGGATCGCCTGGTGGACCCTGAAGCTTTTGGCGTCCACGGTATTGCGGACGAATTCCTCATGGATAAGCCCGTGTTTGGCGATGTTGTCGATGAGTTTCTCGATTACATCCGCGGCGCGGAGCTGGTCATCCATAACGCATCGTTCGATATCGGCTTTATGGACTATGAATTTAGCAAGCTGAATCGCGGAATTCCGAAGACCGATACTTTTTGCAAGGTGACCGACAGCCTGGCCCTGGCGCGTAAGATGTTCCCGGGCAAGCGCAATAGCCTTGATGCTCTTTGCTCGCGTTATGAAATAGATAACAGCAAGCGAACGCTCCATGGGGCTCTGCTCGATGCCCAGATTCTGGCCGATGTTTATCTGATGATGACCGGCGGTCAGACGACGATGGCTTTCTCTATGGAAGGGGAAGGGCAGCGGCAGGCCGGAGATACGGGAATACAGCGCGTTGTCCGGGCAGCCAGTAAGCTACGCGTAGTTTATGCCACTGATGAAGAGCTGGTGAACCATGAATCCCGCCTCGATCTGGTACAAAAGAAAGGCGGAAGCTGCCTGTGGCGGGCATGATTGTGCAGTAAACGCGTTAAAAATAATCTGATGGGTGATTTTTGCAGCAAGCGATTCAAAAATGAAGAAAAAGCGTTGACGGAGTAGAGGGGAAACCGTAATATTCGCCTCGTTCCCAACGGAACAGTATGTGGAGCGGTAGTTCAGTCGGTTAGAATACCTGCCTGTCACGCAGGGGGTCGCGGGTTCGAGTCCCGTCCGTTCCGCCACTATTCAGAAAGCCTGAATCAGAAATGATTCAGGCTTTCGTCGTTTTAGCCTGCTGAATCATTACTCTTCCCTCTTTTCGCCAGCGAGCGGTATGCCGCATTAACGCTTTTGCTCTGAGCAGCGTGAGTTTTCTCTGGGGTCTCAGGGGCGCGTTATCGCGGGGGTTTAAGGCATAAAGAAAGGGAGCACAGGCTCCCTGATATGCGGTCTTTAATTGAGCGTGAAGGGGTCGGCATCCTGCCAGGCTGGAAACTTCTCGCGATACTCGTTCAGCGCCGTCAATGAAAGCTCTGCGTCAAGGCGAGTGGCCTGATGCGGCTCGGCGGTGGCGATAATTTCGCCCTGCGGCGTAATTATCCGACTGTCGCCCCGGTAATGGTGGCCATTGCCGTCGGTACCGACGCGATTGCATCCGGCAACATAAGCCTGATTTTCGATAGCCCTGGCCACCAGTAGCGACTGCCAGTGCGTTGAGCGTGGTGCGGGCCAGTTGGCAACATACAGCGCTAAATCGTAGTCGTTATGATTGCGCGACCAGACCGGGAAGCGCAGGTCGTAGCACACCAGCGGCAGGATCCTCCAGCCGCGCCATGCAAAAATGACCCGTTCGTTACCCGCCTGGTAATGGTGATGTTCATCCGCCATGCGGAACAGATGTCGTTTATCATAGAAATGGATTTTACCCTCGGGCTCCACCAGCAAAAAACGGTTAACGGGCCCGCGTTCCGTTTGCAGCGCCGCGCTGCCGGCAATCAGCGCATTGGTTTGCGCGGCTTTAGCTCCCATCCAGGCAACCACTTCCTCTTGCGATAGCGACTGTTTTGCCGCCTCCATCGCGAAACCGGTGGTGAACATTTCGGGTAAAACAATGAGGTCCCGCCCGGTAATCCCTTCCAGTTGACGATCGAAATGACGCAGGTTGGCGGGACCGTCCATCCACACCAGCGGTTGTTGTAAAAGGGTAATTTTCAGTCCGGGCACGGTGGTAACTCCAGCGTTGTGAAAGGAATGATAAATACTTTAACACCATATCAGCAGGCGGAGGGCTCACGGAATAGTTTGTCAAAGAAATGACAGGACGGGATATCGCTTATGGAGAACTGCCAGAAAAAAGAGAGGCGGGAGGCCCGCCTCGATCGTGATGTGATTATTTTTTAGTTTTAGGCCGCTTCAATCTTGCGAACCTTCTCCGGCAGCTTTACCGGTCGGGTCGCCAGTTCATCCGGGGCGAAGTCGTCGACGTTAATACTGCGCAGACGGCTGGTTTCAGCACGGACCAGGATGTCCGCCTCGTCCTGATTGATTAACCCCTTTGCCAGCGCGTTACGGGCCAGTTCATCAAGTCGGGTAAAGGACAGATTCTTGCCCAGCTCTTTACAGATACGCTGGTGGATAGGATCTGCCGCCATCACATCAAGCAGCGCTTCCTCCAGCAGACCGACCGGGTTATGCTCGCTCGGCGTCAGATACTGACCGCGGCCGATACGAGAACGCGTCGCGCTCGGAACCTGCAGGATTTTCGCGACTTTATGATCCAGCTTGTCTGAAGGCGCCAGGTAATGACGTCCGGTCGGGAAGATAGCCACGCGAAGCGCGCCCGCTACCAGACGATTCGGGAAGTTCACCAACAGATCGTCAATCGCCTGCTCGGCCTGATACAGCGCATCCTGCACCCCCCAGTGCACCAGCGGTAAGTCCGCTTCGTTACGCCCTTCATCGTCATAGCGTTTCAGGACCGCCGACGCCAGGTAGAGCTGGCTCAGCACATCGCCCAGACGCGCAGAAATTCTTTCACGACGCTTCAGACTACCGCCCAGTACCGCCATTGAGACATCGGACAGCAGAGCCAGGTTGGCGCTCAGGCGGTTCATATGCTGATAGTAGCGACGAGTGGCATCGCGGGTCGGCGAGCTGCTGGTAAGGCCGCGAGTCAGGCCCAGCCAGAAACTGCGTACCTTGTTGCTTCCTACGTGGCCGATGTGTTTAAACAGCAGCTTATCGAAAGCGTTAACGTCGTTATTCTGCGCCGCCGCCATTTCATCCAGCACGTATGGATGGCAACGAATCGCCCCCTGGCCGAAGATCATCATGCTGCGGGTAAGAATATTCGCGCCTTCAACGGTGATGGCGATTGGCGCGCCCTGATAAGCCCGCGCCAGGAAGTTTCCGCTGCCGAGCATAATGCCTTTACCACCGGTAATATCCATTGCATCGATGATCGAGCGCTGGCCGCGGTGGGTACAGTGGTACTTCACGATTGCCGACAGTACCGCAGGTTTTTCGCCAAGCATAATGCCGTAGGTAATCAACGAGGCGGCAGCATCCATTACGTAGGCGTTGCCTGCAATACGCGCCAGCGGTTCTTCGATCCCTTCCATTTTACCGATGGAGATTTTGAACTGGCGGCGAATGTGCGCATAGGCGCCGGTGGCCATGGCGACAGACTTCAGGCCGCCGGTGGCGTTCGATGGCAGGGTGATACCGCGACCTACGGATAAGCACTCAACGAGCATCCGCCAGCCCTGGCCGGCCATGGTTGGGCCGCCGATAATGTAGTCGATAGGAACGAAAATATCTTTTCCCTGGGTCGGACCATTCTGGAATGGAACGTTCAGCGGGAAATGACGACGACCGATCTCAACGCCCGGCGTGGTTGTCGGGATGAGGGCGCAGGTAATACCCAGCTCTTCTTCACCTCCCAGCAGACGGTCGGGGTCGGAGAGTTTAAATGCCAGCCCCAGCACGGTGGCGATAGGGGCAAGCGTAATATAGCGTTTGTTCCAGGTCAGACGCATACCCAGCACCTGCTGGCCTTGCCATTCGCCCATGCAGACCACGCCGGTATCCGGAATCGCGCCGGCATCTGAACCCGCTTCCGGGCTGGTCAGCGCGAAGCAGGGAATTTCCTGGCCGCGAGCCAGGCGTGGCAGATAGTGATTTTTCTGTTCTTCCGTACCGTAATGCTGCAGCAGCTCGCCCGGGCCTAATGAGTTAGGCACGCCGACGGTAATCGCCAGAATACCGGAGACGCCCGACAACTTTTGCAGAACGCGAGCCTGTGCATAAGCGGAGAACTCCAGCCCGCCGTACTCTTTCTTAATGATCATCGCAAAGAAGCGATGCTCTTTCAGATAAGCCCACAGCTCCGGCGGCAGATCCGCCATTTCGTGAGTGATTTCGAAGTCGTTCGCCATTCGGCAGGCTTCTTCAACCGGGCCGTCAATAAAGGCTTGTTCTTCGGCAGTCAGGCGCGGCTGCGGGTAGTTGTGCAGTTTCTGCCAGTCGGGATTGCCGCGGAACAGATCGCCTTCCCACCATGTTGTCCCGGCATCAATTGCTTCTTTCTCGGTACGCGACATCGGCGGCATGACCTTACGGAAAGCGCGGAAGGCTGGCACTGAAATCATAGATTTGCGCATCGGCGCAAAATTGAACGGCAGTAAAAGAATGGCCAGCGGGACCAGCAGCCAGATATTCCACAGCCCTGCAACGCCGAGCGCGGCGGTCCAGAGCAGCAAAATCGCGCTGCTGAGCAGCAGACTGATTCGGTGATAGAAGAGCGCACCGAGTAAAACAACGGTTGCAACAATACTCAAAATCATCATAGAGAAATGCTCCCTGTCTTGTAGGAGGTCTGACCACTTGTGATGATATGGTTGTAGTGGATGTAATTTGTTTTAGCAATGTGTTTACAAAATAATTACAACCTTGCTCACATTGTTGTACGGAATTGCGGCACATAAAAGCAAAACGCCAGAGGATAACCGCGCCTGCGGCTTCTCGCTTCGCCGGCTATCCGGTAAACTGCCTGGGTTATCCCACCCATACTGAAGGATTATCCTCATGTACCAGGATCTTATTCGTAACGAACTGAACGAAGCCGCCGAAACGCTGGCCAATTTTCTGCAGGACGAAGCCAATATCCATGCGATTCAGCGCGCAGCGGTGCTGCTGGCGGATAGCTTTAAGGCCGGCGGTAAGGTGCTCTCCTGCGGTAATGGCGGTTCGCACTGCGATGCGATGCACTTTGCGGAAGAGCTGACCGGGCGCTATCGTGAAAATCGCCCCGGCTATCCGGCCATTGCGATTTCAGACGTGAGCCACCTTTCTTGCGTGAGTAATGATTTTGGCTATGAATATGTTTTCTCGCGCTATGTGGAATCTGTGGGGCGTGCAGGGGACGTACTGCTGGGGATCTCCACTTCCGGAAATTCTGGTAACGTCATCAAAGCGATCGAAGCTGCCCGCGCTCAGGGCATGAAAGTTATTACCCTGACCGGTAAAGACGGCGGTAAAATGGCAGGCTCTGCGGACGTTGAAATCCGCGTACCGCATTTTGGTTATGCCGACCGCATTCAGGAAATCCATATTAAAGTGATTCATATCCTGATTATGCTGATCGAAAAAGAGATGGTTAAAGCTTAAGAGGCTATTTTGTTAGCCATTTTGAACCCGGTCAGTGCTCAGACAAAACTCACCGAGTTTTGAACGCCCTTCAGGGCGGCCCGGAGGGTGAGCGTAGCGAATCATCCTCACGTACATGAAGTACGCTCCGGTTTCTGTGCGCTGGCCGTGTCCAAACTGACTGCACCAATAACGCCTTTTATGTTTCAGTAAGTGGTATGAGGTGATCTATGTGCGAACTGCTCGGGATGAGCGCGAATGTGCCAACTGATATTTGTTTCAGCTTTACCGGGCTGGTTCAGCGCGGTGGCGGAACCGGGCCGCATAAGGACGGCTGGGGAATTACCTTTTATGAAGGTAAAGGTTGTCGCACATTTAAAGATCCGCAGCCGAGCTTTCAATCGCCCATCGCTAAGCTGGTGCAGGAATACCCCATTAAATCCTGCTCGGTTATCGCCCATATTCGTCAGGCCAACCGCGGTATTGTCGCGCTGGAAAATACTCATCCCTTTACCCGCGAACTCTGGGGACGTAACTGGACCTATGCGCACAACGGCCAGCTGGAGGGGTATGAGTCTCTCGAGACGGGAAATCTGTATCCTGTCGGGGAAACCGATAGCGAAAAGGCGTTCTGCTGGCTGCTACATAGCATCACCGAACGCTATCCGGAAATGCCGGGAGACATGGTTGAGGTTTTCCGGTTTATCGCCACGCTCGCCGGGGAGCTGCGTGAAAAAGGCGTGTTTAACATGCTGCTCTCCGATGGGCGCTACGTCATGGCGTTTTGCTCAACGAATTTATACTGGATTACGCGACGGGCGCCGTTTGGCGTAGCGACGCTGCTGGATCAGGATGTCGAGATTGACTTTCAACGCGAGACCACACCGAATGATGTGGTCACCGTTATCGCCACCCAGCCGCTGACCGGTAACGAAACCTGGCATAAAATCATGCCAGGCGAGTGGGCGCTATTTTGCCTCGGGGACCGTGTAGTTTGAAGCAAGCTGTGGCTGAACGACTTCGTGGCTGAGCGGTTTGCTCACTACGTAGCGGCCATCGACTACGGAAACCACCGGCGGCTTGTGCGTCAGGCGGAAGTAATCATACCCGGGTTTCAGCTGCTTCCAGAAATCCGCGAAGTAGGAAAACTTGTGGCGCGCCATGTTGGCATCGGTCATGCGGAAAGGATAAATACTCACCTGAACGTTGGGCTGACCAAAAACTAAGGCGCCGGTGACGAACTGGAAAATCTCGTCAATGCCGGTATCGGTCATGGCGTAGCAGCCGACCGATACGCAGGCGCCGTGAATCATCAGATATTTGCCTTCGTAACCATGCGCGCGATCGTAGGCGTTCGGAAAGCCGATATTGATCGCTTTATAGAAACGACTATCGGGTTTTAACTGGTTACGGGAAACATTGTAAAAACCTTCCGGGCTTTTGAAGTCGCCCTGACGCTGCTTTGGCCCGAGACCGCCGGAGTAGTTACAAATGCGGTAGCTGTCGAGAAGCTGCCAGGTTTCGCCCATCTTGACGTAAAGATCGAGCATGCGCTCTTCTTTAAAGATCTCAATGTAGACCGGCGAGCCCATGAGCTGCTGCTTATACTCTTTGCTCATCGGCGTTGTCGAGCTGTTACTGCTAAGTAGCCCTGCGAATGAAACGCATGGCAACAGAAGCATCGCAATAAATAATGCGATTTTGCGCATACTACTTGTTCCTTGATAAAACAAATAACCACATTGCCAGGACGGCAAGAGAGACCCGAAATCAGAGTATTCTGGTTTTAGAGCGCTCACATTAGCATCACGGCATTTTTTCGCAAGCACGACGTGCTGCGTTTACGTCTGAGTTTTCCGTTATAGCGAATCCTGGGGCAAAGCGCAGTCAGAACTTTGCGTAATAGCTCGCATTTTAGAACCACTTAGTGGCGGTTTGTCTACAGGAGCCGCTCACGAAATGTTACACTTGGCCCGCTAACTGTTCAGGGTAAGAAAGGATGCTTCTCTCCCGTCTTGTGAATCACCAGGACTATGATGTTCCTTTCTTCCTCATATATTCCATTAATTATGCTGGCCTCGGCCTGAAACCGGGGTTTAAGTAACGGATACCTGCTAACGATATGATTAAAATCACGAAAGGGCTGAATTTGCCCATAGCTGGCATGCCATCACAGCAGATTTCTTCGAAGACTGCGGTCAAGCGCGTTGCGCTGTTGGGTGAAGAGTACATCGGTATGCGCCCATCAATGGCGGTGCGTGAAGGGGACCGGGTGCAAAAAGGTCAACTTCTGTTCGAAGATAAAAAAAATCCTGGCGTGCGTTTTACAGCACCTGCGAGTGGAACCGTCAGCGCCATTCATCGCGGCGAGCGCCGGGTTCTGCAGTCGGTCGTTATTGATGTGGATGGCGAAGAGTCCGTTCATTTTCCCCGCTATGAATTAGCCGAACTTGCCGGATTGACGCGCGAGAGCGTTCAGCAGCAGCTGCTGGAGTCCGGGCTGTGGACGGCATTTCGCACCCGCCCTTTCAGTAAAATACCTGCGCCGGGCAGCGTTCCTGCGGCCATTTTTGTCACCGCGATAGACACGAATCCGCTGGCGGCCGATCCTCAGCCAATCATTCTGGCCCAGCGCGAAGCGTTTGACGCCGGTTTGACGCTGTTGACGCGGTTGACCGACGGTAAAGTTCACGTGTGTCAGGCTGGCGGCGGCAAGCTTGGCGGGCATCCTGTCGGCCAGGTGACCTTTAATCAGTTTGCCGGTCCGCATCCGGCCGGGCTGGCGGGGACTCACATTCATTTTCTTGAGCCGGTCAGCCTGAAAAAGCAGATCTGGCATCTTAACTATCAGGATGTTATCGCCGTCGGCAAAGTGTTCCTTGAAGGGGAGTTGTACAACGAACGCATCGTTGCTCTTGGCGGCCCGCAGGTCAAAGAGCCTCGTTTGTTAAAGACCTGCTTAGGCGCCAGCCTTGATGAACTGCTTGAAGATGAGCTGCTGGACGATGAAAACCGCATTATCTCTGGTTCAGTCCTCAGCGGAACCCATGCGCGCGGGCCTCATGCTTTCCTTGGGCGCTTTCATTTACAGATAAGCGTTGTGAAAGAGGGGCGCGAGAAAGAGCTATTCGGCTGGGTGATGCCGGGGAAAGATAAATTCTCCATTACCCGTACCACCGTCGGCCACTTTCTGAAGCGTAAGCTATTTAATTTCTCGACGGATACCAACGGCGGCGAGCGGGCTATGGTACCGATTGGCAACTATGAGCGAGTGATGCCGCTGGATATTCTGCCCACCATGCTGCTGCGCGATTTGCTGGCGGGCGATACCGACAGCGCGCAGGCGCTGGGCTGTCTGGAACTGGATGAAGAAGACCTGGCGCTTTGCACCTACGTTTGTCCCGGCAAGTATGAATATGGTCCGGCATTGCGCAGCGTGTTAACCCAGATTGAGCAGGAAGGATAAGTGATGGGCTTAAAGCAACTGTTTGACAAACTTGAGCCGCACTTTACGCACGGCGGCAAGCTGGAAAAATACTACCCGTTGTTCGAAGCGACGGCGACCCTGTTCTATACACCCGGTCAGGTGACGCGCGGAGCGGCGCACGTCAGAGACGCCATCGACCTTAAGCGGATGATGATACTGGTGTGGTTCGCCGTTTTCCCGGCGATGTTCTGGGGAATGTATAACGTTGGTCTGCAGACCATACCGGCACTGGCTAAATTATATAGCGCTGAACAGCTGCAGCAGGTCATCGCCGGGAACTGGCACTACAGCATTGCCCAGTGGCTGGGGGTAAACTTCACCGCTGATGCCGGCTGGCTCAGTATGATGACGCTGGGTGCGGTATTTTTCCTGCCTATCTACATCACCGTGTTTCTTGTCGGTGGGTTCTGGGAAGTCCTGTTTGCTATCGTGCGTAAGCACGAAATAAACGAAGGCTTCTTCGTGACTTCAATCCTGTTCGCGCTGATTGTACCGCCATCGCTGCCACTATGGCAGGCTGCGCTCGGGATCACGTTTGGCGTCGTCATGGCCAAGGAGATCTTTGGCGGAACCGGGCGTAACTTTCTCAACCCGGCGCTGGCGGGGCGGGCCTTTCTGTTCTTTGCCTGGCCGGCGCAAATTTCCGGCGATCTGGTGTGGACCGCAGCGGATGGCTTTTCCGGCGCGACGCCGCTGTCCCAGTGGGCTAGCGGCGGCGGTGAATCGCTGGTTAATGTCACAAGCGGACAGCCGGTAAGCTGGATGGATGCCTTCCTCGGCAATATTCCGGGCTCGATTGGCGAGGTTTCGACGCTGATGATTCTGATCGGCGGCGCCATCATCATTTTCGGTCGCGTGGCTTCCTGGCGCATTGTCGCTGGGGTATTCCTCGGCATGGTGGCTACCGCGACGCTGTTTAACTTCATTGGCTCTGATACCAACCCGATGTTTGCCATGCCGTGGTACTGGCATCTGGTTCTCGGCGGTTTTGCTTTCGGCATGATGTTTATGGCGACGGATCCGGTGTCCGCGTCGTTTACGGATAAGGGTAAATGGAGCTACGGCCTGCTGATCGGCGTGATGTGCGTCCTGATTCGCGTCGTCAACCCGGCCTATCCGGAAGGGATGATGCTGGCGATCCTCTTCGCCAACCTCTTTGCACCGCTGTTCGATTACCTGGTGGTGCGGGCCAATATTAAGCGGAGGAAGTCGCGTGGCTGAGAATAAAAGTAACGATAGCATCGGCAAAACGCTGCTGGTGGTGCTGGTGCTTTGTCTGGTCTGCTCAATCGTGGTCGCCGGTTCTGCCGTGGGGCTAAAATCGCGCCAGCAGGAGCAGCGCGCTCTCGATAAACAGCGCAATATCCTGGCGGTTGCCGGTCTGATGAAGCAGGGAATGAGCGCAGATGAAGTGGCCGATATTTTTAAGGCCCGCATCTCTCCACGATTAGTCGATCTCGCTAGCGGGGAGCTGCTGGATAAAGACCCGAGCAAATTTAATCAGGCCCAGGCCCTGAAAGATCCGCAGCAGAGCTTGCAGCTGGAAGCCAGCCAGGATCCGGCGGGTATTAAACGCCGCAGTAATATCGCCGAAATATATCTGGTGCGTGATGAAAAACAGCAGATTCAGGAAGTCGTACTCCCTATTTACGGCAACGGTCTGTGGTCGGTGATGTACGCGTTTGTGGCGCTGGAAACCGATGGCCGTACGGTAAAAGGGATCACTTATTACGATCATGGCGAAACGCCGGGGCTGGGCGGTGAAATTGAAAACCCCAACTGGCGTCAGCAGTTCGTCGGTAAACAGGTGCTTGATGATAAAGGGATGCCTGCGCTGAGAATCGTCAAAGGCGGCGCGCGTCCTGGCGACCTGCACGCCGTTGATGGCCTGTCGGGCGCAACGCTGACGTCAAATGGTGTGCAGCATAGCTTTGATTTCTGGATGGGCAAACTGGGCTTTGGCCCATTCCTGCAAAAGGTGCGAGAAGGGGAGCTGAATAATGGCTGATTTGGGCGACATGAAAGAAATGAAGCGCGTGCTGGTGGGGCCGCTTATCGCTAATAACCCTATCACTCTGCAGGTACTGGGCGTCTGCTCCGCGCTGGCGGTGACCACCAAGCTGGAGACCGCTTTTGTAATGACCATTGCGGTGACGCTGGTTACGGCATTCTCCAGCATGTTTATCTCCATGATTCGCCACCACATTCCGAATAGCGTGCGCATCATTGTACAGATGGCGATTATCGCTTCGCTGGTTATCGTCGTCGATCAGGTGCTACGCGCGTTTGCCTATGAGATCTCGAAACAGCTTTCGGTTTTCGTCGGTTTGATCATCACTAACTGTATCGTGATGGGGCGCGCCGAAGCCTATGCCATGAAGTCGCCGCCGTTGGCGAGCTTTATGGACGGTATTGGCAACGGTCTGGGATACGGGGCGATCCTAATCATCGTCGGTTTCCTGAGAGAGCTGATCGGCAGTGGTAAGCTATTCGGTATTACCGTGCTGGAAACGGTGCAGAACGGCGGCTGGTATCAGCCAAATGGTCTGTTTCTTCTGGCACCCAGTGCGTTCTTCATTATCGGTTTGTTGATTTGGGCGGTGCGCAGCTGGAAGCCTGAACAGCAGGAAAAGGAGTAACCGACCATGGCTCACTACATTAGCCTGTTTGTCCGCGCCGTGTTTGTTGAAAACATGGCGCTGGCCTTCTTCCTGGGAATGTGTACCTTCCTCGCCGTGTCGAAAAAGGTCTCAACCGCTTTCGGTCTCGGCGTTGCGGTAACGGTCGTACTCGGACTGGCGGTACCGATCAATAACCTCGTGTATAACCTCGTGCTGCGCGACGGCGCGCTGGTGGAAGGCGTTGACTTAAGCTTTCTGAACTTCATCACCTTTATTGGCGTGATTGCCGCGCTGGTACAAATTCTGGAGATGATCCTCGATAAGTACTTCCCGACGCTTTATAACGCGTTGGGGATCTTTCTGCCGCTGATTGCCGTTAACTGTGCGATTTTTGGCGGCGTCTCCTTCATGGTACAGCGCGACTATAACTTCACCGAATCCATCGTTTACGGCTTTGGTTCCGGCGTCGGCTGGCTGCTGGCGATTGTGGCGATGGCGGGTATTCGCGAAAAAATGAAATACGCAAACGTGCCTGCGGGTCTGCGCGGGTTAGGGATCACCTTTATTACCACGGGTCTGATGGCGCTGGGCTTTATGTCATTCTCCGGTGTGCAGCTATAAGGGCGGAAAGTATGGAAATAATTCTTGGCGTAGTGATGTTCACGCTGATCGTCCTGGTGCTATCCGGGCTGATATTGGCCGCGCGTTCGAAGCTGGTGAATGCGGGCGATGTGGTCATTGAAATCAATAACGAAGCGGATAAACAGATCCGTACTCCGGCGGGCGACAAGCTGCTGAATACGCTCTCCAGCAACGGAATCTTCGTCTCGTCGGCCTGCGGCGGGGGCGGCTCCTGCGGCCAATGCCGGGTGACGGTGAAAGAGGGCGGCGGTGATATCCTGCCTACCGAACTTTCTCATATCACCAAGCGTGAGGCGAGAGAGGGCTGCCGCCTGGCCTGCCAGGTCGCGGTGAAGCAGAACATGAAAATTGAGCTGCCGGAGGAGATTTTTGGCGTTAAGAAGTGGGAATGTGAAGTTATCTCGAACGATAACAAAGCCACTTTTATCAAAGAGCTGAAGCTGCGCGTGCCGGACGGCGACGCGGTTCCGTTCCGCGCAGGCGGGTATATTCAGATCGAATGTCCATCGCACAAGGTCGCTTATGCTGACTTTGACGTTCCGGATGAGTATCGCGGCGATTGGGATAAATTTAATCTCTTCCGCTATGTCTCGGATGTAAAAGAGCCTACGTTGCGCGCCTACTCCATGGCTAACTATCCGGAAGAGAGGGGCATCATCATGCTCAACGTGCGTATCGCAACCCCGCCGCCGCAGGTACCTGATGCGCCTCCGGGAATTATGTCTTCCTATATCTGGTCGTTGAAGCCGGGCGATAAAGTGACGATTTCCGGGCCGTTTGGGGAATTTTTTGCCAAAGAAACGGACGCTGAAATGGTCTTTATCGGCGGCGGTGCCGGGATGGCGCCGATGCGCTCGCATATTTTCGATCAGCTTAAGCGCCTGCACAGTAAGCGTAAAATCAGCTTCTGGTACGGCGCGCGCTCTCTGCGAGAAATGTTCTATGATGACGAATTCGAGCAGCTGGCACGTGAAAATCCGAACTTTACCTTCCACGTGGCGCTCTCCGATCCGCAGCCTGAAGATAACTGGACCGGTCATACCGGCTTTATTCACAATGTCCTGTATGAAAACTATCTGCGCGATCACCCGGCGCCGGAAGATTGTGAATTCTATATGTGCGGGCCGCCGGTGATGAACGCCGCGGTCATCAAAATGCTGAAAGATCTCGGCGTTGAGGATGAAAACATCATGCTCGACGATTTTGGAGGCTAATGATGCTGACGGTATTTGTCGCGACCTTTGTGATTTTCGCGCTGGTTATTCTGGGAATGTCGCTCGGGTATCTGATCAAGCGAAAAACTATCCAGGGCAGCTGCGGGGGGATCTCATCGCTGGGTCTGGAAAAGGTCTGCGACTGCCCTGAGCCCTGCGATGCGCGTAAAAAACGCATGGCACGCGAAGCGCAGCGCAATCAGGATCGCATCATTTAACTAGCAGGCCGCACCGTGCGGCCTTTTTTGATTTACCACGTTTTCGCTTTTGCCGGTGAGTCAACCATTACGCCGTCGGCGCCAAGCTCGCTTGCCGTACGAAAATCATCAGCATTATTAATGCCGAAGAATATGATATGGGCTTTGCCCTGTGAGCGGAAACAGTCCATCGCTTCTTTATCCCAGGTGAGTGTGGCCGGCGATACGCCTTCGCCCAGGGTGAACTTCTCGATGACTTCTACTTTGCGTTTCAGCTCAAGGCCGTACCAGTGCTCGTCCCCTGGTGAGTTGGTGGGCTGACACTGGTGGCTAAGAGAAATGGTCGCCAGCTTTGTTCGCGTTTCGTCCCGGCTGACGAAATGGGGAATTGACTCTGGTAGCGCTGCGATATAGCGAGCGTCCGTTGAATACACGCGTACGCGGGCGAGGCTATGGGTTTTATTTAACACATCGCCAAGCCGAGCCGCCATTATCGCAGGGTCGGCATCAGGCGATTTGATATCGATATAAAAGAAGGTCTCCGGCCACTGTTCCAGCACCGATTGTAGCGTGGGAATCGTTGCATTTTTACCGCGCCAGGGGTGAGTTTCATCACCCCATTTCCACCCCGCGTCCATGCGTGCCAGTTCGGCTGCGCTATAGCTTGAGATTTTCCCTGTATGATTAGTCAGCGCGGAAAGATCGCCAGGACGATATAAAACCGGGACGCCATCCTGGCTTAATTGCACCGTTATCCAGATCGCCTCGGCCTTATTTTCCAGGGCGAGTTTTATTGCTGGAAGCGTATTTTCCGGGGCATCGCCGGTACCTCCGCGATGAGCAATAAGCTGAGGTGCTGCGCAGGCGCTGCTGGCAATAAGTAAACCGAGCGCAGTTACTATTGATTTCATGATTGGGTTTTACCTTATTTATTAATATAACTATATGAAAAATAAATCATATTTGTTGCATTTTTATGTTGTAGCACGTTTTTTAAGGTTGTGGATTTAAAAAGATTAAATTTCGCCATAGTTTGCTATACTGTATGCATGTACAGTCTAAGGTTTGGCTATGCGTAAAATCATCCATGTAGATATGGACTGCTTCTTCGCAGCGGTTGAAATGCGTGATAACCCGGCGCTGCGCGATATCCCTATCGCCATTGGCGGCAGTCGGGTACAGCGCGGCGTTATCAGTACGGCTAACTATCCGGCGCGTAAGTTCGGCGTGCGCAGCGCTATGCCAACCGCCACCGCCCTGAAACTTTGCCCACACCTGACGCTCCTTCCCGGCCGTTTCGACGCTTACAAAGAGGCCTCGAACCATATCCGGGAGATTTTTTCCCGCTATACCTCGTTAATCGAACCCCTATCGCTGGATGAAGCCTATCTTGACGTCAGCGACAGCGTCCATTGTCAGGGGTCAGCAACGCTGATGGCGCAGGAGATCCGTGAGACCATCCATCGCGAGCTCAATCTGACTGCTTCTGCCGGCATTGCGCCGGTAAAATTTTTGGCAAAAATCGCCTCGGATCTGAATAAACCTGACGGCCAGTTTGTCATTGCGCCGCACCAGGTAGCGGAGTTTGTCAAAACGCTGTCGCTGTCGAAGATCCCGGGCGTCGGCAAAGTCTCCGCCGCGAAGCTGGAAAGCATGGGCCTGAGAACCTGCGAAGATGTACAGAACAGCGATCTGGCAATGTTGCTCAAGCGCTTTGGTAAATTCGGGCGAATATTGTGGGAACGCAGCCACGGCATTGATGAACGAGAAATCAGCAGCGAGCGCCAGCGCAAATCGGTGGGGGTTGAGCGAACCCTGATAGAGGATATCCACGAATGGGCGGAGTGTGAGTCGATTATTGAGAACCTCTATCCAGAACTTGAACGGCGCCTGGCGAAAGTTAAACCGGATTTGCGGATTGCTCGCCAGGGGGTCAAGCTGAAGTTTAATGATTTCCAGCTCACGACCCAGGAGCATGTCTGGCCCCGGCTGAATAAAGATGATTTGATTTCCACCGCGCATAAAGCCTGGCATGAGCGGCGCGGAGGTCGGGGAGTCAGGCTGGTGGGGCTACATGTGACGCTGCTTGATCCGCAGCTGGAGCGACAACTCGTTTTGGGACTGTAACAATGTTAACAATAAGAATGTACGAAGAGGGGGATTTTCCAGCGCTATGCGCACTCTTTTTACGCGCCGTTAAAGAGACCGCCAGCGCCGATTATTCCCCCCGGCAAATTGCCGCCTGGGCGCAGGTTGATGAAGCCCGCTGGCGGCAAAAACTCGCGGCGTCACGCGTACTGGTGGCAATAAATGATGCCTCGCCGGTCGGGTTTATCACTGCCGTAGATGACTATATCGATTTACTCTTCGTTTCTCCCGACTATAGCCGCCAGGGCGTCGCCAGCGCGCTGCTCAATACGCTATTGAGGCAGCTTCCTGAGCGCATTTATACGGTAGAGGCCAGTATTACGGCAAAGCCCTTTTTTGCGCGTCATGGCTTCACGGTTATTCAGCCACAGGAAGTGGAGGCGCGGGGTGAACGATTTCTTAATTATTTGATGCGGCGGCAAATCGGCTTGCAATAGATTTAACGCCTGATTACTATACGCGCACTTTCACCTATTTATTAACTGCAAAGGAGGTTCACCATGAATACATATTTCCAGAACGCACTTTGCAGGCCTTCCCAGGAATAACTCTCTTTTTTGCCCTGGTAACGTCTGCCACATCCTTTATTTATTTTTTAATATGGATTGGTATATGGGCAATAATGTTCATTATACGTCTGAATCTATTTCTTATATTCGTTCAGACGATCTGTGGATCGAAGGTTTAGCGATCCAACAATTACACACGACGGCAAATTTACCCCACATGCAGCGCGTGGTGGGAATGCCAGACTTACATCCCGGGCGTGGCTATCCCATCGGCGCAGCCTTCTTCTCGCTGGGCCATCTCTACCCGGCACTGGTGGGTAACGATATCGGCTGCGGCATGGCGCTGTGGCAAACGGATATCCTCGCGCGAAAATACAATGCGGATAAGTTTGAGAAGAAACTGTCCGCTATGGGGGACGTTGCGCAAGCAAGCTGGCTGGACGAGCATCTGCCGGAAAATTTGTTGACCCATCCCTGGCGCAGCGCCCTGGGATCGATTGGCGGCGGTAACCATTTCGCTGAACTGCAGCAGGTGGAGCAGGTTGTGGATAACGACCGTTTCCAGCAGGCCGGCCTTGATGCTCAGCACCTGCTGCTGCTGGCGCACAGCGGATCGCGCGGCCTCGGGCAATCCATACTGCAGCGCCATATTGCGGCTTTTTCGCACGATGGCCTGGCGGAAGGTAGCGCTGCGGCTCGGGATTATCTGGCAGAACATGATGATGCGCTGGCTTTTGCCCGCGTGAATCGTCATCTGATTGCCACCCGCATCCTGCAACAGATACGGGCCGACGGACGGAGCGTACTGGATATCGCGCATAACTTTGTCGAGTCCTGTTCTGTTGCCGGGCTGCAGGGTTGGCTGCATCGCAAAGGGGCTACGCCGGACGACCGGGGCCTGGTGATAATCCCGGGATCTCGCGGCGACCACAGCTGGCTGGTGCAGCCTGTTACCCGCGAGGAGACCCTGCATTCGCTGGCGCATGGCGCCGGGCGGAAATGGATGCGAACCGAATGCAAAGGGCGCCTGTCCGGCAAATATACGCCGGCTCAGCTGGCGCGCACCGAGCTGGGAAGCAGGGTGATCTGCCGCGATCGTCAGCTGATCTATGAAGAAGCGCCGCAGGCGTATAAATCCGTTGAAAGCGTACTTAACTGTCTGGTGCAGGCCGGACTGGTCGAACCGATCGCCCGTCTGCGTCCACTGCTGACGCTGAAAACCAGCGGAGGGAAAAGCGCATGATTTTATTGCAACTCTCTTCCGCTCAGGGGCCGGATGAATGCTGTCTGGCGGTGAAACTGACGTTGGAGCGGCTCATAAAGGAAGCCGCAGAGCGGCGGCTTTCCCTGACGCTGTTGGAAAGTGAGCCAGGACGTCATGCCGGCACCCTGCGTTCTGTTCTGCTTTCGCTGGATGGTGACGGCGCGTTTGCTTTCAGCGAAAGCTGGTGCGGCACTTTACAATGGGTCTTTTCCAGTCCGTTCAGGCCGCATCACGGGCGCAAAAACTGGTATGTTGGCGTAGGGCGCTTTTCCTGCGATGAACAAATGCTCTCCAGCGAGATCCGCTTTGAAACGCTGCGCTCTTCCGGACCTGGCGGGCAGCACGTGAACAAGACCGATTCCGCGGTGCGCGCCATTCATACGGCAAGCGGCATCAGCGTAAAGGTGCAGTTGGAGCGGAGTCAGCATGCGAACAAACGGCTGGCGCGTCTGCTGATTGTCTGGAAGCTGGAACAGCAGCGGCAGAATGAGAGTGCGGCGTTGAAGTCTGAGCGGAGAATGTTCCATCATCAGATTGAGCGCGGCAATCCGCTGCGAACGTTTAGCGGGCGTTAATGAGCGAGTCGTTATAAAGAAAAGGCCCACTTCCTGAGGAGTGGGCCTTTGTTGTCTTACTTCGCCGGAATGGATTTCAGCAGCTCAGTCAGCAGCGTCCAGTACTGGCCCACGCTTTCGATATGCACCTGTTCATCCGGAGAGTGAGGGCCAGTAATGGTTGGCCCGATGGAAACCATATCCAGTTCCGGATACGGTTTCTTGAACAGACCGCACTCCAGGCCCGCGTGGATAATCTGGATATTCGGCGTTTTGTTGAACAGACGCTGATAGGTTTCACGTACCAGATGCATCACCGGAGAGTTGGCGTCCGGCTGCCAGCCTGGATAGGCGCCTTTGGCTTCGGTTTTCGCACCGGCCAGCTTGCCCAGAGAGTCCAGCATGCTCACGACGTAATCTTTACCGCTGTCAATCAGCGAACGAATCAGGCAGTGAATCTGCACGTTGTCGCTGGTCATGGTCACCACGCCGACGTTCAGAGAGGTTTCCACCACCCCTTTTGCCACGTCAGAGTTGCGGATGACGCCGTTCGGCGTGGCGTTAAGCAGGCGCACAAAGGTATCACGAGATTGAGTCGTAAGCGCAGGCTGGCCATTTTCCGCCGACTCCAGCAGCACAGCGAGATTTTTCTCTTTAGCCGCCAGCTCGTTTTGCAGGATCTCCTGGTACTCATTCGCTCGCGCTTTCAGCGTTTCCGCTTTGTCCGCGGCTACGGCTACCGTCGCGAACGCTTCGCGCGGGATGGCGTTGCGCAGGGTGCCGCCATTGAAATCGACCAGGCGCAGATCGAGCTCTTCAGCATGGCCCGCCAGGAAGCGTGCCAGCAGTTTGTTCGCATTGCCTAAACCGACGTGGATCTCGCCGCCGGAGTGGCCGCCTTTCAGCCCTTTAAGGGTCAGTTTAAAGCTCTGGAAACCGGCCGGAACGGCTTCACGGGTCAGCGCCAGGTCAGAGGTGAAGTCGATCCCACCCGCGCAGCCCATGTAAATTTCACCCTCTTCTTCGGAGTCGGTGTTGATCAGGATATCCGCCTGCAGCCAGTTGGGCTGCAGGCCAAAGGCGCCGTCCATACCGGCTTCTTCCGTCATGGTCAGCAGCACTTCCAGCGGGCCATGAACAACGTTGTCGTCAGCCAGCACCGCCAGCGCGGAAGCCATGCCGATACCGTTATCGGCGCCCAGAGTCGTGCCGCGCGCTTTGACCCACTCGCCGTCGATGTAAGGTTGAATCGGGTCCTGAGTGAAGTCGTGAACGGTATCGTTGTTTTTCTGCGGCACCATATCGAGGTGCGCCTGCAGCACTACCGGTTTGCGGTTTTCCATACCGGCAGTGGCGCCTTTACGAATCAGAATGTTGCCAACCTGGTCGCGTTCCGCGTGTAAGCCTTTTTCTTTTGCCCAGCCCATAATGTGCTCAGCGAGCTGTTCTTCGTGATAGGACGGGTGGGGAATAGAGCAGATTTTGGCAAAAATATCCCACAGCGGCTGAGGGGATAATTGAGACAGTTCAGACACGATGAGTCTCCTTACAATCATCTGCAAAAGTCGTTTGCAGATCGAGGGTTAGCAATCAAATACACTACAAGCCCGGGCTTGCGCGATGGGGTTGAGAATACCACTTTCCGCGTGCTCTGGTAGTGTAAACCACGTAAAAAGAGTCGTCGTGGCCGCTTAACGCTGGTTTTTAGCGCGTCAGATCTCTATAATCTCGCGCAACCATTTTCCCCCTCGAACATTATTTAAGCCGTATTACACAGGCTGGGACACTTCACATGAGCGAAAAATACGTCGTCACCTGGGACATGTTGCAGATTCACGCCCGCAAGCTGGCAACCCGCCTGCTGCCGGTTGAACAGTGGAAAGGCATTATTGCCGTTAGCCGCGGCGGTCTGGTACCGGGAGCACTACTGGCGCGTGAACTGGGTATTCGTCATGTTGACACCGTTTGCATCTCAAGCTACGACCACGATAACCAGCGTGAGCTGACGGTTCTGAAACGTGCAGAAGGCGACGGCGAAGGCTTCATCGTTATCGATGACCTGGTCGATACCGGCGGTACCGCCGTTGCTATCCGCGAAATGTATCCTAAAGCGCATTTTGTCACTATTTTCGCAAAACCGGCCGGCCGTCCGCTGGTTGACGATTATGTTATTGATATTCCGCAGGATACCTGGATTGAACAGCCGTGGGATATGGGCGTGGTGTTCGTACCGCCTATCGCAGGCCGTTAATTTCCCGCATAAATGCTAATTACCACGCCCGGTTTTGCCGGGCGTGGTTTTTTTTACCCTTGCGCAGGTTACAATAGCTTCAGTGGCAACATGATGGAGGCTGCACATGTCCCAGGCTAACCTTAGCGAAACGCTGTTTAAACCCCGATTCAAACATCCGGAAACCTCTACGCTGGTGCGCCGGTTCAATACCGGAGCGCAGCAACCGATCCAGTCCGCGCTCAGCGGCAATAACGTTGATCACTGGTATCGATTGATTAATCGCCTGATGTGGATCTGGCGTGGCGTGACGCCGCAGGAAATCCTCGACGTGCAGGCGCGCATCGTCATGAGCGATGCGGAGCGAACCGATCCGGAGCTTTACGATACGGTTGTCGGCTATCGCGGCGGCAACTGGATCTTTGAATGGGCGAAACAGGCGATGGACTGGCAGCAAAAGGCCGGCCAGGAAGAGGATCTGCTCATCAGCGGCCGCCACTGGCTGCATGCGGCAAATCTGTACAGCATTGCCGCCTATCCGCACATTAAAGGCGATGAGCTGGCGGAACAGGCGCAGGTGCTGGCATACCGGGCTTACGAAGAGGCGGCTCAGCGGCTGCCCGGCAAGCTGCGCGAGCTGGAGTTTTCCATCCCTGGCGCGGCGCCGATCACCGGGTTCCTGCATATGCCGCCAGGCGAGGGGCCGTTCCCGACGGTGCTGATGTGCGGCGGCCTTGACGCGCTCCAGACCGATTATTACAACCTGTATGAGAACTATTTTGCGCCATTGGGCATCGCTATGCTGACCGTGGATATGCCTTCAATTGGTTTCTCGTCAAAATGCAAGCTGACCCAGGATACCAGTATGCTGCACCAGTATGTGCTGCAGCATCTGGCCAATGTGCCATGGGTCGATCATACCCGCGTGGCCGCCTTTGGTTTCCGTTTTGGCGCCAACATTGCCGTACGGCTGGGCTATCTGGAATCCCAGCGCCTGAAGGCGGTTGCCTGCCTGGGCCCGGTGGTGCACGGCCTGCTGGTGGATCCGCTGCATCAGGGACGGGTGCCGGAAATGTATCTTGACGTTCTGGCTTCGCGTCTGGGAATGCACGATGCTTCCGACGAAGCGCTGCGCGTGGAGCTTAACCGCTACTCCCTGAAGGTTCAGGGACTGCTGGGGCGCCGCTGCCCTACGCCGATGCTTTCGGGCTTCTGGAAAGACGATCCGTTCAGCCCGGAAGAGGAGTCGCGATTGATCACTTCATCCTCATCCGACGGCAAGCTGCTGGAGATCCCGTTCAATCCGGTTTATCGCAATTTCGATCACGCCCTGCGGCAGATCGCCCGCTGGATTAGCCATAGATTTAGTTAATATATTGCTAAATTCTATCGATTTGGTAACGTCATGGCATCACCAAAGGAGATTGCAATGACGTTACCGAGTGGACACCTAAAGAGTAAGCTGATTAAGAAATTCACGGCGCTAGGCCCTTACATCCGTGAGGAGCAATGTGAAGACAACCGCTTCTTTTTCGATTGCCTGGCAGTTTGCGTCAACGTAAAACCGGCGCCTGAAAAACGCGAGTTCTGGGGATGGTGGATGGAGATGGAAGCGCAGGCATCGCGCTTCACCTATAGCTACCAGTTTGGATTATTCGATAAAGAAGGCGACTGGCGTCCGGTCGCGATTGACGATCCTGAAGTCACCGAAAAGCTCGAAAAGACGCTGCGCGATTTTCACCAACGAGCCGAAGCGCTATTGGCAACGTTTAACCTTAAGCTGGAACCTGCTGATGATTTTAGCGAGCCGGTTAAGCTGAGAGCCTAAGAGTCAACCTTCTGTTGCCATCCGGCTAGCAATAAAACCCGCGTTTCTACCAGCGTGGGTTTTGTCCCCAGGCAAACCCACACTAATTGCCGTTTAATACCCGATAGGGTTGACCGACGGCAATCATGCCTGCGGCCAGATCTTTGGTCACTACCGTGCCTGCCCCGACTTTGACGTTATCGCCTAGCGTGACCGCGCCGATCACCACGGCGTGGGCGCCAAATTCTACGTTATCGCCGATTCGCGGGCTGTTGCCTTCCTGACCCTGGCTATCGGTCACGCTGCCAATAGTGACCCCCTGGCGCAGAGTACAATTTTGGCCGATGATCGTTCCCCGATTAATAACGATGCAGTGCGGATGAAACAGCTTCAGCCCATATCCAATGCGCGCTCGCCACGGCAGCTCAATGCAAAATAAACACTCGTTAATCACGATATTGAGAATAACGAACGGAATTGCGCAGATCTTCCACAGCGGGTTACGACTGCGGTAGAGCGTTGCCAGACGATAGAGCAGAAGCGCGATTTTCGCTTTAATGCCGCCGCAGGATTTGATTTCCCGGCCGACCAGCCTGATAGCCTCAAACATGGTTATTCCTTAAGGTTAAACGAAGCCAGTGAATACCATCCGTCACCGGTTTGACCTTCGTTAGCTAGTTGTATACGCGGTAGATTTTGATGGTTGGTCAGCGCCGCTTCCAGGCGGTACTGGCCGTCAGGCAGGCCCGCAGGCAGCGGCAGCGTGACGTTGCTTTGATGGTCGCCGGGCAGCCACTGGCGAACATCGTCCGACGTACGGACTTGCGTCATCGTCGTACCCGCATCATTCACTATTCGCCACTGTACAAGCCACGGGAGATAGGCTGGAGCGACGCCGTCGTTACGCCAGGTAACATTCAGCGTAAGCGGAGTGCCGCTACGCACGGGCGTATCAAATTCCAGCCGGCTCACCCGGTAGCGATAGCCGATACGCAATAATGCGTTATCAACGATATCGCGATAGGCGGCCGGTACCGGACGCGATTTCAGATTCAGGGTACTGGCGTGCTGCGCTAATGCCCAGTCAAAGCTGGCCTGAACCTCCTCGCGGGTATAGTGCTGAACGCTTTCCCACTCCGCCATATAACCGCAAATTTCAAGACTAACGGGAGCGTGCTGCCAGCCAGTGTTAAAACCGGCCCACGCCGTCTGCGCTGCGGCCAGGCGTTGAGGATAGTCATCGCGCATATGGCTCCACTCCGGGGAAAAGTTATGCCAGTCTCCCCAGCAGTCCGCGCGCCATCCGGCGCCCTTTTGGCTGGCCCAGGCCAGCGAGTCGCCGCCGCTGATTAACATAATTTTGGGCGTTTTCGGGAAACTGCTGAAGTGCATATCAACGTAGCGATTGAGCTGTTGCGGAGTGTACTTTTCCATCAACGGCGCGACGTCAGGGAAATTGGAGTTATGCCATTCGCCCCAGGAACCCACCATGCCGATATCGACAAACGCCAGTTCAGGATTGCCGTCATAACGCGCGCCGAGGGCGTTAAGCAGCTTTTGCGCATAGGCGATAAAAGTCGGATCGTTGAGATCCGGGACAAAGGTTTTGCCATTTTCGACCCATTGTCCCTGAATGCCTTTGGCGATAAGCCAGGCGGGGATTTTCGAGCCTGATTGTGGCTCATCGAGCGCCATGAAACGTAATCCGACGTTCATCGCCGGCTGATGCTGGGCGGCGACGCTGAAGGCATGATCGATCGGCGCAAAATTATAGACGCCTTCTTCAGGCTCCAGATCGCTCCAGTAAAAGCGATCGTATTCAAATCCGGTGTCCGGATACTCTTTCAGAGAGGGCTTCTGACCATAACCATCGTGGAAACTGGCCACGCCGATCCCAGGATTCGTTAACAGACCGGTGAAGGCCGGCGGGGTGACAACCGTACGTTCAGCCAGTACCGCTGCAGAGGGTATGGCTCCGGCCAGCAGTAGCGCCAAAAGCAGCGCGGCGCGGCGCAGTGAAAAAGAGCTCATCGTTAATTCACTTTATCGTGGAGGTTTACAAACCACGTCCAGATACCCACGTGGAAGTTTTTAAACACATCGATACCCAGCGCAGATTTAAGCATATAGAGCGCCAGCAGCACGGCAAGAATGGCAAACAGTACGGCAAACGTAATCGCCAGGGTGGAAAATATACGCCCGAGCAGCGTGCTTTCTCGCGGAATTTTGCGCAGATCGCGACCGCATAAAAAGACTACAAAATAGCGACGATGCAGAAACGGAAAGCTATGGCGAAAGTCGATACGATGGCGCGACGCCAGGCTCGATCTCACCAGCGCCTGTTCGATACCGCGTTTCTGCTCCGGCGTTAATGAGGCTTCTGTTTCCGGGTCAAGCGCGGAATAAAAGCGCTCGATGACCAGGTCGGATGTTGATTTTGTCACGGTTGACTCTTATTCGTTAATCGCTGATAGACCTGAGCCGTTTTCGCTGCAATGTCCGGCCAGCGGTATTTGGGCATTAACTGGCTGTAATCCACGGTCTCCTCGCCGCTCCAGGACTGCAACTTTTGCGCCAGCGCGGCGACATCACCTGCCGGGAAATAGTCCCCGGCAGGCAGGCCAATCTCCAGGTTAGCGGGGATATCGCTGACGATAACCGGCAGTGACCAGGACATGGCCTCCAGCAGGGCAATAGGCAGCCCTTCATGGTAAGACGGTAGAACAAAAAGCCCGGCCTGTGAGAACAGGGTATGCAACGGATCGCCGCTAATAAAACCGGTCATAATCACCCCCGGGGTAGCGGCCGCCTGTTTCTTCAGCCGCTCGCTATACTCATCCGGATGATCGGCATCGCCAATCAGCACCAGCGGCTGCGAGCAGTTGGCGGCTTTGTGGGCGGCAATCAGATCGTGCAGCCCTTTTTCTTCAACAAAGCGGGCGACGGCGACAACGTATTGCCCGGCTTTGAGAGAGTACTGATCCAACGTGGCCTGCCGGGCCTCTTCGGCGGGAAGCTGCGACTGGCGCACGCCGTTATAGATCACGTTCGCGTTATAACGACCATGTTTGGTCTGAATCAACGTATTAATCACTTCCGAGATAACAATGACCTCGTTGGCATATTTCACCGCCCATTTTTCACCGAGGCGCAGCATCTCCTTCGCCATTTTCCCCCACTTCTGCCGGTCATAGTCCGGGCCGTGGTGGGTAAAAACGACGCGTTTGCCGAGCAGGCGCAGCAGCGGGACCACCAGGCCAGGCCCGACCGCGTGAACGTGCACGACATTTGAACCGTCGAACAGGGTACTGAAGGCGGCCAGCGTAGAGTGAATAATGGCTTCGAACTTGCGGCTTTTGGGCGCCCACAGGCTTTTCAGCTGTACGCCTTTATATTCTCTACGGCGGTAGTCGACGTACGGCGAGCGGGCAATGACGCAGATATCAGCATGATTCTGTTGATAGATTTCGGGATACAAATTCTGGCAATGGGTCTCCACGCCGCCCTGGACGTTCGGTATACCGCGGGTGCCGAGCACCGTCACTTTAAGCTTCATTTCGCTTCCCCCACAAGCTGCTGATAGAGTTCCTGCAGAACCTGCATATGCCGGGCGAGATCGTATTTATCCTCTAACCGCTGGCGTGCGTTAATGCCCATTTCACGCGCCTGCTGAGGATTGGCGGCCAGGCTATCCATGATGCGCGCCAGCGCGTCGGCATCTCCTGGTTCCACCAGATAGCCATCAATGCCATCGCGAATTTGCTCCGGAATACCGCCGATATTGCCGCCGACGACGGGGCGGCCGAACGCCATCGCCTCCAGCACCGACATCGAGCAGTTTTCATAATATTCGGAAGGGACGATCACCGCTCGCGCGCCGCGAATCAGCGCGTTGAGCGCTTCTCCATGGCGCATATAGCCGAGAAATTCCGGACCGCTAAAGCGGGCGCGCAGGTCGCTGCCGAGAGGGCCATCGCCGACGATTTTCAGCGGCATGGACTGCTGCATTTTTTGCTGCGCCAGCGCCAGGGTAGCCACGCCTTTCTCACGGCTCAAGCGGCCGATATAGAGGAAATAATCCCCCGCAGTATCGCCCGGGACCGTGGTGCTGGCATCAATACCGTTGACGATCACATCGATCCGCGACCTGGGTAATTTACGCAGCAGCGTCTGACGCATAAATTCGCTGGGAGCGATAATGCAATCGAGCATGGCGTAATTTTGCGCGAACTTTTGCCAGTAGGCCTCAAGCGAGAGCAGCAGGCTTTTAAAGGTGTCTCCCTGCTGGCAGCGATGGCGAAAGGCATTGCTCACCGAACCGGTAAGACAGTCATCGCAGACGTGGCCATCGCGCAGCATAGTGTAAGATGGACAAACGATTTTATAATCGTGCGCCGTCAGTACCGTTTTGCAGCCAAAGCGTTTAGCGACGCCAATCAATGCGGGCGTCAGCTGATGATAGATATTGTGAAAGTGCACAATATCCGGGCGCTGTTCCAGCAGCAGCGTATTGAGTTTATTGCAGGCCTCGGCGTTGTAGATAAAATCGATACCCGCTTTGAGCTTACCCGTCAGGCCGTGGCTTTGATGATAATCTACGTTATGTACGAAGAAATTCTCCCAGGGCGAAGGCTTATTTTCCGCATGCTGCATGCTGAAGTCGACAACCTGATAGCCGGCTTGCAGCATGGCGTCTCGTTCCTGAAAAAAAACGGTTTCCGCTCCGCCCTTAATAAAGAAGAATTTATTAACGAATAATATTTTCATGTTCTGTCTGGATATGTTTTGGGTTAGAGACGGTCACGGCGGGCTGTTTCAGCGGATCGCGAACGGGGTTAATGACGCCTCGCACCATGCCTGCGGAAAATAACGATAAGTTGATCACGCTCTGGACGCCGTCGCGCAGCGATTTATTTTTAATCGCCTTCAGCGCGATAAACGCCAGCAGCGGAAGCAGGGCGATGATAATCACCCCGGGATTGAACGTCAGCAGGCAAATAATCAATATCAGGATATACAGCGTGAATATCAGTTCGTTGCGAACAATCTTAAGCGCGGCGGGGAAATGCTTTTTTCCCCAGCAGTTGCGTAATAGTTCACCCGGCGCCCATAAAAAGCCGTTCTTCCAGCGATAGGCCAGCATTTTGAAGGTCGGCATGGTATAGGATGCATGGCTAAAATAGGGTGCGGCAAGACGATGGAGCTTATAGCCCGCGGCCTGCAAACGGATCCCCAGTTCAGCTTCTTCATAACCGTGAAGGTTCAGATTAGTCAGATAGCCTATTTTCTCGATTGCTGAACGGCGATAGAGTCCGCCGCCGCCAAGATGATCGGTATCGCCCTGCGGATAGATAAGATGCAGACGCTGCTTGCGCGATTTAAACTCATAGTTAGCGGCGTCATCCATCTCGACGCTGCCCGCCACGCCCGCATACTCGGGATGCGTTTCGAGAAAAGCCACAGCGGTGTCGAGAAAACCCGGCTCCAGCTCCATATCGCCATCCAGCAGCAGCAGGTAATCCCCTTCGCTGAACAACCAGCCCAGCTGATGACCCACGCCGCAGCAGCGATCTTTCGCGTTATCGAGGCAGACCACCATCGCGTCTTTGGCGACGGCCAGCTCCCGGGTATTGTCGGTGGACAGGCTATCGGCGACGATAATTTGATGCGGATAAGGCTGCAATTGCTTGCGGACGCTGTCGATCGTTTTTTCAATACCCTGCGCTTCGTTGAGGGTTTTAATGCTGACGGTAATTGATGGCGTTTTATTCATATTGGGTACCGGAATTCAGACGGACAGAACGATGAATGACAATAAGCGCCCCGAGGGCCAGCCATAATAAAAACTGTAGCATGGGAATGATCATCAGGATCTGGCTGTAGGGAAGACTGAGCAAACAGCCAATGGCAAAGACGTAAAATGCAGGCGCGGAGCTGAGCAGCTGTAAATCTTCACGTTTAAGATCGTAGCGGGAAAAGGTCTCTTTCGGCCGCATACCGACGAGAATAGAAGCAATCATGGCGATAAATAAGATCACCCCGATAATACCGACTTCCCACAGCAGCATGCTCAGCGCGGTGGAATCGAGAATAAGGTGATACCAGGCGCCAATATAGCCGGGGGAGACGGTACTGCCGCTGTTGGTGGCGTTCAGACCGTAACCAAACAGCATTCCGCCGGGGCCAAAAAGTTCGTTATGCTGGAGCCAGAAGAAAATAGTGGTAAATCGGCCGAGCTCGCCGCTTTCCATAATGTAGTTGGTATCAAAGATATAGCCGAGGGAATCGATAAATACCGAGAGCGCGCTTTTTGTCGGATCTCCGCCGAAGGCCGACGAGTAGTTGGACGCCAGAATAGTGATAGCGGCAAAAATTAATACCACCATGCCGGCGGCGATAATCATCAATGAGCGCAGGGTGACTTTACTGATACCGCTAACGTAAGCGGGCATGATCCACAGCAGCGCCAGTAAGAACGGCGACAGCAGAATCACGAATTTTACCTCGCCGACCACGCAGAGGAAAAAGGCCAGCACGATATGCGTCGCCATCGACTTGAACGAGCAGATACCGTGCTTAAATTCGGACACCTTCAGCAGCATAATCAGCAGGCAGAACATCCCCATTGCTGCGGTATTGCCGCCGCCCATCGGGTCGCCGCCAAACGTGCCGACCACCGAATCCCACTTTTCATCCTCACCGCGTAGCGCCACGCGTTTTGGCACCACTACCAGCACCTGATAGATAGCCAGCGGGAACTGGACGTAGAATAGCCAGTAAAAAAGCTGTGTCAGGCGATGCAGCTGCGACTCGCGAAACATGCCGAGCAGCATGCAAAACATCACCAGCGACAGAGCCAGTTCGTTTTTAAAGCCGACGATAGCGGTGACGATGCCGGATTGTAAAACCGTGGCGCAGAGGCTGAGGATGATAAAAGTCAGGTACAGCGCCAGCACCACCTTCTCACGCGCGCTAAGCGCCAGCGGCTGCGCCCGGCTTTGCATCATCAGCAGAATCACCATCACCAGCACCATGAAAAAAGGAAGCCACAGTACGGCTGCCACGCCGGTGAAATACTGAATCGTGCCGCAGAAGACGATGGTCGTCAGCGCGAATGCTTCCAGATAGCGGCCGGTATTTAGCTGCATATTTTCTGCTCCTGCCGGGAGAGCTGTAGCGCCCGTTTGTTCATTTTCAGCAGGATGAACAGATAGCGAATGCTGGTCAGAAGAGAGAACGTCAGCAGGGCTATCTCATAGCTCTGGCCCAACTTAGGCAGAACGACAAAAGCGACGGCGATGATTAGCAACTGCTCTATCTGAATACGTAAAAAATAGCGTTTAGAACCAAAGATAAGCTCAATAACGGTCAGCGGACTGACGGCCAGCGCGGCGAACAGATAGGGCAACATATAGCGTGAGGTCGGAATGGAATTGAGCCACTCCTGGCTAAAGCCGAGGCGCATAACCAGCGGATAGAAAATCCAGATCCCAAGGATACAGATCAGCGCCGCGGCCATCAGCAGCAGGCGAATCTTTTTGTACTCCGGATAGTTAAAGGTGCGGTTGCGAAAATCCATCGACCATTTTGAAAAGATGGAGTTGCGCACCGCGTTACCGACAATCATCACCGGAGATAAACAGAAGCGGCTTACCACCGAGAAATAGCCCGCGACCAGCGGTGAAAACCAGACATTTATCAACATCGTCGGCAGGTTATTGCTGGCCATCGCCAGCACTTCCGCGCTGCCGACGCGACTGAGATGCTGCCAGTGCTGACGCGCAAAAAGAGCGTTCGCGCGCGGAGAAAAATGCGCTGGCGTCAGGGTACTGAAGCGGAACAAGCGCAGCAGACAGAGGCTGAGCAGCAGCAAAATACCGGCCATCCAGGCGATATAGAACAGCGTGGTATTCGGCATCGCCAGCAGGGCTATCGCTACGACCAGCGACACGGCGATGCGCTGAAAGGTCAGAAACTGATAGTTGCCGCCGCGCAGCGAGAGGTTCTCGGCAATCAAAACCAGCGCATAGCCGAAGGTGAGCAGATAGAGAAACGCAATATTGAGATGGAAAATCAGCCCGGTGATGACCGCCCAGGGCAGCGCCAGAATCAGGCTTTGTAGCAGGCAAAACACTACGTTCTGCCCCAGCTCATGCTCCTCCTGGCGCGGGATAAGCAGCTGCGACGCAAAGGTGCAAACCTGAGCGCCAATCAGCACGTTGCTGTAGATCATCGCATAGTGTCCGACTTCCGCCATGCCGTAGCGATGGGAAATCAGCCACACGGAAAATGCGCCGATCGCCTGCGAAAGAACCGAGGAGCTGGCGATTGAAGAAATACTCTTAATTAAATTCATAATCGCTACTTCGGTGAAATCAGTTCGCCCATGCCGCGCTCGGGCAGGCGTTTGCCTTCCTGAGTCTCCAGATTCTCTTCTTGAACCCGGTTAAGCATGGTGGCGACTGGCGTAGGCGCGGCGGTTTGCAGACGATTCTGCGCGTCGCGAATGCGCGACGCCTGCTCGCCAGCGTTGATCGCCAGCAGGGTAATATCGACGTGCGGCGCCAGCAGCAGGGCGTCCTGCGCCAGCCCGAGCGAAGGCGCATTAATAATCAGATAATCGTAGGTCTGCCGCAGCGTCGTCAGCAGCGCCGGGAGCCGCTCAGAGGTGAACAGCAGCAGCGCGGAGTCGCTCAGCTCGCCTCGCGGCATAAAATCAAGCGTGTCGGCCAGGGGGACCACCGCCTGAGGCGCGGCGCTGCGGCCATCAAGACGCTCGCTAAAGCCCGTTTTATGCTGCGGATAGCGCGCGGAGAGCCCATCGCTTGCCAGGTAGTCCACATCAATGAGCAGCGTTTTACCTGACTTAGCGGCGGACCACGCCAGCATTTCGGCAATCAGGCTGCTGCCGGCATCGGCCTGCGCCGAGGTCACCAGTATCATCCCGCCATGATTATTCTGACCGAGCAGCGCCAGGCGCAGGCTGTGGATCATGTCGGCATACAGCAGGTTCTGGAACGTCAGCTTCGCGCTGTTCGCCTGAGGCAATTGCGGGAATTCACCGCTGGCATCAAGGCCCGTTTTAGCTTTAAGTTCGCTGATGCTGTTGACCGTTTTATCCAGCGCGGTGCTGACAATCAGGTACATAATGTACAGCGCCAGCGCCATCAGGGTCGCCATCACGATAAGCAGACCGCGCTGCGGTTTAGACGGTTGATTTGGCGGCACGGCGGCATCGTAGATCACTTCATCAGGAACCGAAAAGCTCTCGGAGAGCTTCTGCTCGTTCGCCCGCTGATACAGCGATTTATACAGCTCTTCGGTTTTGTTCAGCGCGGTCATCATGGTGTTGTATTTATCGCGCTTAGCGCCCAGTGCCTGGAAGTCGGCTTTCTGATCGTTGAGCATCTGCTGATAGTGCTGCTCATCGTCCAGCGCAATCTGATACTGCTGACGTAACCCATTGAGCAGTTCACCCAGCACCTGGCCTATTTGTCCGTTAACGACCTGCAGCTGGGCCTGAGCCTGGAGGTATTTCGGATGCTTAGGGCCATAGTGTTTTGCCGCTTCCGATAAGTTACGTCGCGTCTGGATCAGCGCGATCCGCAGATCCTGAATCTGCGGATGACCGGAAATTTCCGGCAGTGAGATGATCGCTTCCGGCGCTTTTCCCTGCTGGCGGCGCACTTTGTCCCATACCGTTTGCGCTTTCAAACGGCGCTGGGTCGCGTCAGCCAGATGGTTAATCACGATCCCCAGGCGCTCGGTTTCGTAGCCATCCATGCTGCGAAAAGTCAGCAGACCGTTCTGTTTGAGAAAATCATCGATATCGGCTTTCTGGCGATCGAGTTTATTGCGCAGATCGTCCATCATTTTTTCGTTCCAGCCCTGGGCCTGAAGTAATATTTTCTGCTTCTGCGCCAGGCTGTAATCGATAAAGGCCTGCGCCACGCCGTTGGCAATATCGGCGGCTTTTTGCGGCGATTTCGCCTCCATCGAAACGGATACCAGCTGCGTGGTGCGCACGCCGGAGATGGTCAGGTTTTTTTGCAGGGCGCGCACGGCATTATTGACGCGCGCGGCCTCATCAAGCTTATCCCCGCCGTTAAATTCCGGGTCCTGATCCAGCTTTAGCGCTTTCACTGCGGCTTCCAGTACCACGCGGGAGCCCATCAGCGCGTATTTGGTTTCATAGTAATCGCTGCGGGTGGAATCGTAGTTTTCCAGCCGCGGCAGGGGGGTTACATCCTGCGACTGCGCTTTAAACAGCACCGTTGCGGTTGCCGTATAGCTGGATGACATAAAGCGCGTCAGGATCCACGACGCCGCCGCAGCCACCACGACCACCACCAGGCACCAAATCAGCTTGTGCTTGATTTTGTTGAAATAAGGCGTGAAGTCGATAAAGCCTTCTTTCTTCTTTCCATTTTCAACTAATGAAATAGCCATATCAGAAGAAACTCATGCCAATGATGATGGTATCTCCGGCCTGTACGGCGGAGTCGGCGGCGACGTTTTCCAGCAGTTTACCGCTGCGAAACTGGCGAATGCGGATGTCATGGCGATCGGCGCGGTCGGTGAACCCTCCAGCCAGCGCAATGGCTTTTTCCGCCGTTAAGCCGGGCTCCCAGGCGTAGCCGTCCGGTTTTTTGACTTCGCCTAACAGATAAATTTTACGGTATTCGGCAATACTCACGGTCACCATTGGCGCCTGCAGATAGTTACCGCGCAGCTTATCGGCAATTTCATTGCTGACCTGTTCGGGCGTTTTTCCTTTCAGCATCAGGGAGCCTATATAAGGATAATCAACGCTGCCGCTATTATCGATTTTTACGCGCATAGTGAGATCCTGCTCGCCGGAAACCGCGATATTGATCTCATCCCCCTGGTCCAGATGATAAACGGCATCCGGCGGCGTTCGGATCGTCTGCGGTGGCGCCGAACAGCCCGCCAGCCATAGCGCCAGAAGAGAAATCGCCGCCCGTTTTCCATAGCTAAGGATCATATTTGTACCTGCGTCATAAAAATAATGGCCGAGTCGTTGTAGCCCAGCGTGCGCTCGACCTCATGGTCATAGTCTGGCCCAATATAAAAGGCATCTTTTTCTTTATTCGAATGCATCGTGTTCCATTGCAGCTTCAGCTGAAAATTAACGGATGGTCGATAGTCGTAGTTGAAGGTCAGCGATACGAGGTTTGATCGATCTTTACGTCCGTTGGTCTGGTGCTTGTAATCCTCTGTAATATAAGAGTAATCAACCAGGGTGGAGAATCTGTCGACCAGCCAGTGGTGCTCGTAGCCCAGGCCAAAATTGGATACCAGAATATAGCCGCCGGAGTCGGTGGGATCTTTTATCCGCTGTGAACTGTGTAAGTTGAGTTTTATCTGTTCAAGCGGTTTCCAGTCGGCATTAATATCCCAGTTCAGGCCGTTGAACCCCTGTGAGTCGGGGTTATGGATAAAATCTTTATACAGCCATGCGACGTTGCCGTTGATCTCGGTCTTGCCGGAAAGGCGGTTTTTCATACCCATCAGCAGATAGTATTCATTACTGTCCTTTAACGGGTTGAGCTCATAGCGACGCTGGTTGGTAATAAAACTGTAGCGGTAGCGCAGCGTTTTGGCTTTTTGATCAAAAAGCTCGGCGACCAGGCTGTTTTCATGCCACTCCTGATCGTGCATGTAGTAATGGAAGTCGGCGCTGGCGTCCTCAATGCTGTCAAGATTGCGAAAGCGCAGCTGTTTATGCATCAGCGCAACTTCTGCTTTGCCGCGCCCTTCCGGCGCCCCGTAGCTATAGCGTAGTTCACTGTTAAAGAAGCGCGTGGCGATGGGCTTGTTAATGCCAAACTCTTTGAACTGCTCGGGCAGAAACCCCTCGGTGGTATCGCGGCCGCGCTCTTCATGGCCGAACGTTTCATCAAGATCCAATGACAGGCCATGCATACTGCCGAAGCGCCACTTGCCGTTAAACATAAAAAAATGATTATCACGGTTATCAGCGCTATCGCTGGCGTAGCGGCGGTAATCGCCCGAGTACATCAGTAAATAGCGGTCTTCATAGCGCTCGCCGATCGCTTTAAAAATCGGCTTAATACCCTGCCAGGAGGAAGCAATTTCGTTGCCGCCGTAGCGTTGCCAGGTCACGTTGTCATTGTAACCGACGTCATAACCCACCTGGCTCTCGAAATCGATGCCAGCCACGCCGGTATGTGGTTTTGCCTGCAGGTCCGCCCATGCGCAAGGTATCGCCAGCAGACCCGCGAGGAAAGTGAGTTCAGAACGCATTTTTGCCCACAAATCCGCGGAAAAACGTTAAAAATACGATTTTGATATCCAGCAGCAGCGACCACGACTGAATATATTCCAGATCGTACTGAATGCGTTTTTCCATTTTATCAATCGTGTCAGTTTCGCCGCGAAAGCCGTGAATTTGCGCCAGCCCGGTAATGCCGGGCTTCACTTTATGGCGAATCATGTAGTTTTCCACCAGCACGCGATATTGCTCATTGTGCGCGACCGCGTGCGGGCGGGGACCCACTATCGACATGGTTCCCTGCAGCACGTTAAAAAACTGCGGCAGTTCATCAAGCGATGTTTTGCGTAGAAAGGCGCCGAAGCGGGTAATACGCGGATCGTTACGCGTGGCCTGGGTGACGACCGCGCTGTTTTCCATCACGCGCATGGTTCTGAACTTCCATACCGCGATCTGCTTACCGTTCAGACCATAACGACTTTGTTTAAACAGCACCGGGCCTGGCGACGTCAGCTTGATGCCGATGGCCACCGCGAGCATTACCGGCAGGCTGACGAGGGTGAACAAGGGGCCGAGAAGAATATCTTCGATACGCTTGAGCACCGCGCCTTCGCCTTCAAACGGCGACGTAAAAATGCTGATGGTCTGGATATTGCCAAACATCCGCAGCTGCGAAATATGTGAGCTATAGGAAAACAGGTCCGGTACCAGAAACACATCTACGGTGGTATCGGAAAATTCGTTTAAGAACTGGCGAATGCGCTGCTGGGCGACCATCGGCAGGGCGATATAGACTTCATCTATCTCGCCTGCTTTTGCCAGCGCCAGCAGGTCGCGCGAGTTGCCTTTTTTCTCAATGCTGAGCAGGCGGCTGTCGCGCTGTACGGCGCGGTCCTCAAAGAAGGTAATTTCAATACCGTTATGGGTATACTCCTTAAACAGCGCCTGCTCAATGGCCAACCCGGCTGGCGTAATACCTAAAATAGCCACCTTGAGTCTGGATTTGAAAAAATAGCGGCTGGAGATAATACGAATAAGAAACATACTAATGAATATGGCCAGCGAGCATAGTGCAATCACTTCAGCCAGCAGCAGCGCGTTCGTACTGGCATGATTGTTCATTAATAGTTCAGCAATCACAAACAATAAAAACGTCAGCAGTCCGCTAATACAGACGCTAAAAAAAAGCTTCGTTAATTTTTTAAAATACTGACCTTTAAACTGGCCTGAATATAACTGAAAGTGCTCGTTGGCCCGGATAAAAATCAGGGAATATATTATTCCGAGGAACAGAGAGGCCGTCGATGGTTCGACGAGAAAGTATTTTAAATAAGCAAAAATGAACAGGTTAACGGCAAAAAAAATCCAGTAGCTTCATTAGCTTACTGTAGCGGGCGTTATAAATTTTAATTGTGCTATCCGTCATCTTTTTGCTCGTTTTATAGTCAATAAAATGATGTCATATCCCGCTGAAAAGCAAAATTTATCTCTATGAATCTATTAAGAAATTAAGCTTCAGACCGGCGTTGATTATTGTAGCCTACGATTAATCCTATGTCGAACCTGCCCGGAATGGATGATTGATAACTTTTTTATAGCCAACGCCCTTTTTCGCATTGTTATTAAGCATAATGAATGGCGCTGAGACGGGCAGGATATCGGGATGTCCTCATGAACCCAGCCGCGAAACGTATTTCCAGCTATTACCGAGGGAAATGACCGCTAAATAAGCTGCGCCAGCAGAAGCTGGCGCGAGGGTAGATTAAATCCCAATACACATGTATTTGATTTCTAAGTAATCCTCTATGCCATACTTCGAACCTTCGCGACCGAGGCCGGAGGATTTCACGCCGCCGAAGGGAGCCACCTCGGTGGAGATAAGGCCGGTATTAATACCGATAATGCCGTATTCCAGCGCTTCGCCAACGCGAAAGACGCGGCCCAGATCGCGGGCGTAGAAATAAGCCGCCAGGCCGAACTCGGTATCGTTGGCCTGAGCGATAACATCTGCCTCATCTTTAAAGCGGAAGAGCGGGGCGAGGGGCCCAAAGGTCTCTTCTTTCGCTACTTTCGCATCGCTGGGGACGTCCACCAGAATCGTGGGCTGAAAGAAGTTTCCGCCCAGCTCATGGGGTTTCCCGCCGGTAGCCACCCGCGCGCCTTTGTCCAGCGCATCGGCAATATGTTCCTGCACTTTGGCGATCGCTTTCTCGTCAATCAGCGGCCCGATGGTGACGTTCGGCTGCAGGCCATCGCCGATTTGCAGCTTACTGACCGCCTGCTGAAGCTTTTCGGCGAAGCGATCGTAGACGCCATCCTGAATGTACAGGCGGTTGGCGCAGACGCAGGTCTGTCCGGCGTTGCGGAACTTGGAGGCCAACGCGCCTTCGACAGCTTTATCCAGATCGGCGTCATCAAAAACGATAAACGGCGCGTTGCCGCCCAGCTCCAGCGAGACCTTCTTGATATCTTTCGCGCACTGTTCCATCAGCTGGCGACCTATTTCCGTCGAGCCGGTAAAGGAGAGTTTGCGCACCAGCGGGTTACCGGTGAGCTCGTTACCCACTTCGCTGGCCGAACCGGTCACCACGTTAAATACGCCTTCGGGGATCCCTGCGCGATTAGCGAGCTCCGCCAGCGCCAGCGCGGAGAACGGCGTCTGGCTGGCGGGCTTGAGCACCATCGTGCAGCCTGCGGCCAGAGCCGGGCCCGCCTTACGGGTGATCATTGCCGAGGGGAAATTCCACGGAGTGATAGCGGCGGTTACGCCAATCGGTTGTTTAATCACCAGCAGCCGTTTGTCGGCCTGATGACCGGGAATGGTGTCGCCGTAAATGCGTTTACCCTCTTCGGCAAACCACTCGATAAAGGAGGCGGCGTAGCCGATCTCGCCTTTTGCTTCCGCCAGCGGTTTCCCCTGCTCCAGCGTCATCAGGCGCGCTAAATCGTCCTGATGCTCCATCATCAAATCAAACCAGCGGCGCAGGATAGTGGCGCGCTCCCTGGCGGTAAGGGCGCGCCACGCGGGCAGCGCGCGAGCGGCGGCATCGATCGCCTCGCGAGTTTCCTCGGCGCCCATTTTGGGCACGCTGCCCAGCTGCTGACCGTTGGCGGGGTTAGTAACCCCGAGGGTTTCTCCGCTGCTGGCGTCGCGCCAGCGTCCGTCAATGAATGCCTGCTGGCGAAAAAGGGTAGGGTCGTTAAGTTGCATGATTGCGTCCTGTCTTAATCTGTTTTAAACCGTGGATGCGCCTGAATCAGCTGCGTCAAACACCTGTCCCTGTTTAGTGTAGACGAACACGTTCAGAGAACCGGGAGCAGTACTGGGTGATACAACAATAACCATAAATAATTTACGGTTATTTGAACTGGCAGAACGTTATTGTGCAAACAATGCTGTATTTTTTATGCTCAATTTGCGAGAAAGGAGCGCCCTATGTCACAGCAAGAACGGTTTTGTCAGGCCTGCGGAATGCCGATGTCCGCCGAGGAGGCGAAAAGCGCAAGCGACGATTACTGCGCCTGGTGCTGCGATAGCGAGGGGAAGCTTAAGTCCTGGGAGGATGCCGTTTCCGGCCTGGCTGAGTTCCTCGATTCCTGGCAGAAAGTTGGGCCTGCGGAATCGCGCAAGCGAGCGATGCGCTATTTAACGGCCATGCCCGCGTGGGCTCATAAAGCGGAAGATTAACCTGCAGCCCGGAGCAAAAACTCCGGGCTTTTTAGCGCGATCAGAACTTCCAGGAGACGCTGCCGACGATACTGCGCTCTGCGCCAAAGTAGCAGTAAGAGAGCGAGTTACAGGCGGCAACGTAGCTCTTATCGGTCAGATTATTGACGTTCAGCTGCGCGCTAAGGCCTTTAATCCCGACCTGCGACAGGTCATAGCCAATCGTCATATCCACCAGCGTATAGGATGGAAGGGTATGCGTATTCAAGCGGTCGCTGGTAATACCGTTGACGTAACGCACGCCGGAACCCAGCGTCAGACCATCCAGCGGGCCGCTTTTCACATCATAGCTCAGCCAGGCGCTGGCCTGATTGCGCGGCGCGTAAACGGCGCGCTTGCCTTGCTCTTCCGGGCTGCTTTTCTTATAGCGGATGTCGGTGTAGGTATAGGCCGCCTGCAGACGGAGGCTGTCGGTTAGCTGACTGATGGCCTCCAGCTCCACCCCTTTCGACTCAATTTCGCCAATCGAGCGGTACGGATCGGTCGGCTCTTCTTTGGTGGCGATATTGGTCTGATTGATGCGGAATACCGAGGCGCTGAACTGGCTGTTCATTCCTTCTGGCTCATACTTCAGCCCGGCTTCCCACTGCTTGCCTTTCATCGGATCGAGCACGTTGCCGTTTTCGTCGGCGAAGCTGGTGGGCGTAAAGGCGGTAGAGTAGCTGATGTACGGGGCAAACCCGTTGTCGAACAGATACAGCAGGGCGGCACGGGTGCTGAAATTGTTCTTATCCAGATCGCTGCGCGTTTGATTCAGCTTATCGATATTCGACACGCTGACCTGGTCGTAGCGCCCGCCCAGGGTGAAGCGCCAGCGGTCCCAGGACATCTGGTCCTGAAGATAGTAGCCGGTCTGGCGCAGCTTGTGTTTTTCACGGCTGTACATGGTGATGTAATCCGGCTTCGCGCCGTAGACCGGATTAAACGCGTCGATGGCCGGGAATGCGCCATAGTAGCCGGTGGTGTTGTTGCTGCGATCCTGATAGTCAATGCCTATCAGCAGGCGATGGTTCACGGCCCAGGTATCGACGCTGCCGTCGAGCTGGTTATCGAGAGTGATGGCGTTCATCTTTTCGTCCGAGCCGGAGTAACCGCGGTTCAGTTCGGTTTCGTTCAGCCAGCCCGCGGCATAGACCTGATTCAGCTCGACTTTGGTATGCAGGTAGCGCAGCTTCTGCCGCACCGACCAGCCGTTATCAAACATATGCTCGAAATTGTAGCCGACCATATTTTCACGGCGGTCGTACTTGTCGTAATCATCTTCACCTTCGAAGAAGGTGTTAGCAATTTTCTTGCCGTAGTGCGGTACCACGGTACCTTCATAGGGGAGACCCGAGTGGCTGCCGCCCTCCGGATCGCGATGCAGATAGGCCATTAAATCAAGGCGCGTCTGGTCGGTGATGCGCCAGGTCAGGCTGGGCATAATCGCGTAGCGCTGCTCTTTCAAGGTATCAAACTGGGAGTCCGCATAGCGGGTCATGCCGCTTAATCGCGCCGCCACCCGATCGTTATCGTCCAGCGCGCCGGTGACGTCAAACGCCGCCCCGCGCTGGTTGTTATTACCGGCAAACAGCTTGATTTCCCCTCCGGGATCGAAAGAGGGCTTACGCGAGGTGAGGGCGACGATGCCGCCGGGCGAAGAGCGACCATACAGCACCGAGGCCGGGCCGCGCACCACTTCGATATTCTCCAGGAACCACGGATCGACCACCAGTGAGCTATGGGAGTTGGTATCGCCCATCATTTTCAGGCCGTCAAGATAGACGTTATCCAGGCTGCCATCGGAGAAGCCGCGCAGGACGATATAGTCAAAGCGGTTGGAAGCGCCAATCTGGTTGCTATAAACACCGGGGGTGTAGCTCACGGCCTGACGGACGCTGATCGCTCCCTGCTCTTCAAACTGCTCGCGCGTGATGATGGATACCGATTGCGGGGTCTCAATATCCGGCGTGGCAATTTTGGTCGCGCCGCTTTGCATCTGCGAAGTGACGACGATGGTTTCGTTTTTTGTTGTTTCCTGGGCCAGCAGCGGGAAAGCGACGCCGCCGGTCACCCATCCTACCAGTAGCGCCAGGCGAGTTTTCGCAAACATGAACATCTCCAAAGGCATTTCTAATTGTTAATAAGAATTATTACCTTTTTGAGGCATTCTATAGCTATGCGCAATGCCAGGATGCGTATGCGCGCTGCCAAAGCGGCAAAACAGACTTCGCGAAAAGGTGAAAAATAGATTAGCCCGTCTTTTGCACGTCGCAGGGGGAGATACCGTAGCGTCGACGAAAGGCGGTAGAGAAATTGGTGGCGTGCTGATAGCCCGACATCCAGGCCGCCTGCTGCACGCTGTACCCCTCCAGCAGATAGCCTCTGGCCCGCGCCAGTCGGCAATCGCGCAGGTAATCAAAAACCGAACAGCCGTAGGTCTGGCGAAACTTACTGCGCAAGCTGCTGGAGCTCATCGCGGCCCGCTGGGCCAGCTCGTTCAGGGTGTAGTCGTTTTCCGGCGCCTGCTCCAGCAGGCGGCGAACTCTCTCCAGGCGCAGCTGCTCGCCGCCCGCCGGGAGGATCTGCTTCGCGCTTTCATCCTGGCACACGCTCAGACCATGGCCGAACAGCTGCAGGATCAGCCCCTCCAGCATCAGTTGCCGGGAAACGCGGCCCGGCGCGCTCTGCTGGGCATATTGCAGGCCGCTCAGCAGAAAACCCGGTATCTGCCAGATGAGCGTTGGCGTCTGGCATCTTTCCCATTCGCGCATTAATGAAGCAAGCAGTCCGTCGCGCCAGGCGCCGTCCGGGTAGAGTCCAAGGGAGAGCGTGCGGAGCCTGCTGTTGGCATCGTGACGGGCGCACATGACCTGATGTTCGCTAAGGCGTGAGGTGAACGCCATCCCGGAACGCACAAGGTGCTGCTCGCCGTTGAGAGTCAGGGAAACGCTGCCTTCCAGCACCACCAGCATATAGAGAGGGCTGCTATGGCGGGAGGTGGTTTCATAGGGCTGCAATACGTGGACATCTGAGTGGGTGATGCACATCCCGCAGGGCAGCGTCATCTCTTCCACTTCACCCTGCAGCACCGGGCTGGCGTGCGAGGGCTCCGGCGTTTGCAGCAGCGGAAAGCGATAGTCGATACCATAGCGTTCACCAAACGCCATAAACTCGCTGACGGAGAAGGTTCTTCTCAGCGCCTGGCGGGCCGGCTCGTTCTGCCCAGGAGTATTGTTCATGCGGTTTTCTGCACTGGAGATGAGGCTTCATCGGATGAGGTAACCTTACCATTGTGCGGGCAGGGCGACAATAAAGATGAGAATGATTATCAGTGTTTGCATTGCATGCTGCGGTTACTGCAGAACGGCGCGCGGATAGCCGCTATCCGCGCGCGGGAGAGTCAGGCGTCGGCGTTATCCAACGGCCAGGAGTCAAACAGGTAGCCGTCGAAGTAAATATCATCGACGTTGGAGAACTCCAGCAGACGGCGTTTAACATTTTCCAGATGCTGCCACATGGCGAGTTTTGCCGCCCGGGCGTCTTTTTTGATTAAGGCGGCAAGGATCCGTTTATGATCCACCAGCCACTCCTCACGGTAGTGAGTGTCGCCGAGATGGCGGTGCAGCTGGATCCACATGGGATTATTTTCCCGCCACTGCCATGACTGGCGGAACAGTTCTACCAACATACTGTTGTGCGTCGCTTCGGCGATGGCCAGATGAAACTGCATATCGCCGCTTTCGGAACCGCCCGGCGCGCTGCTGGCCAGCTCGCGCTCTTCCAGCTGTAAGGCCTGGCGCATTTTGATGATATCTTCCCGGGTTGCCTGCAGGGCGGCAAATTCGGCGATATTGCTTTCCAGCAGTTGGCGGGCCTGCAGCAGCTCAAATGGACCGGCATCATTACAATGCTTCATGTCCGCGCTCTCCGCCGCGCCTTCCGCCGCGACGTTATCCAGCACATAGATCCCGGCGCCGCGGCGCACTTCGACCAGCCCTTTAATTTCCAGCATGATCAGCGCTTCGCGGACCACGGTACGGGTTACATCCAGCATCTCGGCGATCTCGCGCTCAGGCGGCAGGCGATCGCCAGGGTTATAGGGCGTCTTGACGATGAGATCGCGAATTAACGCGCCGACTTCCTGATAAGGTCTGTGCTGAGAAGTTTGTGATTTCATGGTGTTAAGTTGTGATATGCAGTAGCCCGGTGGTTGACTATAGCATTTGGCCGGCGGGTTGGCATCACTCTCGGCCCGGAGAGGGAAAACGGGTCAACCAAATTATTGTTCAGTTGACCCGTGAAAGAAGGGAGATTACAGACTGGCGCTAACCGCCGCCACGCACTCGCGGGCGCCGCGCTCGCACAGCTGTTGATACGCCAGGGTAACCGCGTTGACGAAGTCGCCATTGTCCGGCAGATCGTGGGCAAAGATCCCGCTGATGGCCAGCAGCGCGGCGACGCGCTCCGCGCCCTGATAACGCTGATTAATCTGCTGGATCTCCGTTAGCAGCGGGTCGACAACATCAATGGGTTGTCCCTGCTCATCGCTTCCCTGGGTATAGCGCATCCAGCCCGCCACGCCGAGCGCCAGATGGCGCCAGCTGCTGCCGTTTTGCAGATGCAGACGAATTGGGTCAAGCAGGCGCTGCGGCAGCTTCTGGCTACCGTCCATGGCTATCTGCCAGGTGCGGTGACGCAGGGAAGGGTTGCTGAAACGGGCAATCAGCAGCGTGGCGTAGGCCTGAAGATCGGTGCCTTCCGGCATCGAGAGCGTCGGCGCCTGCTCCTGCATCATCAGGGCAAAAGCCGCTTTGCGGTATGCCGGGTTAGTCATGGTGTCGGCGATGGTTTCATAGCCGCCGAGATAGCCGAGATAGGCCAGGAAAGAGTGGCTGCCGTTGAGCATGCGTAGCTTCATCATTTCAAACGGCACGACGTCTTCAACAAACTGCGCGCCGACTTTGTCCCACTCCGGGCGGCCGTTGACGAAGCTATCTTCAATCACCCATTGACGGAACGGTTCACAGGCGATGGCGCACGGATCGTAGACCCCAAGCTGGTCGGCAATCTCCTGTAGGGTTTCAGGCGTTGCCGCGGGCACAATGCGGTCAACCATGGTGCACGGGAAGGTCGCGTGAGCTTCAATCCACGCCGCCAGCGCTGGGTCACGGGCCTGCGCCAGGCCAAGTACCGCCACTTTCGCCACGTGGCCATTCTCGCGAACGTTATCGCAGGACATCACCGTAAAGGCGTTTAGCCCCTCTTCGCGGCGCAGGCGCAGCGCTTCGACGATGTAGCCTATAGCGGATTTCGGCGTCGCCGGATGGGCGAGGTCGTGTTGAATCAGCGGGTTATTCAGATCGAGCTGACCGCTGGCCGCATCGGTGCAGTAGCCTTTTTCCGTTACCGTCAGCGAAACGATCGCCGTTTGCGGTCGCGTCATGGCGCGCAGAATGCCGTCACAGCCGTCGATTTCCGGATGCAGCGCCTCTTTCATCGAACCGATAATTTTCAGCGCGGTGCTGTCAGCGCCTTTTTCCGCCACGGTATAAAGCAGCTGCTGATTTTTCAGATTCTCAATCAGGAGGCGGTCGTTGCCCGGCATCAGGTTGACTTCGCAGATGCCCCAGTCGCTATCGCTGGTTTCCAGCAGATGATGGGTATAAAGCGCCTGATGCGCGCGGTGAAATGCGCCGCAGCCCAGATGAACGATGCGGGATTCGAGACGAGAACGATCCCATGCAGGGCGCGTAACCGGCAGGTTGCTGTCGGCAATGGTTGCAGTCATAGCAAACTCCAGAGTGGGCCGCAACAGGCGGCCGAAGAGGAAAAGGCGGAGCCTGCTGCTCCGCCGGTCAGGAATTAGCGGCTAAAAAAAGCGCGCTGGATCGCCAGCTCCACGCCGCGGACTTCGGCCAGCCCTTTCAGGCGACCAATTGCGGAATAGCCGGGGTTGGTTTTCTTTTTCAGATCGTCGAGCATCTGGTGGCCGTGGTCAGGACGCATCGGGATAAGATCCTCTTTACCTTCCGCTTTACGGCGGTGCTCTTCTTCGACAATGGCCTTCACCACTTCATACATGTCCACGTCGCCGTGCAGGTGCGCCGCTTCGTGGAACGTTTTCGGGTTCTCTTCACGTAGCGTAGAGCGCAGGTGGGTGAAGTAAATACGCGGACCGAACTGCTTAATCATATCAACCAGGTCGTTGTCGGCGCGTACCCCGTAGGAGCCGGTGCACATGGTAAAGCCGTTCGCCATGCTGTTCACGGTATCGACCATCCACTGCATATCTTCAATCGTTGAGACGATGCGCGGCAGGCCGAGGATCGGACGCGGCGGATCGTCCGGGTGGACCGCCATACGCACGCCAACCTCTTCGGCAACGGGAATAATCGCTTTCAGGAAGACGGCGAAGTTCTCGCGCAGTGCGGCTTTATCGATATCTTTGTAGGTTGCCAGATGCTGGCGGAACTGGTCGAGAGTATATCCTTCTTCCGCGCCCGGCAGACCGGCGATGATGTTACGGGTCAGGCGCGCTTTATCCTCTTCGCTCATGGTGGCGAAGCGCTGATTCGCCTGGGCGACCTCTTCGGCGGTGTAGTCCGCTTCCGCACCCGGACGCTTAAGGATATGCAGCTCAAAGGCGGCAAATTCAATTTGATCGAAACGCAGGGCTTTGGAGCCGTCCGGCAGGACGTATTCCAGGTCGGTACGGGTCCAGTCGAGGACCGGCATAAAGTTGTAGCACACGGTACGAATGCCGCACTGGGCCAGATTGCGTAGGCTCTGCTGATAGTTAGCGATCCACTGCGCGTAGTTGCCGGTATGGGTTTTGATCTCTTCGTGAATCGGTACGCTTTCAACTACCGACCACACCAGCCCGGCTTCTTCCACGATGGCCTTACGCTTGAGGATCTCGTCAACCGTCCACACTTCGCCGTTCGGGATATGGTGCAGGGCGGTGACCACTCCGGTCGCGCCCGCCTGACGGACGTCAGCTAAAGTGACCGGATCGTTAGGGCCATACCAGCGCCATGTCTGTTCCATGCTTAACCTCTTTCACGTTTTGACCTGTTCCAGGCCGCTGCTTTGATGGGAGTGTCGGTTCCGGTCAACCATCGTAACGGAGAGAAACCAGACGATATGGCGTATAAGTTCCTCCAATTGGTCAAACATGTCAACCATAACAGCAAAATTGGTAAACCAAAATGTGATGGAGATTCGCTAATGGCCTGAGTGCTAACCCATCGATATTTCAGGCTCGTTGCGTCGCGCGAAGAGATTCTGCTGAAGCTCAGGAGGGCATGAGGCCCCGCGAAGCGGGTCTTTATAAATGGTTAACCAATGGCGTCAACATATCGACCAGATGCGTCAGAAATCCGCTGGGCTTGCAACAGATCACACTTTTTAATTAATACGATTTCCTTATAAAAACTACGTGTTATCATTTCGCTGGTAAATATCTTTTCAACTCTCACCGAGGCTTTGATGCTGGAGAATGTCATCATTAGATAATCAGCTTCCCGACCTTATCAGGCCGGACTGGTTATCGCTGCGCTTAAACTTTACGCGAACACCCGTGGGTGTTGGCTCGTTTTTACGCATGATGATTAACAGGTTTCTTCAGTATGAATCTATCCCGTCAGGAACAACGTACCTTACACGTTCTCGCTAAAGGTGGCCGGATCGCGCATATTCGCGATGCATCAGGCCGCGTAACCTCTGTTGAATGCTACAGCCGCGAAGGGCTCCTGCTCAGCGACTGCACGCTCGCCGTTTTCAAAAAACTCAAAACCAAAAAACTCATTAAGTCCGTCAACGGGCAGCCCTACCGTATCAATACCACCGGGCTGAACAACGTTCGCGCTCAGCTGGACAACCGCTAAGGAGCAACTGATGACAAACCATAACTTCACCTTTCACATCACCTCAGAGCGTGATGCTGATGATATTCGCGAAGTTGAAACCCGGGCCTTCGGCTTTAGCAAAGAGGCCGACCTGGTTGCCGATTTGCTCAACGATGAAAGTGCTCACCCGAGATTATCTCTGCTGGCCAAACATAATGGAAAAGCAGTTGGGCATATTTTGTTCACCCTGGCGACGTTCAAAGGGGAGTCTGACTCTCCGATGATGCATATCCTTGCCCCCCTGGCGGTGGTGCCGGAATACCAGGGCATGGGTGTTGGCGGATTACTTATCCAAAGCGGTATTGAGCATCTGAAGGCAATGGGGAGCCTGGCGGTATTCGTTCTGGGACATGCCACTTATTACCCGCGGCATGGCTTTGAACCCTGTGCCGGAGATAAAGGCTATCCGGCGCCTTATCCCATTCCCGAGGAGCATAAAGCCTGCTGGATGCTGCAGCGGCTTTCGTCCCGGCCGCTGGGGATAACCGGTCAGATACAGTGCGCCCGGGCGTTAATGAAACCCGAGCACTGGCGCGAGTAATCAATAAGGAAATGATGATGACAATTAGTACGATTATCAGGGATTCCGCAAACGCAGTTTTGCCGGAGGTGGAGCGCAAAATCCCCTGGGATGAACCGGCGTTTAGCCAGCGTATGCTGGAGAATCATCTGTCGCAGGAGCACGACTGGGCCAGCCGCAGGCTGGCGGTTATTGAACAACAGGTGGCATGGCTTGCCGGGCAGCTGCCCGCCGGCGCGCGCATTCTGGATCTCGGCTGCGGGCCGGGTTTTTATACGCGCCAGCTGGCGGAGCGCGGCTTTTGCTGTACGGGCGTGGATTTTTCTCCGGCGTCGATCGCCTGGGCTCGTCAGCAGGCGCAGGCGGCCAGCCTTGATATTACCTATCACCAGCAGGACGTTCGCCACTACCAGCCGGAAGAGCAGTTCGATTTCATTATGATGACCTTTGGTGAACTGAATGTGTTCAGCGCGGCTGAAACCCAGGCCTTGGTTAATCGCTGCGCGCAGTGGCTGGTGGCGGGAGGAAAACTGCTTATCGAAGTTCATACTTATGCTGAAGTTAAACGGCAGGGGATGGCTGAACCCAGCTGGCAGCGCTGTCCGCAGGGGCTATTTCTGGATGTACCGCACCTGCTGCTGACGGAGCACGCCTGGGATCCCGCTGCGCAAACCAGCGCAACGCGATTTATGGCGATTGAAGAGAACGGCAACGTGACGCGCTTCGGCAGTCAGATGACCGCCTGGCAGGATGACGCCTGGCTCGACCTGCTGCATACGGCAGGTTTTACCTCAATTATCCGCCCGGATGGGGCGGCATGGCCGGTCAGCGATACTTTTACCGACAAGCTGTACGCGCTGCTGGCCGAAAAAAACGAATCTTATTCTCTTACTACCCACTCAATGAAAGGAATACCAACATTGGATATCCCACGTATTTTTACGATTAGTGAAAGCGCCCACCGCATCCATAACCCGTTTACGCCGGAAAAATACGCCACGCTTGGCCGCGTGCTGCGGATGAAGGCCGGAACGCGGATACTCGACCTTGGCAGCGGATCGGGGGAGATGCTCTGTACCTGGGCGCGCGACCACGGTATTAGCGGCACCGGCGTCGACATGAGCGCGCTGTTCAGCCAGCAGGCTAAGCAGCGGGCAGCAGAGCTCGGGGTTGCCGACCGCGTCACGTTTATCCATCAGGACGCCGCTGGTTATGTGGCCGATGAAAAATGCGACATCGCCGCCTGCGTAGGCGCAACCTGGATTGGCGGTGGGTTTGCCGGGACGATGGAGCTGCTGGCGCAAAGCCTGAAACCGGGCGGGTTCATGCTTATCGGCGAACCCTACTGGCGTCAGCTACCGGCAACAGACGAGATAGCCCACGCCTGTGGCGTCAGCTCGACGACCGATTTCCTGACGCTGCCAGGGCTTGTCAGCGCGTTCGATGACCTCGGCTATGACGTGGTGGAAATGGTACTGGCAGATCAGGAAGGCTGGGACCGATATGAAGCCGCGAAATGGCTGACCATGCGCCGCTGGCTGGAGGCCAACCCTGACGACGACTTTGCGGAGGAAGTCAGGGCCGAGCTAACACTCTCGCCGAAACGCCACGTAACGTACGCACGGGAATACTTTGGCTGGGGCGTGTTCGCGCTCATCGCCAAGTAACAACAGGTTCCCGGTATTTCTGAATGGATATACCGGGGGCTTCGCCTTTGCTTTGATCTGATGCATCACCTGCACAATACATATTCAGTATATTTATTAATCAGGATGTCACCATAAGGAACATCATATGTCACAACATGAACAGTTCTGTCAGGCTTGCGGAATGCCGATGTCGGCGCCCGATGCACACAGTGCCAGTGATAAATATTGTGCGTACTGCAGCGACAGCAACGGCAATCTTAAACCCTGGGAAGAGGCGGTATCAGGCTTGGCCAGCTTCCTTGATTCCTGGCAAAAAGTCGGTCCAGAAGAAGCACAGAAGCGTGCAAAACGTTATCTGACGGCAATGCCTGCCTGGGCTCATAAAGCGGACGAGTGATTTGAAATGGTGTGCCGATCGGCCGGATTGCTCGTTCTGCCGAACACACCCAGCAGCTTCACGCGCTAGCTTTAAATCACGGTGGCACCGACGAGGGAGCACCAGGCCTGCGCCCGCATTACGGCGAAGGTTTTCACAACGCTTACATCATAGACCCCGATGGCAACAAGCTGACATTCGTCTATTACAACGCACAATCCTGAGAACACTAAACCGGGGCCTTAGCGCCCCATCTGAAACTAAACTTATCCCGTAGATTTCAGAGGAGCATAGGATGAGTTGATAAATGCCGAGATTTCTGACAGTTTTTACGCCAGAACGCCATAGTGTGGCAACCGCACCGCGATACCCTTCTCAATCCTTTTAATCTGAACAACAGCATGGCGTCTGCCTGCCCTTCAGGGACGGCTTACGCCTGCGTGTTGTCTGGCAGTAAGGCACAATACTATGTTCGCAAAATCATTTATTGCTTTCGACGGTAGCGGTCATCTGAACGCTATTGCCTGACATGTTGTACTGGCGACTTTAGCAACATGCAGGAAGAGATAACACCATGAGAAAACTGCTTATCGCTGGCCCCACAAAACCTGCAATGATATTTTCGATTAATGAATATCACTCATAGTCCCAATCCTTCTGCCAATAATTATCAACAAGCACAAACCCGTTAACATACCCCTATGTCTTCATGTCCAACGGATCACCATGCTTAATCAACAGGCACAAACACAGTCGGCTACAGCTAAAAAAACCGGTCTATCGTTTCTACTCATTCTCAGCGCCCTGATGGCTGTAACCTCTTTATCAACCGATATCTATCTACCCGCCATGCCCATGATGGCCAAAGATTTGCAGGGTGACGCAGAGCTGACAATCACAGGCTTCCTTATCGGCTTTTGCATTGCACAACTGATTTGGGGACCGATTAGCGATCGTTATGGACGTCGACTGCCGCTGGTTATCGGTTTAGGTCTGTTCATCGTCGGCTCGGTGGGCTGCGCGTTATCAACGGATATCGTGCAAATTGTCTTCTGGCGTGTTTTTCAGGCGTTAGGTGCCTGTACCGGGCCGATGTTGGCTCGAGCAATGATCCGAGACCTATTTAGCCGCACTCGTGCAGCACAAATGCTTTCGACACTGATGATAATCATGGCCATCGCACCGATTGCCGGGCCCCTGATCGGCGGGCAGATGATTAAAGTCACCTCGTGGCATGCCATTTTCTGGCTGCTGGCGATTAACCACCTGCCCCTTGAGCAGCCATATTCCGCAATCGTGCGATATTTCGCGCTGGCGGCTCGCCATATTTGCGCTTGTAATCGCGACTGAAATGAGACTGGTCTTCATAACCAACTTGACCCGGACACCGAAGCCATACTCAATGAAGATAACTAATGTCCTTGCGTTAAATTATCGGAATTGAATAACGGATCAATGTGCCATTTCAAATGTCACATCAATATTACCCGTATGTCTGAAAATCCCCACTCCAGAGTGGATTCGGCCCACTTTCTGAAGGTTACCTATCCGTTCATTGTTCTGTTCGTACATGATGACGAAGCTGTGGCGGGGTGCCCAGTAAACAATATCGCCCACCTCATAACCGCTGGTTTTCGTTTCGTTTGCCGGCAGCGCATCCCGGAACCGGTAGCACATTTCACGTCCATATAAATCCTCCATAGGCAACGTCAGCGGAAAGCGAGAGACCAGCGCCCGGGTGGTGGCATTGTCATAAAACGTTGCCGTCATCACCTGGTCACCTGCGGTGATCTTGACCCGGATACCTTCGGCCTCACCCCCCAAAGATGAAAATGACACCGCCGTCAGGGAGGCCAGAGCAAGCATGACTGGTTTGAACATAAAACTCTCCGTTGTTTTTATATTTTCAGGAATAACGGCACTGCAATAGTGCCGTTCAGAAACATTATTTATCTGATTTCAAATTGGTGTTAAAGAATGAGACCAGCTTGTCCCACGGGATGAGTTCAGTGCGGTCATACAGGTCGATACGGTTAGCCCCCTTAATCTCCACCAGCTCTTTCGGCTCTGCGGCCATTTTATAGGCGGTATCGGTATAGGTGCGGGATGGTGCAGCATCACCCACGACAAAGAGTATTGGTCGCGGTGAAATGGACTCGATATCGATAAACGGATGGAAGTTCATGAACTTCGCATAGGTCGACGGCGTTGACCGGCGATCGTTGGATGCCACCTTACCGCGCTCCGTCTGATAAAAGTCATTAGACTCTTTACCTTCGATGAACACCGGATCGTTTTGCCCCGGACCATAAACGGGTTGGCCAGTTTCAGCGGTTTTGTAGCGTTGTTCTGCGGCAATCGCCAGGTCCTTGTTTCTCATCTCCACGGTCCGCTCATGGTTCAGACCGGTACGGAAATATTCACCCATGTCGTACATGCTGACGGTGGCGAGCGCCTTGATGCGGGGATCCATTTTTGTCGCGGCGATGGCAAAGCCGCCACTACCACAGATGCCGATTACACCAATTTTTTCACGGTCTACAAACGTACGGGTTCCGAGGAAATCAACGGCAGCGCTGAAGTTTTCTGCATAGACATCAGGCAGCACGGCCCCACGCGGCGTACCCGCACTCTCACCCCAGAAAGACTGGTCGAAGGACAGCGCAACAAAACCGGCTTCCGCCATTTTGGTTGCGTAGAGGTTAGCAGCCTGCTGTCTTACTGCAGCAAAAGGATGGCCGACAATAAGGGCGTCATATTTTTTACCGGCTTCCATATTGCGTGGAGTAAATAACGTGCCGGTAACTTCCATACCGTAAATATTTTTGAATTTTACGATTTCAGTTTTCACCTTATCGCTTTGATAGAAATTATCCGCACCGTGGGACATATCCGCCGCGACGGCAGTGTTTGCCCCCATACCCAGAGCGACGCTGAGTATCGTCAGTGCGGCCAGGGTTTTTAATTTCCCTTTTGAATGCAATTTCATATTACCTCCTGAATTAAATAACGGTGTTAAGACAAACGGAGTGAAAAATCCGGAGAGCAATAAACCTCCGGACAGCAGGACCTGTTCAGGCCGGATTTTGTTGACTCTGGCCCGGGCGTTTTAACAGCAGGAATGCCACCACAGCGGTAGACAGCACTGCCAGCGCGCCGGCCAGAAATATCGCGTTCAGTCCCAGGTGGCTTCCTATCCAGCCGAGCGCAGGGCTGCCGATCGCCATTGCCACGTCAAGAAATGCTGTGTAGATGCCCATCACCATGCCGCGGTTCTGGGGTGTTGAACCACTGATGGCTTCAATACCGAGGCCCGGGTAAACCAATGAGTAGCCAAAACCGGCTAAGGCAGCACCTGTCGTCGCAATCAGGGACGTACCGGCAAGCCATATCAGGAACAGCCCGGCGGCCTGTACGAGCACAAAAATCAGCGCAATACGCGCGCCACCAAAGCGATCTGGCAGATGGCCCGCAACGGTTCGGGCAGCAATCAGCGCAACGCCAAAGGCAGTGAATGCCATCCAGACGGGCTGCCAGTTCATGGCGCTGTAATACAGTGAGCTGAAGGCCAGAATGGTGCAGTACCCTGTGCTGGCCAGTGCCGCGCCCAGCCCCGGTAACCAGACGGCGTGCATGACGGAACCAAAGGTTGCCTGTGCGGCATGGGGATGGGGCGCTACCGCGGGCATGCGGGCGAGATATGCCAGTACCAGCAGCGGAAGCAGGAGCGTCAGTAGTGCGATCGCCTCAAAGCCGAAGGCATCAAACAACATCGTGCCCACCGGCCCGCCGAGTGCCATAGCAGCAAACATTGCGGTGCCCACCCAGGCGATAACCTTACCTGCGTGCTCTTTATCCACGAGGGCCAGACCCCATGCCACGGCGCCGGTAATGATGAAGCTTTCCGCCCCCCCAAGGATCGCGCGCCCGGCAAGCAGTACACCCACTGACAGTACCGGCATGCCGACCAGCCAGAGCGACACCTGGTACAGTAGCCCTGAAACGGCCGCGGCGATGAGCCCGGCCACCACGCCCTTTTTGGCGCCGCGCCTGTCTGAATAACTTCCGGACCACACCCGGGAAATCAGCGATGCCGCAAACTGTGCCCCGGCAACCAGGCCTACGATAAACGTCCCGAAGCCCAGGTCATTTTTGACATGCAGCGGCAGGACGGGCAGCGCGACGCCGATAATGATAAAACCGACCAGAACCGCGGCCATTACCGGCATCAGCGCTGCGACAACCCGGGCACCGGAATTATTTTGAGAATGTTTTACAGGCATATAATGCAGCCCCTTACCTTTAAATGAACAGAATGTCGTATACGCGTATGTAATTTTCGGGCGCGAAGTAGCCCGCAGAAAATTCAGGTTTGAATTTCCTGTGTTGAAAGATGCGTTATCTGGTAATGCTTTTTTTATATCCGGATGATATAAACCATCCGGATATAATGCAGGCGTCAGCTACCCGCCTGGTTGTGTTTCAATAAACCTGTACGGTCGGCCGGAAAAGTATTTCGTTAACATCCACGTCGTCAGGCTGGCTGATGGCAAATGCAACGACCCGCGCAAAAGCCTCTGCCGGGATCGCATTCTCGTAGGTTTTCGACATACCTTTCGCAATATCTTCGTCGGTGATGGTTTTAGTCAGTTCGGTATCTACCGCGCCGGGAGAAACAATAGTTGTGCGGATATTCCAGGGCTTCACTTCCTGACGCAGGCCTTCTGAAATAGCGCGGACGGCCCATTTGGTACCGGCATAGACGGCTCCGCCGGGCCCAACTTTGTGTCCGGCTACTGATGACACGTTGATAAACTGTCCGGACTTCTGCGCTTTCATATACGGCAGCGCGGCGGCAATACCGTAAAGTACGCCCTTAATGTTCACGTCGATCATCCGGTCCCATTCATCCACCTTCAGCTTGTCGAGCATCGAACTCGGCATTAAGCCGGCGTTATTGATGATGACGTCAATACGGCCGTGCAGCTCTACCGCCCGGTCAACAAGGGACTGGACCTGTGTACGGTCCGTCACGTCGGTGCGGAGTATGGCTCTGGCATCCAGCCCCAGTTCGCCGGCAAGTTGCTCAAGCTTCTCCATACGGCGCGCCCCCAGGACCACCTTTGCGCCCAGTTTCGACAGGTGTCGGGCTGTTTCTGCTCCCAGGCCGCTGCTGGCACCGGTGATGACGATGATTTTGTTTTCGATACCCTGAGACATACTGTCCTCCTGTAAGGAATGGTTATTTCGACTCACGCTGCTCAAACACCGTTTTGAAAACCGGCGCGGCGGAAAAAGCATTAGGCCAGCCGGAGTAGTAGGCAAGGTGACTCAGTGCGCCTGAAGCCTGCTGCCGGGTCAGGCCGTTATTCATTGCCCGGTTAAGGTGCGGCGGAATTTGCTGTACCTGCCCGTTTGCAATCAGGGCAGACAGGGTCACCAGACTTCTGTCCCGTGGTGCAAGCCCGGGACGCAGCCACAATTCCCGGAAAAGCACGTCGGTGGTGTCGCTGACAAGCCCCGGCACCGCGCTACCGATACTCTGTTCCACGCGTGCAGCGCGAGCTGCTTCCGCTTTTTCATCGATCGGCAGCAGCGCCTCCTCCGCGCGAGGAAGCTGTTCAGCGTTAATTCCTTTTTGCAGGAATATCTCTTTCGTTACCGCTGCGGCCGCAATGGCATTGCCCCAGCCGGCATAGAACGCCAGCTGCGTGATGGTTTCGGAAAGCTCAGCCGGCTTAACACCGTTTTTCAGCGCCAGCTCCAGCTGCTCCGGTAAAAGTACGGTCTGATTCCGGGCAATAACCGCTGCAACGGTCACGAGGCTGCGATCGCGTGGCGACAAATCGTTTCTTTTCCAGAGGTCTCCTGCCAGCCTGGTGCTGGCATAGCGTCCGAGCGCGGGGGATACTGCCTCTATGTCGGTGTCTGACAGCGGGCCCCGCTGCGCCCCCGTTTCTGCAAGGGCGCCAGCCGATCCGAGAGAAAGCGCCAGCGCAACTGCCGTTGAAGTTTTCATATTATCCCCCTTACTGGTACTGTGCGTCTGAGACGGGCTCCTGCCAGTCCACGTTCTTACCGTCCACCATATACGTCATGGCCAGATGGCTCATGGGGGACGTCGCCGTGGCGCCATGCCAGTGGCGTACGGTGGCAGGGATCCAGACAACGTCACCCGGGGCGATATCCTGACGAGCCTTACCTTCTTCCTGAACCCAGCCTTTACCGGCCGTAACGATCAGCAACTGTCCGGCAGGATGAGTATGCCAGGCCGTACGCGCACCCGGGGCGAAATCCACCTGGCCCAGATTGGCACGCGTGGACTCGTTTGGCGGTAATAACGGGCTGACAACAGCATGACCCGAGAAGTTATCGGCCTTGCCGACGACAGAAGGTGTCTGCCCGTTACGGCGAATTTCAATACCTTCGGCAGAAACCTGGGCGGCCCCCAGTACGGATATGGCTGCAGCAGCAATAATCGCTTTCATCTTTCACCTCGCTGGTTACTTTCGGCTAAATGGCGTAGCGGATTACATTAATTCCCTGCAAATGAAAACGCCTTTTGTCGGGAGGAATGGTTATTTAGTGAACGAAGAAAGTATATCTGAGGACGTATTAAGTGATTAGATGGTAAAATGAGATTGAAATTATAAGGAGAATCTCTAAATGGCTGATGATAATCTGAATGCCCTTGCTGCATTTATGGTGGTGGCTAAGGAACAGAATTTCACGCGAGCGGCAAAACGTCTGGGTGTTTCACAGTCAGCGCTCAGTCAGACTGTTCGTGTTCTGGAAGCACAACTCGGGATCCGGTTGCTTAACCGAACGACCAGAAGAGTTGTCCCAACTGAAGCTGGGGAACGTTTACTCGCTTCAGTTGGACCTCAGATAGAGGATATTCAGCGGCAGTTAATGGTGCTGAGTGAATTACGTGATAAGCCAGCCGGTACAATACGACTTACCGCAACAGAATATGCAGCAGAGTCAATACTCTGGCCAGCAGTGTCGCGTCTCGTTAAAAAATACCCCGATATTAAAGTCGAAATTCTTACAGATTATGGGCTAACTGACATCGTCAGAGATCGTTTTGATGCCGGTGTACGTCCCGGAGAAACTATTGCCAAAGACATGATTGCTGTTCGTATTGCGCCAGATATGCGGATGGCAGTGGCGGGATCTCCAGATTATTTCACTAACCGGCATGCGCCCATTACTCCACAGGAATTGACAGAACACTGTTGTATAAACCTGCGCCTTTCCGGGCATGGAGGACTCTATGCATGGGAGTTTGAAAAGGACGGGCGAGAACTGAATGTGCGAGTTGATGGGCAACTGGTTTTCAATACGGGAAGCATGATACTGAAAGCGGCGCTTGAAGGTCGAGGGCTAGCCTATCTACCAGAAGGGCAGCTTGAACCCTATATAACATCCGGGGCTCTTGTTCGCGTGCTTGAGGATTGGTGTGAACCTTACTCTGGATATCACCTTTACTATCCAGGCCACCGACAACCCACCCCGGCATTTAGCCTGCTAGTTGATGAACTTCGCTATTCAACACGCGAGAAGCATCAGAGTTAATCTTTCCTGATAAATGACGGTCAGCTATGAGCGATAAGCGGACCTTCTATTCGAGGCTAAGCACCAATAACATTGAATAGTAAGGTATTGGTATTGTTGAAAAAATCATGATTTACCAAAAGATTGACATTGCCATAATCAAGCCGACGTTGGTTTAACGGGCCGCTAGCCCGCCATAAGTGAAATTTACCGAGGCCAAATTTTCTAGATAACAATAAAATTTGGCATTTTTTGCACTCTGAGCTTTTTTAGATCAGCATCTTAGAGAAGAAAACCTTTAGTATCAGGGATGCGATTTTGCCCACTTGACAGATTTGAAATGCTACTGTTTTTCAACCGCATAGTTGCTTGCAAATGAGATGCATACATGGAGCGTCCTTTTTGGAAGTAAAAAAGTTAATTGCCTCAGACAGTTAGTTACACTGTTAAGGTGTTTATTACGCTGCACTGGGTAGACAAAAAAAAATCATGGCGTATTATCGATATCATTGCCCTCTGTGCTGATGTGATGTCTGTCACTATCAAACAGGTAAATTATCAACCTTATACGAAATCAGGGATGTAAATTCATTAAGCCTGCTTCCGAATAGGGTATTTCGTACCAGGCTGGTTGCCGAACACAAAATGGTTATTTATCGAAAATAAAGCTGTAGTTCATCTATTTAATAAGGGAATTTAATGCAAGAGAAAATTGATCTATTAATAGAAAAAATGAAATTTGGAGATCCAGTTCTATTTACAGGAGCAGGTTTTTCTTATGGAATGACTAACTTAAAAAGTTCGCAACCGAAAGGGGTTGCTGATTTGTCAGCGATTTTTTTGAAAGATGCGGGGATTGTAGATAGTAATGAAATACCGCTTAAAGATATCGTTGATTTCTACATAAATGAAAACAAAATTAATGAATTAATAGCAACCTTGGAAGATGAGTTTTTAATTAGTGAGGTGTGTAATTATCATAGAGAACTAGCAGGTATAAATTGGCGAAGATGTTATACAACTAACTATGATTTTGGTTTTGAATTAGCTTGTAGTAATATACAAAAAAAAATGAGAACAATAAATCCACTCACTGGGTCTGAGTATCTTCGTGATGGTAATGTTTGCATTCATATTAATGGTGATATGAATATACTAAGTAAAGAGTCACTTTCAAATGAATTTGCACTTGGTGACATATCATATGTTCATAATAAATTTGATGAAACGTATTGGTTTAAGCTTTTAAGAAAAGACTTTGAAAGTGCACCAGCAATTGTGTTCATAGGTTACTCTCTCTACGATGAGATGATAAAAAAGATTCTTAAATCAAATGATAGATTCAGAGAAAAAACATTTATTATAACGTCCCCATACGCTAGCCCATCTGATTTATTCAAGTTAAAGATTTACGGTCACGTATTAAATATTGGTACCGAATCTTTCGCTGAAATGATAAGAGGAAAGTACAATGAAATAATATTACCAATTAAACAAGATGCGCTAAGGAATCTTGTAAAGCATGATGATGGCGATGACAGAAAAGAAATAACAATGGTTGACATTAATAACTTCTTGTTGTTTGGAAAAATTGACAGAAAGAAAATACATAGTGATTATAAAAATTTCCTGAATAACGAAAAAAATCATTTCATCCCCAGGATTACTTATATTCTGGAATGCGTTGAGAAAATCAAAAAAAACAAAAATATACTTATAAAAAGTGAAATAGGAAATGGAAAAAGTGTTCTCTTGGAACAATTAATAAAGCACTTATCAGAAACTGAAGATGTTAATATATACACACCGACCGAGATAGATATATCGAGCCCTCCTTCATATTCTGATGACTTAGAAAAACTGAGAGACTCGAATGTATTATCAGTGATAATATGTGATGATCTGAACCAAAACCAATATTTGCTTTCTGATTTTTCAATGTTAAAAAATGCAAATAATGTAATATTAATCTCAAGCATCAGGAATATAGAGTACGATAAAATTGATTTCATGAATGTTGATTTTGACACCATCATTATAGATGAACTGTCGACTAAATCCATCGATGAAAGCCTGAAGAGTGAAGTTGATTATTTAATTGAGCTTGTGGATATTCTTAACTTTTGGGGTGAAGAAAAAGTAACATTGCCAATAAACACGAAAAGAAAAATATTAGCAGAAGATTATAAAAATCAAATAAGCGAAACATTATTAGACCTTTTTTCATCTGAAAATATCATAAACAAAATAAGCGAGTACCTTGATTCAATAGTAAAAGACCCGAAGACTAGAGATATATCATTTTTGATATTGTTATTTAAATATCTTAACATCCATATTGATAATTACATAATAAGAGGATTGCTAGGTAGTGATTATATTGACTCAATTTCATTCAAAAAAAACGAATACATCTCATTATTTTACTCCGATGATAGAAATTCTGGATTTACAAATAAATCTAGCATTTTTTGTAGAATAACATTAAAAAATCTTTTTGCAAACAAATACAAGACTGATACATTTCTAAATTTGGTAGGTTTGATTGAAACTGAAAAAGGGAGGAGGAACAGTGAAAAAGATAGCAACATAATCCATCTAAAAGATAGTCTTATCAAGGAGATAATGAGATTTAGTAATATTGATAATTTGCTGAAAGAGATGGATGGTAAAAAATCATATCTTTTCACTTATTATAGCGATCTGATATTAAAAGCTAAGTGGTTGAGCAGGGAATCTCATTATTGGCTTCAGCTAGCAATGGCTAAAATAGCCAATGACAGACTCGATGATGCTCAAAATGATCTAAAGACAGCATATAAGTGGGCTAATGAAAAACAAGCTATAAGAAACTATTCAACATCTAGTATAGATACTCAACAGGCAAGGCTTTACATTAAAAAAGCGATAAAAGAACAGCATGATAAAGCTGTGTGGGATTATTTTATAAGTGCACATGTTTTGTTATCTAAGTGTGAGAATGATAAGTATCGATATAGACAAGTAAAAGAATATGAAAGATTCTTTAATCTTAAATACAATATTCTTTCAGTGAAAAATAAAAATGGGTTTAAATCATGTTGTGAGCACATGCTGTCTCAAATGAAATTCCTGAGCAACATAGATGCAGGTGAATATTCAATAAGATCCTGTGAACTTTCGTTAATTAGAATTTTAGAAAAAATGCAATAAAAATAAAGTCCATAAAGGCGGGTTTGCATTGGCGACAATGTATCCCGCCATAAAATTCCCTATAAATCTGTTCTCTTCAGTTAGATGCTGGCTACATAAATATAGAATATGCCATTTCCCCTTAACAATAACAATCTTATTGGAATAATGTAACTCCAGAACCAGAGTGACTTTACCAGTGCCGGTATTTGTTGACGTTGAACGTTTAGGGCGATAGCTATTGTTTTCCAGACAAGCGATACACCGAGCCAATTATCTGCGTCACTATTTTGGCAATATAGGGCGAGAAATATCACTGTGGTGGCATACCGATTTTGGTCATTTAAGCAGAAGTGTGAAATGTCCGCGTCACGCCATGAGACATTTGACAAGTTTTTATTGTTTATCATCAAAACATTGAGATTGGAAATCGTCATGTCATTCTTATAGATGATGCAATTGAATCTGGCGGCACGATGAAACGCCTTATTGAATACATCTTAGATAATTTTAGTTCGGCATCGCTGTCTGTTGCCGTCCTTTTCGTCAAACCAAGAAGAGTGAATATTCCTGTAAAACAGTATTATGCCTATGAAATGGAGAGTGATGACCTACTCATTGGCTATGGTATGCCATGGGATAATAAATACCATAATCGCCCCAACATTGTTAAATTGCTGAAATAATAACTAGTGTACTTCTATTAAGTGGGACTCGGTTACAGATAAATTGCCTTTAATAGTTAGTTTATCTGGATCATTTTTCAGTGAGTTCGCAGATTCCTCTCCCGCCAGTCCCAGAACTTTTGATAGAACTAGGCCAGGTGGTGATAACAAAAACAGTCAATTACGGAAAATGACTAGACTGGCAGTAGTCCGAAATAATGTCCGCTTTTGGCACGGAGCGGACAAGCTAACTAAGCTAAAGGTCCGCTGTGAGCGAGGAACAGACATTTACTTATGGCGACTGAATGCTTTTATCATATGAAATTCAGTCCCTATCGTTCTCAAGCAGTTAGCGCGAGTTGGAGGTGATGCTCTATAAAATTCGCTTTGAGCGCGCTATAGCGATGAACATCGTTCCTGCTGAGTAATGCAGCCGAGTGTTTTACCTCAGCATACTTCTCTGCAATGTCGCTGTTTTCTCTAAGATAATCACGAAAGGCAAGATGTCTTAATATCTGCATATTTCCTACAGTAAATGCATGCACTTGGTGGCTACGCTGATCACCTCCCTTAATGAAATATCTACGCCCCGGAATCCCGTTCTCGCCGCGAGCAACATACCCGGCACGGGACATTGCAGAACCATAGGTATCCAGCTCATTTATGTCGGAAACTTCCAGCAGTATGTCAATTACGGGTTTTGCTGAGAGTCCAGGCACTGACGTACTACCGATATGATGAACATTCTTAACCACGTCTCCCAGTAATTCTTGTATCAGAAAATGTTCAGCTTTAAACATCTCTGGCCATTTTTCATCGTATGGCACCACAACTATTTCCCGCATAAATTCCCCCTTCTTTTCCCTGAGGTTCTTAACATAAAAATGCCTAAAGCAGATCCATCGAAGTTGCATGAGGCCACAACGTCCGCTTTTGGCTGTGAGTTCAACCGATGGACGCAACACACT
>NZ_KV793382.1:55512-100347 GCF_001808475.1 Klebsiella sp. HMSC09D12 | reverse complement strand
AGTGGCAGCATGCGCCCGAACGGGGCCGCAGGGGGAACATCCTGCGGCCTTTTTCGTTTTATTGCGGATAAGGTACCCAACTGCCGCCGTTCAACTGAACATACGGTTTACCCTGATACTGAATGACGATGGCGTTGGAGTTTTCCGACACCGCCGCGCTCTGCGGCAGGTTGGCAATGTACTGCTGCCAGTTGATGTCATTCTCATCAAACATCTTGCCGTCGAGGGCGCGAACCACCAGCTCAGAAACCGCCAGGTAGCTGCTTGGCTGGCTGATGATAATGGGCGCATCGGGATGTCTTGCCTTAATGCCGAAGAATTTCACCGCCGCCGGCACGTTGGTAATGGATGGGCTGGGAATATCGCGCAGACCGGAGACCTGCATTTTATCGCCTTTTAATGCCGCGCCGTGTTCAGGCACGACGATGACCATCACCTTGCGTCCCGATTTCTCCAGCTCAGTAAAGAAACTGTCCAGTTCGTCGAAGAACTTCTGCGCACGGGCTTTATAGTCCGCGGTTTTGCTCTGGCCCGGATAGTGGTTGCCGTCGTGCAGCGGCAGCGTGTTGTAGAAGGTCGCCGTGCGCGGCGTATTCAGCTTATCCAGCGACTGCAGCCAGCGGTTCAGCGTCGCCTGGTCATCATAGACCGGTGAGCCGTCAAAGCCCTGCAGAATGACCGGCAGGCCGCTTTGATCCATCAGTGGGCTCTGGATACCGCCCAACGAACGAAGCTCTTTCAGGAAGTCGCCGAAGACACCGTTGTGACCGAGCATCAGCTGCTGGGTGAAACCCAGCTTCGCCAGGTTTTCAAACAGATAGCATTCGCTGCCTGAGGGTTGATAAAGGTTGGCGTGAGAGAGCTGGCCGCAGCTGGCGCGCAGCAGACGCGCCGCTGCCGGCCCGCTGTAAGAGGTCGCCGAGTTAAAGTTTTTGAACAGCAGGTCAAAATGCTTCCACAGCGGATGCTCCATCAATCCCGCTGCTTCGATATCCGACCATGAGAGCGAGCAGATGTTGATGATCAAGACATCAAACGGCTGGGCATCGGCCGGGAGCGCATCAGGAAACGTGGTTTTGCGTTTCTGCTCAGAGGCGTAAAAGGTATTCAGCCAGTTGGTCAGATTGGCCGATGTCGGCGGCTCCGTTTGCGCCGGGATATCGTTATTCGCCGGGGCGGCGTTGGTCGCGACGATTGCCCCGCCACCGGTATTTGGCGCGTTATTCGCCGCCGCGGTCGTCGGCTGACCTGTCGGCCAAAGGGTAAACGAAGGTAGCAGCGGACTGGCGACCAGCCAAATCATAATTGCTGAGACAAATACCGTTACCCGTAGCCACTGGCTGATAAACAGCCACAGAACCAGCAGCACGAAGAACGCGCCAATCATATTCCAGTTAATAAAGCGGGTTACCAAATCCCAGATATAGTCGGCGCTGAAGCCGGCAATCTGCGAACCCTGGCTGACGATGCTTTCCGGGCCGGGCAGCCAGGTGTCGTGCCAGAACAGCATAAAGCCCAGCGGGATCGCTATCCAGTGGCGAATACGGTGCAGCTTATATTGCGGAATCGGCACCAGCAGAAAGGCCAGAAACACCAGGTTTAGCATGGGATGAAAATTGAGGTATCCCGCCCATAGCAAGGCAAACTTCACCAGAAAGTAGAAGTTCCAGCCAGATAGGCCGCGCCAGTAGCGCCAGAGCGGAAGCGACGCTGAGGGGGTTTTAGGTTTGGTCATTTCGTTGATTTGCCTTGCCTGGATGCCGCTTCCCGGCGCAGCACGCCAGCCGGTTTGACATAACGGGGTTTAAAGAACATCAGTCTTAACGTGGTGCGAATTCGCCGCTGGTAGTGGCGCGTAAGGTAACCCAGCGGAAAGAACAGCAGGGCGCACAGGACGACCAGCTGAATAATATCGGCAATCGACATCATAAGGTTGGCTCCCCGTCGATGGACAGACGATGCGGCTCGGGGGTTCGCCGCCAGCTACGTCCGTCGTGGGTCGCGTTGATAGGCGTTTTTTTGGCAAGCGAAACAGGCAGCGGCGTATTCCAGTTCTCCGGCATAATCCCGCGCATCTGCAGGATTTCAGCCGCTATCTGCTTATCTTCGAACCAAATCATACGATTAGAGAAAATATCGCCGGTAGGTAAAGGGAAGATATGGTTTAACGCGGTGTCGAGGTCGTTCACCCGGCAAAATGACAGAAACAGCACCAGGCGATTATTACCGATGGTCATGATGTCGCCCATGCGATTAGGCTTACACAGCGTCAGCGCCTGCTCTACGCGCAGACCGGGCGCCGGGCGCAGCGCCACCATCACCCCTTTGCCGTCGGCGGGCAGCATGGTGTTGGCCATAATATTGTGCACCGCTTCGCAGAAGGCATCCCACTTCTGGTAGCCGCGCAGCTTCAGCGGCTGGCTCCAGTTCAGCAGAGTATTAAAATCCTCCGGAATATGGCGAGTAAACTGCTGTTTTTGAACGCTTTCTATAAGCGTGAGGCAGCGCGATAACGGTGCGCCGCTGGGAATAACCATATTGGCGCCGCTGCTCAGCAGCAGGCGTTCATCGGTGGCGCGCAGGCTTGGCGTTTGCTCGCGCACGACAATTTTCAGCGCGCTACCGCGCTGGCGGCGCAGGGTGTGGATATAGCGTCCCAGCTGTTCAATCTGTTCGTTCTGGGTAATGGAGAAAATCAGCGTCGCCGCCTGCGCCATTCTGCCGGCGTTGAAAACGGCGTCATTGGTTTCGAACAGCGTCCAGTATTCGGAAAGCGCGGGCGCCCCCTCCAGTACGCGCAGGTTGCTGAGGATGGTTTTCTCGTCGCTGCGCGGTTGTACCACCGTTTCCTCGTCCTGCGCCAGCCGCCAGCCGTTTTCATCGTGTAAAACAATGAGCTGCTGCCGGGCGCTGATGCCCTTTTCGCTGCCCCACCAGGCAATATCGAACAGGTGGTTATCTCCCTGGTAACGTATACTTGCCAGTCCGGAAAGCGAGCGGTACTCGCGTAATAAAGGGGAAAGTTGCTTATCGATATCGTGCCCGGAATTAAGCACTAATAATGAACAACGATGATAATTAGTCCATCGATATGATTTCTCAACCCAATTGCATAATTGTTCGCTTTTAATATTCTGCCAGGCATTTTCAGCACATAGCAGAATAAACAAATAATTGCCAGGTTCGAGGGAACAGACTAAATCGCGGTGCATTTCTTCCAGCCCTTCAAAGCGGTTCGGCATGGTAAATAATGCGATTTTCTCAGGCCCGCGTTCTTTTTCTAATTTTATGATTTCATTTGGGTTATCACCCATGGCTATCGTCGCAACGCGAGCCTGTTTATCCTGGGCCGCAAGCGTTTGGTTGAGCAAGCTTACCGCGTCCGCATGGCGGTCGACATTGAGCCACCACACGCCGCCAACGGGCATATGGCACACTTCGTCCCATAATGATGAAATACCCAAAGAATATACGATATCCACGGTGTCCCTCGTGAGACCTGTTTTACACTTGATTAGTTTACTAGCGAAAGCGACAGAGTAAACCTAACATTGAAATTAAAGGACATCAGTTTTAGCATGTAAACCTATTTTAAGGATGAACGAACGCCTCTCGGTATAATTTATTAATTTTTCCAACGGACAGAGAAATGCCAGCAAAAGAGCCTGCTGTACCCACCGATGCGACTTTGGGCTATACGTTTCAAAATGATTTCCTGGCGTTAAGCCGGGCATTTTCCCTGCCTGATATTGATTATCATGATATTTCCCGACGCGAGCAGTTAACCGCGGCGCTGAAACGCTGGCCGCTACTGGCTGAATTAGCAGAGAAAAAGTAAGGAAGCCATCGATGGCTATTCTGGGATTACAAGGCGTGCGCGGCGGCACCGGCACCACGTCGATCACCGCTGCGCTGGCTTGGGCGCTGCAATTACTCGGGGAAACCGTGCTGGTGGTGGACGCCAGCCCGGATAACATGCTGCGCTTCTTTTTCAACGTCGATTACCGCCACAACGCGGGCTGGGCGCGCGCCCTCATCGACGGGAACGACTGGCGAGACGCCGGGCTGCGCTACACCTCGCATATCGATCTGCTGCCCTTTGGCCAGCTAACGCCGGGCGAGCGCGAGAATATTGACCAGCTTCAGACGCCGCTGGCCCCGATGGCCGGGATGGTGCAGAAGCTCCATCAGCAGGGCGATCACCGCTGGCTGCTGATTGATCTGCCGGACGGGTTCTCACCGCTGACCCGCTCCCTGATTGACGTCTGCGATCGCACGCTGGTCGTGGTGCATCCGGACGGCAACAGCCATATTCGCCTGCATCAGCAGGCGCTGCCGGTCAATAGCGATATTTTGATTAACGATCTGCGCGTCGGCAGCCAGCTGCAGGAGGATCTCTATCAGCTGTGGCTGGAGAGCCAGCGCCGCATTCTGCCGGTGACTATTCATCGTGATGAAGCGATGGCGGAGTGTCTGGCGGCGAAGCAACCGCTCGGCGAATATCGCCAGGACTCGCTGGCGGCGGAAGAGATACTGACGCTGGCCAACTGGTGCCTGCTGCACTACGCCGGAAGGGGCGCGGAATGATTCGCCTGAGTACGCTACTGCTGGCGCCGCCGGTTGGAGAGCGGTTGAGCGAACGCTATCGCGATTATCGCCAGCACGGCGCGTCGCGGCTGGCGGCCGCGCTGGGCTGCTTGTGGGCATCTCTGGCATGGGCGTTGATGCCGCTGGAAACCCCGCGCTGGCAGGCAATTCGCGAACGTCATGGCGAGTTTTTTCCGCATATTAATCCGCATCGACCGCGCCCGCTGGACCCGATTCGCTATCTGCTGCAAGCCCTGTGGCTGCTGGTGACGCGGGTGCCGGAGCCGGATAAAAAGATCAACTGGCGTTCGCTGGCGGCGCTGGAAGGCGTGCAGGGGCGCTATGCGCAGTGGCTGGAAAAGCTACCGGAAAAGGTCAACGCCCGCACCGGTCATCTGGATAAGCATAAGGAGCTGGGGCATCTGCATCCAAAAGTGCGGCGGCTTCTCCTTGGCACGATAACCTTTTTCTCGCTGATCCTGGCGCTACTCTGTATTACCCAGCCGTTTAATCCGCTCTCGCAGTTTATTTTTCTGCTGCTGCTGTGGGGCGTGGCGCTGCTGGTACGGCGCATCCCCGGGCGCTTCTCGGCGCTGATGCTGATCGTGCTTTCGCTGACGGTCTCGTGCCGCTATATCTGGTGGCGCTACACCTCGACGCTAAACTGGGACGACCCCGTAAGCCTGGTGTGCGGGATAATCCTGCTGTTCGCTGAAACCTACGCCTGGGTGGTGCTGGTGCTGGGCTATTTCCAGGTCGTCTGGCCGCTGAACCGTCAGCCGGTTCCGCTGCCGGAAGATATGGCGCAATGGCCGACGGTCGATATCTTCGTGCCGACTTATAACGAAGATCTCAACGTGGTGAAAAACACCATTTACGCCTCGCAGGGGATCGACTGGCCGAAGGACAAGCTTAATATCTGGATCCTCGATGACGGCGGGCGCGAAGAGTTCCGCCAGTTCGCCAAAGACGTTGGCGTGCATTACATCGCGCGCACCACGCACGAACACGCGAAAGCCGGGAATATCAACAATGCGCTGAAGTACGCCAAAGGCGAGTTTGTGTCGATTTTCGACTGCGACCACGTGCCGACCCGCTCGTTCCTGCAGATGACCATGGGCTGGTTCCTGAAGGAGAAAGAGCTGGCGATGATGCAGACGCCGCACCACTTCTTCTCTCCAGACCCGTTTGAACGTAACCTGGGGCGTTTTCGCAAAACGCCGAACGAAGGCACGTTGTTTTATGGCCTGGTGCAGGACGGCAACGACATGTGGGATGCCACCTTCTTCTGCGGCTCCTGTGCGGTGATCCGCCGCGGCCCGCTGGATGAAATCGGCGGCATTGCCGTGGAAACGGTCACCGAAGACGCCCACACCTCTTTGCGCCTGCATCGTCGCGGGCACACTTCGGCCTATATGCGTATTCCGCAGGCGGCCGGCCTGGCGACGGAGAGCCTGTCGGCGCATATCGGCCAGCGCATCCGCTGGGCGCGCGGGATGGTGCAGATATTCCGCCTTGATAACCCGTTGTTTGGTAAAGGGCTGAAGCTGGCGCAGCGCATCTGCTACGTCAACGCGATGCTGCACTTCCTGTCCGGTATTCCGCGGCTGATCTTCCTGACCGCGCCGCTGGCGTTTCTGCTCCTCCACGCCTATATCATCTATGCGCCGGCGCTGATGATCGCCCTGTTCGTGCTACCGCATATGATTCACGCCAGCCTGACTAACTCGAAGATTCAGGGTAAATACCGCCACTCTTTCTGGAGTGAGATCTATGAAACGGTACTGGCGTGGTATATCGCGCCGCCGACCGTTGTCGCGTTGATTAACCCGCATAAGGGCAAATTCAACGTGACGGCAAAAGGCGGCCTGGTGGAGGACGAGTACGTCGACTGGGTGATCTCGCGTCCCTATATCTACCTCGTGCTGCTGAATCTGGTCGGCGTTGGCGTGGGTATCTGGCGCTTTATGTACGGCCCGGAAAACGAAATTTTGACCGTCTGGGTCAGCATTATCTGGGTGTTCTATAACCTGATTATTCTCGGCGGCGCGGTGGCGGTATCGGTTGAAAGCAAGCAGGTGCGGCGCTCGCATCGCGTGGAGATGTCGATGCCGGCGGCGATTGCCCGCGAGGACGGGCACCTGTTCTCCTGTACCGTCCATGATTACTCCGACGGCGGCCTCGGCGTCAGAATTCACGGCGAGGCGCAGGTGCTGGAAAGCCAGCACGTTAAGCTGCTGCTGAAACGCGGGCAGCAGGAGTATGCCTTCCCGGTGCGGGTCGCGCGGGTTAACGGCAGTGAAGTTGGGCTACAGCTGCTGCCGCTAAGCAATCAACAACATATTGATTTTGTGCAGTGTACGTTTGCCCGCGCAGATACGTGGGCGCTTTGGCAGGATAGCTTCCCGGAAGATAAGCCGATGGAAAGCCTGCTGGATATCCTGAAGCTGGGGTTCCGTGGATATCGTCACCTGGCGGAGTTCTCCCCGCCGTCGGTGAAGGTTATTTTCCGCTCGCTCACCATGCTGGTGGCCTGGTTTGTTTCGTTTATTCCGCGCCGTCCGGAACGCGCTGCGGCGACACTCTCGGCAGAACCGGCGATGGCCCAACAATGATGATAATGCGATGAACAGAAAACTCTCTTTGATTTGTGCAGTAGCGGTGGGCATTGGCGGCTGGTCCTCCTTCGCGTCGTATGCGGAACCGACGGCGGCAACGGCAGCGGCGCAGACGACAACCGTGCCCGGTATTGCCGGTACGGTAGCGGACGGCCAGCCAACGGCGACCCTTGCCGATCCGGCGGCGCCGGTGGTGGTGCTCGATAACGCCCCGAGCCGCGACGTGAAGCTGACCTTCGCCAAAATCGCTCCGCCTCCCGGCAGCATGGTACTGCGCGGCGCGCGCCCCGAGGGTTCGGTCGAGTTCGGCATGCGCAGCGATGAGGTGGTGGCGAAAGCGTTGCTTAATCTCGACTACACCCCCTCTCCGTCACTGCTGCCGGTGCAGTCGCAGCTGAAGGTTTATCTTAATGATGAGCTGATGGGCGTTTTGCCGGTCACCAAAGAGCAGTTGGGCAAAAAAGTCAGCGCGCAGATCCCAATCGATCCGCTCTATATCACCGACTTTAACCGCGTGCGCCTTGAGTTCGTCGGCCACTATCGCGACGTCTGTGAAAACCCGGCCAGCAGTACCCTGTGGCTGGACGTCGGTCGCGAAAGCTATCTGGATTTAACCTATCAGTCGCTGAACGTGCGCAACGATCTTTCGCATTTTCCTGTGCCGTTCTACGATTCGCGTGATAACCGCCAGCTGACGCTACCGATGGTCTTTGCCTCCTCGCCGGGTGTTCTGCAGCAGCAGGCGGCGGCGATCGTTGCCTCCTGGTTCGGCAGCAAGGCGGGCTGGCGCGGTCAGCAGTTCCCGGTGCAGTTCAACGCGCTGCCGGACCGCAACGCCGTTGTTTTTGCGACCAACGATAAGCGCCCGGACTTCCTGCGCGAGCATCCACCGGTTAACGCGCCGACTATTGAAATGATCGACCATCCGGATAATCCGTACGTTAAGCTACTGGTGGTCTTTGGGCGAGATGACAAAGACCTGTTGCAGGCGGCGAAGGGGATAGCGCAGGGCAATATTCTGTTCCGCGGCAGCAGCGTGACGGTTGACGATGTCAAACAGCTGCAGGCGCGTAAACCGTACGATGCGCCAAACTGGGTGCGCACCGATCGCGCGGTGACCTTTGCCGAGCTGAAAACCTACGAACAGCAGCTGCAATCCAGCGGCCTGGTGCCGGATTCCATTAACGTCGCGCTGAACCTGCCGCCGGATCTCTACCTGCTGCGCGCCAACGGCATCGATATGAACCTGAACTATCGCTACACCATGCCGCCGATCAAGGACAGCTCGCGCATGGATATCAGCCTGAACGATCAGTTCTTACAGTCTTTCAGCCTCAACAGTTCGCAGGATGTGAATAAGCTGATTCTGCGCCTGCCGGTGCTGCAGGGGCTGCTGGATGGCAAAACGGAAGTGACAATCCCGGCGCTGCGCCTTGGGGCGATGAACCAGCTGCGCTTCGATTTTCAGTATATGAACCCGATGCCCGGCGGCTCTATCGATAACTGTATTACCTTCCAGCCGGTGCAGAATCATGTGGTGATTGGGGACGACTCGACCATCGACTTCTCGAAGTACTATCACTTTATGGCCATGCCGGATCTGCGCGTGTTTGCTAACGCGGGCTTCCCCTACAGCCGGATGGCCGATCTCTCCGATACCTTAGTCGTGGTGCCGAAAGCGCCGACCGAGGGCCAGGTGGCCACGCTGCTGGAAACGGCCGGCGGCATCGGCGCGCAAACCGGCCTGGCGGCGATTAACCTGCGCATGACCGATGACGGCAGCCAGATTAAGGACAAAGACGCCGACCTGCTGCTGATTGGCTCTATTCCGCAGGCGCTGAAGGACGAAACGAAAATTAACCTGCTGGTTGAAGCGACCAAAAGCTGGGTGAAAATGCCGATGCGCCATTACGACCTGGCGAGCATTTACCCCGATACCGAAGCCAGAACGCCGAATACCCGCACTGATATCACGTCATCCGGGCCGATGGCGGCGATAATCGGCTTCCAGTCGCCTTACAACGATCAACGCAGCGTCGTGGCGCTGCTGGCCGATAGCCCTCGCGGTAACGAATTGCTCACCCAGGCGCTTAACGATAGCGGTAAACGCGCGGCGATGTTTGGCTCCGTCTCGGTGATTCGCGAGTCGGGCGTCAACAGCCTGCGGGTAGGTGATGTTTACTATATCGGGCATCTGCCGTGGTTCGAACGCATCTGGTTTGCGCTCTCCAGCCATCCGGTACTGCTGGCGGTGCTGGCGGCATTAAGCATCGTACTACTGGCGTGGGTGCTGTGGCGCATGCTGCGTATTATCAGCCGCCGTCGCCTCCACCTTGATGATGAGTAGTTGCTGATGAACGCGGTACGTGCAGTGGTGTTGTCGATATGCATGCTGGCGGCGGCGCAGGCGAGCGCCGCCTGCCGGTGGCCGGCCTGGGAGCAGTTTAAACAAGAGTACGTCAGCGCCGAAGGGCGGGTTATCGACCCCAGCGATTCACGAAAAATCACCACCTCGGAAGGACAAAGCTACGGGCTGTTCTTTGCCCTGGCGGCCAACGACCGCGAAGGCTTCCGCAAGCTGTTCGAGTGGACGCAAAACAACCTTGCCGAGGGCGATCTGCGCGCGCATCTGCCGGGATGGCTGTGGGGGAAAAAGAGCGATGACGAATGGACGGTGCTCGATAACAACTCAGCCTCGGATTCCGACCTGTGGATAGCCTGGGCGCTGCTGGAGGCCGGACGACTGTGGGAAACGCCCCAGTATACGGAAGTCGGCAAAGCGCTGCTGGCGCGTATTGCTGATGAAGAAGTGGCTACCGTACCGGGGCTGGGGCCGATGATTTTGCCGGGGAAAGTCGGCTTCGTCGATGACGGCGGCTGGCGTTTTAATCCCAGCTATCTGCCGCCGCAGCTGGCGACCTACTTTGCGGCGTTTGGCGCTCCCTGGCCAAAGATACGCGACGGCAATCTGCGCCTGCTGCTGGAGACCGCGCCGAAAGGCTTTTCGCCTGACTGGGTCCGTTACGAAAAAGGCAAAGGCTGGCAGTTGAAGGCGGAGAAACCCATTATCGGCAGCTATGACGCCATTCGCGTCTATCTGTGGGCCGGTATGCTCGATGACGGCGATAAGCAAAAAGCCCGCCTGCTGACGCGCTTTAAACCGATGGCGGCCCGGACGGTAGTGCAGGGTGTGCCGCCGGAAAAAACCAACGTTGCGACCGGTAAAACCACCGGCAACGGTCCGGTGGGCTTCTCCGCGGCGCTACTGCCTTTCTTGCAGCATGAAGATGCCCGGGCCATTCAGCGGCAGCGCGTCGCCGACCACTATCCCGGCGCGGATGCTTACTACAGCACGGTCCTGACCCTTTTCGGCCAGGGATGGGATCAACACCGTTTTCGCTTCACTGCCGGTGGCGAATTACGGCCTGACTGGAACCAGGAATGCACAAGTTCTCATTAAGCTTATTCACGCTCTCCCTAAGCGTCGCGCTGATGCCGCTGGCTCACGCCGTGAACACGCCTGTTCAGGAGCATCTGCTGGAGCAGGTGCGCCTCGGCGAGGCCAGCAAACGAGAGGATTTGGTGCGTCAGTCGCTCTACCGCCTGGAATTGATCGATCCGAACAATCCGGACGTTGTCGCCGCGCGAGTGCGCTATCTTCTCCGCCAGGGCGATACGGCCGGGGCGCAGAAGCAGCTGGCGCGTCTGGCGAAGCTGGCGCCGGAATCGGCGGAGCTGAAAGCTTCGCGCGACGAGATGAAAAGCAGCACCGGCGATGGCCGCCAGGAGCTGCAGCAGGCGCGCCTGCTGGGCGTGGCCGGGAAAGTTGACGAGGCCATCGCCGCTTACGAGAAGTTGTTTAACGGCGTCCCGGATGATGATGAGGCGGCGATTGAGTACTGGACGCTGGTGGCGCGCCTGCCCGCCCGACATAACGAAGGCATCAATCAGCTGAAAAAACTCAACGCCCGCTTACCGGACAACATCCAGCTGCAAACGGCGCTGGCGAAACAGATGTTTGGCGATAATAAGCCGGAAGAGGGATTTGCGTATCTTGAACAGATGTCGCGCTCGGCGGCGGGTCGTGGCATCGCAGCAGACATCTGGTTTAACGAAGTGAAAAGCATGCCGGTGAGCCGGGCCAGCGTACAGGCGCTACAGCGGTTTATCGTGCAATTCCCCACCGGTTCCACCTCGGCAAATGCCCGCGTTCTGCTCGATCAGCAGCAGACCCAGCTCAAAGATCCGACGTTCCGCGATCGCGCGGAGGGGCTGGCGGCGGTGAAGGCCGGGAAAGGTTCGGTGGCCGTGGCCGATTTACAACAGGCTGTCCGGGCGGATGCCAAAGACAGCGACGCGGTTGGCGCATTGGGGCAGGCGTACTCCCAGCGCGGCGATCGGGCGCGGGCGGTTGCTCAGTTGAGTAAAGCTATCAAAATGGCCCCGGATAGCCCGAGCCGCGATAAGTGGGACAGCCTGCTCAAGACTAACCGCTACTGGCTGCTGATCAAGCAGGGCGATAGCGCTCTGAAAAGCGGCCAGCTGGCGCAAGCGCAAAATGCTTACGCTCAGGCGCAGCGGATAGACACTACCGATAGCTATGCGGTGCTGGGGCTGGGTGACGTGGCCGCGGCGCGTAAAGAAAACGCCGCGGCGGAGCGTTACTACCAGCGCGCGCTGCGAATGGATCGCGGCAATAGCCTGGCGGTACGCGGTCTGGCGAATCTGTATCGCGGCGAATCGCCGGAAAAAGCCAGCGCGTATATCGCCAGCCTGTCGCCGGCCCAGCGGCGCAGCATTGATGATATTGAACGTAGCCTGACGAACGAACGCCTGGAGAAACAGGCCGAAGCGCTGGAGAGCCAGGGGGACTGGGCGCAGGCGGCGGAAGTGCAGCGCCGTCGGCTGGCGCTGGATCCGGATAGCGTGTGGATAACCTACCGCCTGGCGCGGGATCTGGTCAGCGCGGGCAGCCGCAGCGAGGCTGACGCGCTGATGCGCGCGATGGTCAACCGCCAGCCTGGCGATGCTGATCGGGTTTACGCCTACGGCCTCTATTTATCCGGTAATAATCAGGATGAGATGGCGCTGGCGCAGATAAACGCCCTGCCTCAAGGGCAGTGGACGGACAATATTCGCGAGCTGGAGGCGCGTCTGCAAAGCGACAGGATCTTGCGGCAGGCAAACCAGCTGCGCGATAGCGGCCAGGAGGCCCAGGCTATCGCGCTGATTAAACAGCAACCGACGTCGGTGCGCTACGCGCTCACGCTGGCGGACTGGGCGCAGCAGCGCGGCGACAGCCAGACTGCGATAGCGGAATATCAGCGGGTGCTTGGCCAGCAGCCGGATAACGGCGATGCGCGTCTGGGACTCGCGGAAGTGTATCTTGCCGACGGCGATAAGAATGCTGCCCGCGCTCAGGTGGCGCAGCTCAAGGGCGAAGACATCGATTCTATCAATATGCAGCGGCGTATTGCCCTCGCGCAGGCCGGTCTGGGCGATCGCGTTCAGGCGCAGCAAACCTTCGCCCGCATCGTGCCCCAGGCGAAAGCGCAGCCGCCGTCGATGGAAAGCGCGCTGGTGCTGCGCGACGCCGCGCGTTTCCAGGCGCAGAACGGCGAGCCGCAGCAGGCGCTGGAAGGTTATAAGGATGCCATGGTGGCCTCCGGGGTTACTCGCGAGCGCCCGCAGGATAACGACACCTTTACGCGCTTAACGCGTAACGACAGCAGCGATGACTGGCTCAAGCGCGGGATCCGCAGTGATGCCGCCGATCTTTATCGCCAGCAGGATCTTAACGTCACCCTCGAGCATGATTACTGGGGCTCCAGCGGTACCGGCGGCTATTCCGATCTGAAAGCGCATACCACCATGTTACACGTAGATGCCCCGCTGGCCGACGGGCGAATGTTCTTCCGTACCGATCTGGTTAATATGGATGCCGGGAGTTTTTCTACCAATAGCGACGGCAGCTATGCGCCGAGCTGGGGCACCTGCGGCGAAATCGCCTGTACCGGCGGCAGCAAACATCAGAGCGACAGCGGCGCCAGCGTAGCGGTGGGCTGGCAGAACGAGACCTGGAGCGGCGATATCGGCACCACGCCGATGGGCTTTAACGTCGTTGATGTGGTGGGCGGCCTGAGCTACAGCAGCGACGTTGGCCCGCTGGGCTACACCGTTAATCTTCATCGGCGACCCATCTCCAGCTCGCTGTTGGCCTTCGGCGGGCAGAAAGATAACCCTAACGGCGGCCATACTGGCAAGACCTGGGGCGGGGTGCGCGCCGACGGCGGCGGTGTGAGTCTGAGCTACGATAAAGGCGAGGCCAACGGGGTCTGGTCTTCGTTGGGCGTCGACCAGCTGACCGGGAAAAACGTTGCCGACAACTGGCGCGTGCGCTGGATGACCGGCTACTACTATAAAGCGATCAACGAAGATAACCGCCGGGTCACCGTCGGCCTGAACAATATGCTCTGGCACTACGATAAAGACCTGAGCGGCTATACCCTGGGTCAGGGGGGATATTACAGTCCGCAGGAATATGTCTCCTTCTCGGTACCTGTGACCTGGCGTCAGCGGACGGAGAACTGGTCATGGGAGCTGGGGGGCTCGGTGTCGTGGTCCCACTCGCGGACCAAAACCGAGGCGCGCTATCCGCTGCTCAATTTGATCCCCTCTCAGTATCGTCATGATGCCAGCCAGCTTACGGAAGAAGGCAGCAGCAGCTCTGGCGTCGGCTATACCGCGCGGGCGCTGATTGAACGACGGGTAACCAGCAACTGGTTTGTCGGGGCGGCGGTGGATATTCAGCAGGCGAAGGATTATACCCCGAGCCATGCGCTGCTGTACGTCCGCTATTCGGCTTCCGGCTGGCAGGGCGATATGGATATGCCGCCGCAACCGCTGGTCCCTTACGCCGACTGGTAGCAGATTAGGCTGAATTATGCGACAGGGCGTCACTCCACGACGCTCTTCGCGTATACTCGTTGCCTCCGGCCATACAGCCCGATTTCCCCTCCGGTGGCGATTGTGAACCTTTAGCTCCGGTAAGCGCGGCGCCACTGGGGAGAGCTAGCGAAGCTGCATTGCGCGCTGTATCCCGGACAAGGTGCCAGAGGCACCTTGTCCGGGCTACCGACCCGATGGCGGTGGTGAACTTGTCCCCCGGACGGTTTTGTCGTTTTGTAGCCCGGGTAAGGCGTCAGCCGCGACCCGGGAATGCTGTGCTTACCGGGGCTACAGGTCCTGCGGGTTTTGTAGCCCGGGTAAGGCGTCAGCCGCCGCCCGGGAATTGTCCCCGGGTCGCGCTATGCTTACAGGTCCGTGCCGCCGCCGGGAAAGCCTCCCGATGGCATTGCTTCGCGCCTTGCGGGCGTGAGCGAACAATTTGAGTATATAATCAGCCTGAAAACGACCGGAGATGATGGATCTAAACCGGGTATGCGTTCAGTTTCAGTGGAGAACCCCGTTGCGCGTCAGCCGTTCACTTACAATTAAACAGATGGCAATGGTCGCGAGCGTGTCCATGGCGTTTGTACTCGTCTTCTGTTCTATTTTGCTGTTCCATTTTGTTCAGCAGAGTCGCTATACCACGGCCACGCAGTTAGAGAGCATTGCGCGTTCCGTCCGCGAACCGCTGTCAGCGGCTATTCTGAAAGCCGATATCCCGGAGGCGGAAGCCATTCTGAGCCGCATTCAGCCTGCTGGCATCGTCAGCCGGGCGGATGTTGTCCTGCCTAATCAGTTCCAGGCGCTGCGGATGCGCTTTATCCCCGAGCGTCCGGTGCCGGTAACCATCACCCGCATGTTTGAACTGCCGGTACAGATTTCGCTGCCTATCTACTCCCTTGAGCGGCCCGCTAACCCACAGCCGCTGGCCTATCTGGTGCTGCAGGCCGATTCATATCGCATGTATAAATTCGTGATGAGCGCCCTGGCAACATTAGTGACTGCTTACTTACTTTTGGTGCTGATGCTGACGGTAGCCATCACCTGGTGCATCAACCGTCTGATGGTACGACCGCTGCGTAAAATCGCCCGCGAGCTGAATGATGTCCCGCAGCAGGAGCGTCTTGGCCATCAGCTTTCTATACCGCGCTTACATCATGACGATGAAATCGGCATGCTGGTGCGCAGCTATAACCGTAACCAGCAGACTCTGCTGCGCCTGCACGATGAACTCTCTTTGCAATCGACCCGTTTCCCGGTATCCGAGCTGCCAAATAAAGCCTTTTTGATGGCGATGCTGGAGCAAACCGTCGCCCGTGGGCAGGCGTCTGCGCTGCTGATTGTCGCCTGCGAAACGCTGCAGGATACCGCTGGCGTACTCAAAGAGACGCAGCGCGAAATGCTGCTGTTGACGCTCGTTGAAAAACTGCGGGCGGTTATCCCGACGCAGATGGTCCTGGCCCAGGTGAGCGGCTACGACTTTGCGATTCTGGCCCACGGAATTACCGAGCCCTGGCAGGCGGTGACGTTAAGTAAGCAAGTACTTACTGTCTTAAGCGAACGTTTACCCCTGCACGGCATCCAGCTGCGCCCCTGCGCCAGCGTCGGCATTGCGATGTTTAACGGCGAAATTAACGGCGAACAGCTCTATCGCCGGGCGTTTTCCGCCGCCGTTACCGCGCGGCGTAAAGGTAAAAATCAGATTGAGTTCTTCGATCCGGAACAGATGGAAAAAGCGCAGCGCCGCCTGATGGAAGAGCACGATATTTTAACGGCGCTTGATAATCAGCAGTTTGCCATCTGGCTGCAGCCGCAGGTGGATACTATCAGCGGCGAGGTCTGCGGTGCAGAAGCGCTGCTGCGTCAGCGTCAGGCTGACGGGAGCTGGTCGCTGCCTGGCGATCTGATTGAGCGTATCGAAGCCTGCGGGCTGATCGTCCCGGTCGGCTACTGGGTGATGGAAGAGGCCTGCCGACAGCTTGCCGCCTGGCAAAATCAGGGGATCATGTTGCCGCTATCGGTCAACGTGTCGCAGCTACAGCTGCTGCATCACGATCGCGGCGCGGAGATGCTGGCGCTGCTCGCGCGCTATCGTATCGCGCCGGGCACGCTGATCCTCGAAGTCACCGAAAGCCGTCGAATAGACGACCCGCAGGCCATAATTTCCCTGCTGCGTCCGCTGCGTGAAGCGGGCGTGCGGATCGCGCTGGACGACTTTGGTATGGGCTACGCCGGGCTGCGTCAACTGCAGCATATTAAATCGCTGCCGGTGGATATCCTGAAAATCGATAAAGTCTTTATCGATATGCTACCTGATGACATCAGCATGGTGCCCGCGATTATCCAGCTGGCGCGGGGGCTGAATCTGCACATCGTCGCGGAGGGCGTTGAAACCGATAAGCAGTATCGCTGGCTGCAGGAGGCGGGTGTCGAGACGGTGCAAGGTTATCTTTTTGGCTGCGCCATGCCGCCTGAGGCTTTTAAGGCCCGCTTTTTACCGGCTGTTGTTGAGGATGCAAGTTTGTAACAACATTGTTAGCTTATGCGAGTCAGTTCAAATAAATTAACAATTGCATTGCAATTTCATCACTCGTTATTTCTGAAATGTTTCATGGGTGTTATTTTTAAGCCACAGACGCAATACCCCCTCACAGTCTGTGGTTATATCCAAAGGACACCCTATGAAAATCTCTTTCTTTAAAAGCCTCTATGTCCAGGTTTTATCGGCCATAGCGATCGGTATTCTGCTGGGCCATTTTTACCCGGAGCTGGGTGCGCAGATGAAACCCCTCGGCGATGCCTTCGTTAAGCTGATTAAAATGATTATTGCCCCGGTTATCTTCTGTACCGTTGTGACGGGGATTGCCGGGATGGAGAGCATGAAGGCCGTCGGCCGCACCGGGGCGGTGGCGCTGCTCTATTTTGAAGTCGTGAGCACCATCGCGCTGATCATCGGTCTGATCATTGTTAACGTGGTGCAGCCCGGCGCGGGTATGAACGTTGACCCGGCCACCCTTGATGCGAAGGCCGTGGCGGTTTATGCCGAACAGGCGAAAGATCAGGGTATCGTGGCGTTCCTGCTCGATATTATCCCCGGCAGCGTGATTGGCGCGTTTGCCAGCGGCAACATTCTGCAGGTGCTGATGTTTGCCGTGCTGTTCGGTTTTGCGCTGCATCGTCTGGGCAGCAAAGGCCAGCTGATTTTTAACGTTATCGAAAGCTTCTCGCAGGTTATATTCGGCATCATCAATATGATCATGCGCCTGGCGCCGATTGGCGCATTCGGCGCCATGGCCTTTACTATCGGGAAATACGGCGTCGGTACGCTGGTGCAGCTTGGTCAGCTGATCGTCTGCTTCTACATCACCTGTATCCTGTTTGTCGTGGTGGTACTGGGCTCGATCGCCAAAGCCACCGGCTTCAGCATCTTTAAGTTCATCCGCTATATCCGCGAAGAGCTGCTGATCGTCCTGGGAACCTCTTCGTCCGAGTCGGCGCTGCCGCGGATGCTTGATAAGATGGAGAAGCTGGGCTGCCGTAAATCGGTGGTGGGGCTGGTGATCCCGACGGGGTACTCCTTTAACCTCGATGGCACCTCAATATACCTGACGATGGCGGCGGTGTTTATCGCCCAGGCGACAAACAGCCATATGGATATTTTCCATCAGATTACCCTGCTGGTGGTGCTGCTGCTCTCCTCGAAAGGCGCGGCGGGCGTGACGGGCAGCGGCTTTATCGTCCTGGCGGCGACCATCTCCGCCGTCGGTCATTTGCCGGTCGCTGGCCTGGCGTTAATCCTTGGCATTGACCGCTTTATGTCCGAGGCGCGCGCGCTGACCAACCTGGTGGGTAACGGCGTAGCGACTATTGTGGTCGCGAAATGGGTTAAAGAGCTGGACTCACAGCAGCTCGATAATGTGCTGAATAACCGTACGCCGGTAGACAAATCGCACGAATTATCCTCATAAATCCATCTGTTAGGTCCATAGTCCCTTGCTGGACTATGGGCTCCTGCGCATAATTAGGGGTCGCTGCCGCATGCGCGGCGGTGACCCTTATGATTATTTCACGTCAACATGCGACATTTTCGTCTCCGTGTGGTCTAACCGACGTACTTAACTCACCATTTTTTCGGCGGCCCTCCCGTGGGCCGCTGTTGTAACCAGGATTGTTCATCAGGGGTTCACATGCAGGGCACAAAAATTCGACTCTTAACCGGTGGTTTGCTGATGTTGGCGACGGTCGGTTATGTGCAGGCAGAAGCGCTCCAGCCGGACCCGGCCTGGCAACAGGGCACACTGGCAAACGGGTTTCAGTGGCAGGTTTTAGCCACCCCGCAGCGTCCCAGCGATCGTATCGAAGTTCGCCTGTCCGTGAATATTGGCTCGCTGAGCGAAAGCACTCAGCAGAGCGGCTTTAGCCACTTTATCCCGCGCCTCGCGCTGACGCAAAACGGTGGCCTCCCGACCATGCAGGCCCGTTCGCTATGGCAGCAGAGTATTGACCCGAAACGTCCTCTGCCGCCCGCCATCGTCTCTTATGACTACAGTTTGTTTAACCTGAGCTTACCGAATAACCGTAACGACCTGCTGAAAGAGGCGCTGAGCTGGCTGGCGAGCGCCAGCGGTAAAATGTCGATCACTCCGGAAGCGGTCAACCATGCGCTGCAGGGCGAAGATATGGTGGTCACCTGGCCTGCGGATACTAAAGAGGGCTGGTGGCGTTATCGGCTGAAAGGCTCCACCATGCTGGGGCATGATCCGGCGGCGCCGCTGAAGCAGCCGGTGGATATTGCTCAGCTTAAAGACTATTACCACAAGTGGTACACGCCGGATGCCATGACCCTGATTGTGGTCGGCAACGTCGATAGCCGCAGCGTCGCGGAGCAAATTAACAAAACTTTCGGCGGCCTGAAGGGCAAGCGCGAAACGCCGGTGGCGGTTCCTACCCTGTCGCCGCTGCCGACGACGCCGGTCAGCATCATGACCGATGCAGTGCGCCAGGATAAGCTGTCGCTGATGTGGGATGCGCCGTGGCAGCCGATTCGCGACTCGGTCGCGCTGCAGCGCTACTGGCGAGATGACCTCGCCAGAGAAGCGCTGTTCTGGCACGTTCAGCAGAATCTGAGCAAAAGTAACATCAAGGATATCGGCCTGGGCTTTGACTGCCGCGTGCTTTACCAGCGCGCCCAGTGCGCGATCAATATCGAATCGCCGGGCGAGCGGCTGAACGCCAACTTAACGACCGTGGCGCGCGAGCTGGCGAAAGTGCGCGATAACGGTCTGCCGCAGGATGAGTTTGATGCCCTGATTGCGCAGAAAAACCTTGAACTGCAGAAGCTGTTTGCCACCTATGCCCGTACGGATACCTATCTTCTGATTAGCCAGCGGATGCGTTCGTTGCAAAATCAGGTGGTGGATATCGCTCCCGAGCAGTATCAGAAGCTGCGTCAGGAGTTCCTCAATTCGCTGACGGTTGACATGCTGAATCAGTACCTGCGTCAGCAGCTTTCGCAGGATATGGCGCTGGTGTTGCAGCAGCCGCAGGGCGAACCGGAGTACAACATGAAGGACCTGCAGGCGACGTGGGAAAAGCTGATGGCGCCAGCGCCAGCGGCCGCCGCGGCGTCGAACAGCGCCGGTGATGTTGCGCAAGGACGTAGCGAAGCGACGGATATCCCGCCTGCGCAGTAAAGCAAAACCGGATAGCGTGGCTATCCGGTGAGGTTTATGGCTTATCTGTTTTAACTATTGCTCGGGATTGGCCCGGTGATTTTCCCGGAGGCGGCGCTGGCGCGCCTTCTCCGGGCTACCGACCCGCAGATGGCGGTAAACCCGTAGCCCGGCTAAGCGCAGCGCAAGCCGGGATTCTCGCCGGCGGGCGTAACTCCATCGAAATTACTGCGGCATCGCCTCGCGCGGGATAATCGCACCGTGATACTGAATCACCGTGCTGGCGGTCAGGTGGCCGCGTTTTGCCGCCGATTCGGCATCGCCGCCGGTCAGGCGCACGGCCAGATAGCCGGCGCTGAATGAATCGCCCGCTGCCGTGGTATCAACGACTTTCTCTTTTGCCAGCTTAACGGCCGGGACTTCCAGCTGCGGCTGTCCGGCAATCGCTACCAGGCAGGAGTCGGCGCCGCGCTTCACCACCACTTCTTCAACGCCAGCGGCGTGAGTGCGGGCAATCACCTCTGCCACTGGCTTCTCGCCCCACAGCGCGTCTTCGTCATCAAGGGTCAGGAACGCAATGTCGGTGCAGGCCAGCATCTGCTGGTAAACCTGCTGCGTCTCTTCTTTACTGCTCCACAGGCGCGGACGATAGTTGTTATCAAAGATAACTTTACCGCCGTTTGCCCGGCATTCCCGCAGCAGGGTCAGCAGCTTCTCGCGGCTTGTCGGGCTCAGGATTGCCAGGCTGATGCCGCTGAGGTAAAGATAATCATAGGTCGCCAGCTCTTCGCAGATGGCCGCAGACTGCTCGCTCTCCAGCCAGAACTTCGCTGCGGCTTCATTACGCCAGTAGTAAAACGTACGCTCGCCGGTATCGTCAGTTTCGATGTAGTAGAGGCCCGGTAAACGGTCGGCCATGCGCTGAATCAGGTCCGTCTGGACATTCTCACTCTGCCAGGATTCGAGCATCTGCTGGCTGAAGGTGTCCGTGCCCAGGGCGGTAACATAGTGTACGCCCAGCTCGCTGGCGTCGGTCTGGCGGGCAATGTAGACGGAAGTGTTTAAGGTGTCGCCGCCAAAGCCGCGATTTACCGCCGCGCCTTTCTCTGACAGCTCAATCATGCATTCGCCAATGACGGCAATTTTCTTAGACATAGTGATGACCTGAAATTAAATCAATATTAACCCTAGTGTGCGCTGGGCCGCTTTTATGGTCAATGATATTAAAACAACGTTCCATTATTTTTTTGACCTGACGCGGATTATGTGACGAAAAGCGCATTTGGCAGAGCACCTGACGTTTCTCAACTATATTCATGACTGACGAGACGCAAAAGGAGTGCAGAAGGGATGACCAGAACCCGTAAAACCGTGGCTATTATCCTCGGAACGATAGTCGTACTGATCGTTCTGTTTTTTATTGTAGTGGCGACCTTTGACTGGAATCGCCTGAAGCCGACGATTAATCAGAAAGTGTCGGCCGAGCTGAACCGTCCGTTTGCGATTCGCGGCGATCTGGGCGTCGTGTGGGAGCGCCAGCCCGGCGAAAGAGGCTGGCGAAGCTGGATACCCTGGCCGCACGTGCATGCCGAAGATATTATCCTCGGCAACCCGCCTGACATCCCGCAGGTCACCATGGTTCACCTGCCGCGCGTTGAGGCGACCCTCGCCCCGCTGGCGCTGCTCAGCAAAACGGTCTATCTACCGTGGATTAAGCTTGAACAGCCGGACGCGCGATTGATTCGACTGTCGGAGAAGACCAACAACTGGACTTTCGACCTGGCTTCGGCGGGAGCGTCTGAGAAAGATGCGGCGCCTTCCAGCTGGTCTTTCCGACTCGACAATATTCTTTTCGATCGCGGCAAGATTGCTATCGATGACAAGGTATCGCGCGCCGACGTGACGATCGTGGTTGATCCGCTCGGTAAACCGCTGGCGTTTAGTGAAGTGACCGGCGAAAAAGGGAAAGGAGCGTCGCAGAAAGTGGGCGATTACGTCTTCGGCCTGCAGGCGAAAGGGAGCTACAACGGGCAGCCGCTCTCCGGTAACGGCAAAATCGGCGGCATGCTGGCGCTGCGCAGCGAAGGGACGCCGTTCCCGCTGCAGGGGGATTTTCGTTCCGGCAATACCCGGGTCGCTTTTACCGGCACGGTCAGCGATCCGCTCAATCTCGGCGGCGTCGATCTGCGCCTCAAGTTTTCCGGTGATTCGCTGGGCGATCTCTACGATCTGACCGGCGTATTGCTGCCGGATACGCCGACTTTCTCTACTGACGGCCATCTGCGCGCCACCTTTAAGGAGAAAAACGGTTCACGCTTCGCCTATCAGGATTTCAATGGCCGTATTGGCGAGAGCGATATCCACGGGTCGCTGATCTACACCACCGGTAAACCCCGGCCTAAGCTGGAGGGCGATCTGGAGTCCAGGCAGCTACGGCTGGCGGATCTGGGGCCGCTGATTGGCGTCGATTCCGGCGGCAAAGGCAGCCAGACTGAACGGCGTAAAGGTGAAGCTTCTCCGCAGCCAGCCGGAAAAGTGTTGCCGTATGACCGCTTTGAAACCGACAAGTGGCAGGTAATGGATGCCGATGTGCGCTTCAAAGGACGGCGGATTGAGCACGGCAGCACGCTACCCATCAGCGACCTTTCTACGCACATCATCCTGCAGCGGGGCGACCTGCGCCTGCAGCCGCTGCGTCTGGGGCTGGCTAACGGTACCCTCGCCGGCAGCATTCATCTTGAAGGGGATAAAAAACCGCTGCAGGGGACGGCCAACCTGCAGGCGCGCCGCCTGAAGCTGAAAGCGCTGATGCCAAACGTGGAGATGATGCAGAAAACGCTCGGCGAAATGAACGGCGATGTTGAGCTTCGCGGCACCGGTAACTCCGTCGCCGCGCTGCTGGGCAACAGTAACGGTAACCTGAAGCTGCTGATGAACGACGGGCTGATTAGCCGTAACCTGATGGAGATCCTCGGCCTGAACGTCGGTAACTTTATTATCGGCCAGATCTTTGGCGATGATGAGGTGCGGGTGAACTGCGCGGCGGCGAATATCGACGTGGTCAACGGCGTCGCCCGGCCGCAGGTGTTCGCGTTTGATACCGAAAACGCGCTGATCAACGTGACCGGGACCGCCAGCTTTGCGTCGGAGCAGCTGGACCTCACTATCGATCCGGAGAGTAAGGGCTTTCGTATTATCACCCTGCGCTCCCCACTGTACGTTCGCGGCAGCTTTAAGTCGCCGAATGCGGGCGTGAAGGCGGGGCCGCTGATTGCCCGCGGCGCGGTAGCGGCAGCGCTGGCGACGCTGGTGACGCCGGCAGCAGCGCTGCTGGCGCTGATATCACCTGCCGAAGGCGAGGCGAACCAGTGTCGGGCAATCTTGTCGCAGATGAAAAAATAGTCGGGAAGAAGACTCCCCTGGCCGGATGGCCGGGGGAGTGGACGGAGAGCTACAGCGATTGATGACGCGTTTCGTGAGTCAGCAGCAGCGCGATCATCGTCAGCGCCGCCATGGCGGCGAGGTAGAGCCCAACCGCGGGCAGACCGTAGTTGCCCTGCAGCCATGCGGCGATATACGGCGCTACGGACGCCCCGAGGATCGACGAGACGTTGTAGGAGAACGAGGCGCCGGTGTAGCGAACTTCGGTCGGGAATAGCTCCGGCAGCAGCGCGCCCATAGGGCCAAAGGTCAGCCCCATCAGGCTCAGGCCAATCAGCAGGAAGGCAAAGACCAGCAGCGGATTGCCGGAGCCGAGCAGCGGTTTAAAGGCAAACAGCGCGAAGAGGATGATGAGAGTCGTGATCACGACCATGCTCTTACGACGGCCAAAGGCATCCGCCAGCAGGCCCGCCACCGGCACCATCACGCCAAAACCAATGACCGCCATCATCAGCATCCACAGCACTTCGTTGCGCGGCAAGCCGAGACCAATCGGCGCGGCGGCGGTACTGAAGGTCATGGAGTAGACGGTCATGATGTAAAACAGCGTGTAGGTCGCCAGCATGATAAAGGTGCCGAGAACGGTGACGCGTACGTGTTTTGTCAGCAGGGTGCCCAGCGGGATTTTGACCTGTTTCTTCGCGGCGGCTACCTTTGCGAACACCGGCGACTCGTGCAGCGAAACGCGGACGTACAGGCCGATAATGACCAGCACGGCGGAGAAGATAAACGGCATACGCCAGCCCCATTCCATAAACTGCTGGTCGGTCAGCAGCCAGGAGAGCAGCAGGAATGTGCCGTTAGCGAAGAAGAAGCCGATAGGCGCGCCCAGCTGTGGGAATGAGCCATACAGCGCGCGCTTGCGCGGCGGGGCGTTTTCCGTCGCCAGCAGCGCCGCGCCGCCCCATTCGCCGCCAAGGCCCAGCCCCTGGCCAAAGCGGGCCAGCGCCAGCAGCACCGGCGCCATAATGCCAATGGTTTCATAGCCGGGCAGCAGGCCGATAACTACGGTTGAGATCCCCATCGTCAGCAGCGAGGCCACGAGGGTCGCTTTACGGCCTACGCGGTCGCCGAAATGGCCGAATACCGCAGAACCGATAGGGCGGGCAATAAACGCGATGGCGAAGGTCGCCAGCGATTGTAGCGTCGCGGCGGCGGGATCGCCCTGCGGGAAGAAAATATGCGGAAATACAATGACCGCCGCGGTGGCATAGATATAGAAGTCGAAGAACTCGATGGCGGTGCCAATGAGCGAAGCGACGACGACCTTGTTGCGTGAGTTAACCGGAACGGTTTCCTGAGCATTGTCGAGTGTTGTGGCTGTGGCTTGCATAGATCTTTCTTATTTTTTGCGAACGAAAGGCCATATAGCCACAGCCTTGGGGACATTTCAATCTGTAACAAGGGGACGGGGAGGCTAAAAAACAGGCAAAAAGTGAATAATTTCTGTGCCAGAAAAATAAGTTCTATGAAATGCTTCACACAATTCAAATAATGGTTGATAAAACCAGGTTTAGGTTAAATAAAAGTTACATATTGGATTTATCTGCTGAAATGCCAGGTTGGGCTGAATTTTGCGTCTTTTATTCAGCCCAGTGATGGTTTAGTCGTGGGCTTTGCCCGGCATCCGGCGGTCGTCTTTATACTCGGCGGTCGCAATCCACGCGGCGCAGAAAAGCGTCAGGCGGGCGAAGAAATAGAAGAAGGCCATGATTCCCAGCACCGAGCCGAATGCCGCCCCGGACGGCGACTTGACCAGCGACGGTAGCGTCCAGGTCATGACGATCTTGATTATCTCAAAGCCGACCGCCGCAATCAGGGTGCCGCGAATCAGCGCCCTACGGCGCGGGCGGTGGCGCGGGAGTCGCCAGAAAATCCAGAAAAAGAGCAGATAGTTGGCGAAGATGGAAATGGCCAGGCCAATAAGCCGCCACGCCGGTTTCAGCCACTCGATGTAGTCCAGATAGAGCGCCGAGATAATCATCTGCTGAGCCGACCCGGCGATGGAGGTGATTGACAAGGTGATCACCAGCGCCACCAGCAGGCCGATTAGCGAGATAAAGTCGCGAAAGTACTTCACCCAAATTTTTTCCTGATCCTGCGGCGTACGCTCCCAGACGTCGCGGGACTGGGCGCGAATCGCCTCACGCAGGTTGCCCATCCAGTTAATGCCGGAATAGAGCGCCACCAGCAGACCGACGATGCCGACGGTGGTGCGCTGCTGTACGGCGGTATTGATGGTATTTTTCAGCGTTGCCGCGAGCGTCGGGTCGCTGACGTTAAGCAGGATTTTATCGAAGATGTCCTGTAGCAGCGTAGGATGCGAGGCCAGAACAAAACCGGCTGCCGCAAAAGAGACCATCAGAATCGGGATCATCGATAAAAATGAGAAGTAGGTGATCGCCGCGCCAAACTGATTGCCCAGCCTGTCGTTGAAACGCTCTGCGGCGCGGATGAGGTGCGCAATAATGGGGTTACGCTGGACTTTTTCCGCCGTTCCGGTGACGCTTTTTAGCGCCTGGTTGGCTTTTTTCGCCACGGTGGAGTCATTTATCGCAGCCAGGGCGCTTTTATTTTCATCCGGCTGCTGGTCCGGATCCTGGGCTGGTCGTTGGGCGTCGTTTTCCGGCGTCATAAATTATTTCTTCCTTTTTTACAGCGATATTCATCAAAATTATATACGTAAAATCACGGATAAGGCGTGCCGGGGGCATCGGAGGCATGAATACGTTCCTGTTTGCTGCCTGTTCTGCGCTAATCGCTCGCCGGCGTTTTGTTTGCGCAGGGCCGCGGAAAATTCATAATTCACTGATAGTTATCTATATTTATCCAGGGTAAGGCGTTAGCCGCTACCCGACATAAAATACCGCTACTCCCACAAATACGGATTTTTCATCATGCGGACTCATCAACATAGCTTTTCATGAGCCCGCCCAGCCACTCCATAAACAGATGTACCCGACGTGAAAGGTTGCGCCGGTGCGGATAAATGAGCGAAACCGGCAGCGGCTCGGCGCGGTAGTGGGGCAGAATTTCTATCAGCTCCCCGGTGCGCAGCATTTCACGAACGCCCACCCGGGGTACCTGAATAATCCCCAGCCCCGCCAGGCACGAGGCTTGATAAGTTTCGGTGCTGTTAACCGTCAGAACGCCACCGGTTTTGACCCAGCGGACGGCACCATCGCTAACCACTTCGAAGCCCAGCGGGCGCACGCCCAGATTGCTGGCGTAGTGGATCAGCGCATGATCGGCGAGATCGTCCAGCGACTGCGGGTAGCCAAAGCGGGTGAGATATTGAGGACTGGCGCAGTTGATTTGCGTGAGCTTGCCCAGCGGTCGCGCAATCAGCCCGGAATCTTTCAGCGTACCGACGCGTATCACACAATCAAAACCCTCGCGGATTACGTCAACCAACCTGTCGCTGCTGCTGAGCTCCAGTTCGATGCCGGGATACTGCTGCAGAAATGCCGGCAGTTGCGGAATAACCAGTTTTTTCGCCACGGCGACCGGCATATCGACCCGCAGGCGTCCGCTAATGCTGGAGGGATCGAGCTGAAACATCCCGTCCAGCTCATCGAGATTGCTGAGCAGGTCTCTGGCGCGTTCGTAGTAGACCATACCATCCTGAGTCAGCTGCACCCGGCGGGTGGTGCGATGCAGCAGACGAACGCCAAGATGGTTTTCCAGTGCCTGAATCTGGCGCGAAACGCTCCCTTTAGGCAGGCCAAGCGTATCCGCAGCGCGGGAAAAACTCTCCAGCTCCGCTACTCTGATGAACAGCTGCATTGCGTGAATTTTATCCATTCCGCAGACCTTTTGTTGCTCTTAATGAAACAGTAAAGCGTAATTTTCAGTATTTATTGTTTTTATAGCAGCTAATAAGCTCTTTAACGAGGCAAACGCAACCGAAAAGGGGTTTTCTGATGACACAACGTATCGCTTTGGTGACCGGCGGCAGCCGCGGGCTGGGGAAAAACGCCGCCCTGAAGCTGGCGGAGAAGGGAACCGATATTATTCTGACCTGGCATAGCAACCCGCAGGCGGCGCTTGACGTGGTAGCTGAAATTGAGAAAAAAGGCGTAAAAGCCGCAGCATTACCGTTAAACGTCGGTGATATCACCAGTTTTGATGGTTTTGCACACAAGGTTGGGGAAGTGCTTCAACAACGCTGGCAGCGGGAGACATTCGACTATTTATTAAACAATGCCGGTATTGGCCTGAACGTCGCTTTTGCCGAAACCAGCGAAGCGCAGTTTGATGAATTAATGAACATCCAGTTTAAGGGACCGTTCTTCCTTACCCAGCGTCTGTTACCGCTATTGCAGGACGGGGGACGCATCCTCAACGTTTCCAGCGGACTGGCGCGTTTTGCTCTGCCGGGTTATGCGGCCTATGCCGCGATGAAAGGCGCGATGGAGGTACTGACGCGCTATCAGGCGAAGGAGCTTGGGGAACGCGGAATTTCGGTCAATATCATTGCTCCTGGCGCCATTGAAACCGATTTTGGCGGCGGCGTGGTACGCGATAACCCGCAGGTGAATCAGCATATCGCCGGGCAAACGGCGCTGGGAAGAGTGGGGCAGCCGGATGATATAGGCGATGCTATCGCCGCGCTACTCAGCGACGATCTGCGCTGGATGAACGCCCAGCGCGTTGAGGTCTCTGGCGGAATGTTTTTGTAATCCCGAGCCCCTTCATGGATCATGAAGGGGTATACGCATTTCATGCGCTTTCTTACTCCGTAACACACTTTCCCCGCTTTGCCATCGCCTGCGTTTGCGGGTTCGTTTAAAATAGAAAAATAATATTATATTTATTTTTACCTGCCTGGTTCATTAAGGATTTCCTTAATTTAAATGTAATAAATATTGTGAATAAGTAATGGCGTGAATAAGGCCTGTAACTATTCATTGTTATGATGTTTAGATAATCCTCCCTATCGGTAAAATGCCCCAGGCCAAACAGCGAGTTCTTATTTTATCTTGCTGATATTACCCTTCCCCCTCTTTTAATCGGGCATTTCTTTGTTGGAGATAAATCCATGCAGGTAATCATGTTTGACAGGCAGTCGATATTTATTCACGGAATGAAAATTGGCCTCCAGCAACACATTCCTGAACTTGATATTTTTGGCACCTGTCAGGCGGATCAGCTCTGGCAGAAGCTAACGGCGAATCCTGAAGCACTGCTCATTCTGGATGGCGATATGCACAGCGAGTTTTGCTGCTGGCTACTGCAGGAAAAGCAGCTCCGCTTCCCGGCGACTCAGGTGCTGCTGATCGTGTCCGACGATAATAAAAGCTGGCTACAGCGCGCGCTTTCCTGGAATGTGCGCGGGATCATTCAACGCAGGGAAAGCCTGCAAACATTCGCCCAGGCGATCAACAGCATCATGCATGGCCTGCTCTGTTTGCCGGGCGATTGGCTAATGACGGCGGAAGCGCGGGATAATAAATTGGTTCATTTAAGCCAGCGTCAGCGCGAGATTTTACAGCTGCTGGCGGCGGGGGATTCCAATAAAGAGATTAGCCGCGCCTTAAATATTAGCGCGGGCACGGTCAAGGCGCATCTGGAGTCGCTGTATCGCCGACTGGATGTGAAGAATCGTACCCAGGCGGCGATGGTGTTTAATGGCGTCAGCGAAACTTAATCGGTTGTCGCCTTGAATCTTGCGCACTCTTCACGCCGCTGTTCGTGGCCGCTGCGAATATTTTCCCAGGCGGTCAGCGCCTCAGCGAACCGCTGATGGTTGAGGTGAGTTAAAACAATATCAAACTCCGGAGACGCCGGGCCGCAGCTAAAGGCTAAAGAGACCAGCGCATCATACTGCGATGGGTTAAGCCTCACCCGCAGGTTGCGCTTAAGCTGGCGCTGGCATTGCACCAGGTCGACGGTAAGCAAGGTCTCCGCGATCTCGCGCGTGAAGTGGTTGAACGTTTCATAATCGTTGAGAACGTGGCCATAGCCAATCACGCGCAGGCCGCTCTCGTCCCGATAGGGGGCGAGTGCTAATCCCTGAGTTCGTTTAATAAAGTCCAGGCCCTGCGGGCTTAGCGACAGTGTTATGGGGGACATGTTCTCTTCCTCTTTGGCTGGCCCGCAGTGTAGAGGAAAAGTTAACCGCGCCCTATTCGCCAGATGGCCCAGGCTGGTTATGCTCGCGGCGCAGCAGGCCGAAAAGCCAATCGTTGTGCCAGCGACCGTTGAGCCAGTAGCATTCACGCAGCTCGCCTTCCTGATGAAAACCAACCTTTAGCAGCAGATTTTTTGACGCCAGATTGCCCGCGGTGACGGTCGCCGTCAGCCGCCGGATACCGCCCGTAGTCAACGCGTACTCGCACAGCGCGCGCAGCGATTCACTGGCGTATCCCTTCCCCTGCGCGTGGGGAGCGAACAGAAAACCCACTTCAGCGCTATCGCCAGCGTGATGCTGGTAGCCGGTGAGGCCAAGGGGAGCATGGGTGAAGCGATCGCGCACGACCAGACACAGCCAGTGGGCCGCGCCCGGGGACCATAAGGGAAGCCGCGAATCAAAAGCCTCACGAATGTCGGCGACCGGGCGAGGATCCGCGACGTAAAGCATCACCTGGGGATCCTGCTGGAGGGCGAGGAAAAAAGGCCAGTCGTCAAGCTGCAGCGGGGAACAGCGCAGACGTGGGGTCATCAGTTCTGGCATAGCAGGGTTCCGGCAAAAGTCGATGCCATGAACATAGCAGGACATCGACTGCCGGAACAGTCTGCCGTTACAACGGTTCGCCGTACAGACCAATAAGCCGGCGCACCACGCCATTGGTCCAGCCGAAGCCGTCCTGAAGCGGGTACTCACCCCCTCCGCCTTCGTGAGGAGTGGCGCTGGCGATGTGGTACTTTTCAATCAACTTAAAGTGCTGTTTATAGAAATGATTCACCGTTTGCAGCCAGCTGTGGGCTATCTCATCGCCGAGCGGATCCTGACCGTACATTTTAAAACCCTGTACCGCCATCCACTGCAGCGGCGCCCAGCCGTTGGGCTTATCCCACTGTTCACCGCTTTGATATTCGGTTGCCATAATACCGCCGGGGGTAAGCAGGCGGGCGCGTACCGCATCGGCAAGCCTGTCGGCCTGATCGTGGGTCGCCATACCGACATAGAGCGCGACGATGCTGGCGGCGGAAAACAGCGCCAGCTGCTCGCGGCGCCAGTCATAATCGCGGAAACAACCGCTTTCGTCATCCCACAGATAGCGGGTCACCGCCGCCCGACGGTCGCTGGCCTTCTGGCGGAAAGCGGCCTCGGTTTCCCGGTCGCCCTTCAGGCCGGAGAGGTTGGCGATGGTATTCTCCAGCTTGAACAGCAAGGCGTTCAGATCAATGGGGATAAACTGGGTAGTGCGGATGCTTGCCAGTCGGGTGATATCGCGCAGCCAGCGGCTGGAGTAATCCCAGCCGGACTCCGCCCCCGCGCGCAGGTCGCGATAAACTTCATTCGGCGGGCGCCCGGAGCGCTTCGCCGTTTCAACATCTTCCCGCCACGACTCATCGCGCGGCGTGTCGCGATCGTCCCAGTAGCGGTTCAGCAAAGAGCCGTCCGGCATACGCACCACGTGACGATACGCCTGATTGGGGATCAGCGATTCCGCGCCGTCCATCCAGAAGCTGTACTCCATTTGCAGGTGGTCAAGGTACCGTTTAGCGCCGCGGACGCCATCTTCTTCAAACAGTTCGACCATCAGGGCAAAGACCGGCGGCTGCGAGCGGCTGAGATAGTAGGTGCGGTTGCCGTTAGGAATATGGCCATAGATTTCGATCATCCACGCGAAATTATCGGCCATGCATTTCAGCAGGTCTTCGCGGCCGCTTTCCGCCAGCCCCAGCATAGTGAAGTAGGAATCCCAGTAGTAGGTTTCGCTAAAGCGCCCGCCGGGAACAATATATGACTGCGGCAGCGCCAGCAGCGACGACCACGGAATATGATCCTGCGGCTCGCGGGTGAGGATTGGCCACAGATTATCAATATGCTCCTTAAGGGATCGCGTGGGATCGGAGACGTAGTCCTCGGCGCGGCTTTCCGGCAGCCAGAAATGATCTTCCACAAACTGGCGTAAATCGAATCCGGGGGTGCGCCTGATGCGACGATAGTGAATCAAGATATCCAGCGGATCCTGCTTCGGCGCGCAGTCCGGGAAGGTTTTACTATCGGCGAAAATTCGCGATTTCTGGACGTGGGCGAACAGCTCCAGATAACGATCGGCAGGGGTGAGGGCATCCGAGGCGGGCAGCCCTTCAATGATCTCCGGTTCAGGTTCGGCGTCGAACATTTCATCCAGCTTTAACTCATACGGATCGGCTTCGTAGCACGGATCGGTGTCGATCCTGAGCTCATCGTCATCAACGTTGCGTAATTTCTGGCTGAACATAGGGGTACGGACCTCCGGATTGCGTCAGTAGAGGATGCCGGGCACGCCCGACCTGTCTAATAAGCTTAGACATTCGCAGCGGGAAACGAAAAGAGAAGTGTGCGGTAGATCACGCTTTCCTCGGAACAATCGGTTCGGAGTTTTTGCTTTAACTTTTTGATCTACCGGATTAAAACCGTTTTAACCGCTGCGTATTGCGTCGAAAAATTCGGAGATTTCGTTTTGCAACAAAATCTAAATTCCCGGGCGCTGCCGCTATTCAGCCATTACTCCCACGCGGCTTCCAGCAGCTCCAGCAGTTGCTCGCTGGTCAACGTGACCGGGTTAGCCTTCATGGATGAGGAGCTGCTGGCGGCGAGGGCCGCAGGCTCCAGCGCTTCGCGGGGGACGCCGAGATCGCGCAGATTACCCAGACCGGCGCGCTGGCTCCATTCGCGCAGGCTCTCCCATGCGCTGTCAGGATCGGAATCCAGTCCAGCGGCCAGCCACTGGCGTACATCCGCAAAACGCTGGCGGAGGCGTGCGTCGCTAATTTGTGCTTCGTTGAGCGCCAGGCCGAAGGGGAGCAGACTACCGCAAAGTGCGCCGTGGGCAGCGTTGCTCAGGCCTCCCAGCGGGCCTGCCAGGCCGTGAACCACGCCGAGTCCGGCATTGGCTAACGCCAGTCCGCCGCACAGGCTGACCCACGCCATCTCATCGCGGCTATCCGGACACTCATGTTCCATCAGCGTTCTGAGCGCTTTCATACCGCGCGGGATCGCCTCCCGACAGAGTGCGTCGGTAAAAGGATTCGCGCGGGTGCACAGCCAGGGCTCAATCACCTGGGTGATAGCGTCGAGACCGGAGGCTAAGGTCACCGCGCGCGGCGCGCTGTCGGTGAGGGACGGGTCGATAATCGCCAGGTCCGGCAGCATGCGGTCGTCACGCAGGCTGACCTTGCGCTGCTGCTCGGGGACGTTAATCACCGCGTTCTTTGTGACTTCCGCGCCGGTACCGGCCGTCGTGGGAATGGCGACGAACGGCAGCGGATTGGCCTCTAATATGCGGCCGCTACCCACCACTTCCAGGTATTCGATCGCGGGCCCCTGCGCGGGAACCAGCGCCGCAATGGCTTTGCCCGCATCAATGACCGCGCCGCCGCCGAGGCTGACGATGGCGCCGACGCCTTTTTCCCGTGCCAGACTCACGCCCCGTTCAATATCCTGCAGGCAGGGTTCATGGGCGATAGAGAGTGTGGTGACGTGCAGCCGAAGCGCGTGGAGTTCGCTTAGCAAGCACTCCGCGCGCTGCGGGGTGGCGCCGTGAATCAGCAGAATCTTTGTCGAGCGCCCGGCGAGCCAGGGGGCCGCGCTTAGAGCAAGGCCGCGCCCAAAGCGGATATTGCCCGGAGTTAAAACGTTAAAAGAGGTCAACATGTCGGGTAACCTGTTCTGGAGAAAAATCGTGCAATCCACTATACACATTATCCGGCTGTACATGAGCCGCCGATGCAGTATTGTGAAACAACCATCTCTTTTGATTGAGGAATTGCTGACAATGATAAAAATACTGGGCAAACGCTCATCAATTAACGTGCGTAAGGTACTGTGGACCTGTGAAGAAGCGGGAATAGCATATCAGCAGGAGGATTACGGTAGCGGGTTCCAGTCCATCGAGACTCCGGCGTTTCGCGCCCTTAATCCGAATAGCCTGGTCCCGGTGCTGCTGGATGGCGATTTTGTGCTGTGGGAGTCAAACAGCATCTGCCGCTATCTGGCGCGCAAAGCCGGGCGGGAAGACCTGCTCCCCACGGCGCCGCAGGCTGCCGCCGAGGTTGAGCGCTGGATGGACTGGCAGGCAACGGAATTCAATACTGCCTGGCGCTACGCCTTTATGGGACTGGTGCGCAAGGACCCGCGTTTTCAGGAACCGACGGCTATCAAAGAGAGCATTGTCGCCTGGACCCGCTGCGTGCAGATCCTCAATGCGCAGCTTCAGCAAACCGGGGCATGGGTTGCCGGCAGCCAGTTTACGCTCGCGGATATCGTCCTGGGACTGTCGGTGCATCGCTGGAAAATGACGCCGTTCGCGCATCCGGAAATGGCCGAAGTGGAGCGCTGGTATATGGCGCTGAATCAGCGCCCGGCGTTTAAGCGCCACGGCAATAACGGCGTGGCGTAAAGATAAAAAAAGAAGCTCCGGAGAGCTTCTTTTTCAAGTACGGTGCGCGTGTTACCGCATCGTCACAAACTCTTCCGCTGCGGTTGGGTGGATCGCCACGGTATTGTCGAAGTCTTTCTTGGTTGCGCCCATCTTCAGCGCCACCGCGAAGCCCTGCAGCATTTCATCCATACCGAAGCCGATACCGTGAATGCCGACAATTTTCTCTTCCGGGCCGACGCAGACCAGCTTCATGCGGCACGGCTGGCGGTGTGAAGTGACGGCGGTATACATGGCGGTGAAAGAGGATTTATACACTTTTACCGCCTCATCGCCGTACTGCTCGCGCGCCTGCGGCTCGGTTAAACCGACGGTACCGATTGGCGGATGGCTGAATACCACGGTCGGGATGTTGCTGTAGTCCAGATGTTCGTCCGGCTTGTTGTTAAACAGACGCTCGGAGAGACGGCGGCCGGCGGCAACGGCGACCGGAGTCAGCTCGACGGCACCGGTATTATCGCCGACGGCGTAAATACCCGGAACGTTGGTATTCTGGAATTTATCGACGACGATATAGCCTTTATCGTTAGTTTCCACTCCGGTAGCGGCGAGATTGAAGTTATCGGTTGCCGGTTCGCGACCGATCGCCCAAATCAGGCAGTCCACGGTCTGGCTGCGGCCATCTTCCAGCTCCAGGGTCAGGCTGCCGTCGGCGTTCTTCACTACCGCTTTCGGAATGGCATGGGTATGCAGCTGCGGGCCTTCGGCGTTCATCACCTCAACCAGCGTTTCAACGATCAGCGGATCGAAGCTACGCAGCGGCGCGTGTTTACGCACGAACAGATGGGTCTCCGCGCCCAGTCCGTTAATCACGCCCGCCAGCTCAACGGCGATATAGCCCGCGCCGACTACCGCAACGCGCTTCGGCAGCGCCGGCAGTTCGAAGAAACCATCGGAATCAATACCGTACTCGACGCCGGGAATGCTCGGATGGCTCGGACGGCCGCCGGTGGCGATCAGAATATGGTCGGCGGTTATCGTCTCGCCGTTAACTTCGACGGTTTTCGCATCGACAAAACGGGCGAAGCCTTTAATGACATCGACCTTGTTTTTGCCCAGCACGTTATCGTAAGAGGTGTGGATACGATCGATATAGGCGCTACGGCTGGCGACCAGCTTATCCCAGTCGAAGTGATTAATTGTGGTATCAAAACCGTAATCCGGGCCATACAGATGGATGGCTTCACGGATCTGCGCCGCATGCCACATCACTTTCTTCGGTACACAGCCGACGTTCACGCAGGTGCCGCCCAGGTCTTTGGCTTCAATCAGCGCACACTTTTGGCCGTACATAGCGGCACGGTTAATGGAGGCGATACCGCCGCTGCCGCCGCCAATGGCGATATAGTCATAATGCTTGCTCATGAGTCTTATCCTTAATGTCTGATTGGCGCGATTGTATACCTGAAATCACCAGGTTCCACCGATTGCTGTGATTGTTACTCAGGCACGATCCAGCTGACGGTGGCATGGCCGATACCGGTCGGCACCAGCTTTTTATGTAGCCAGGGCAGAACGTTGTTCATCTGCTGCTCCAGCTTCCACGGCGGGTTGATGACGATCATCCCGGAGGCGGTCATCCCGCGCTGGTCGCTATCCGGACGCACCGCCAGCTCGATTTGCAGAATTTTGCGAATGCCGGTGGCCTCTAACTCTTTGATCATGCGCTTAATCTGCGCACGCAGTACGACCGGATACCACAGCGCGTAGGTGCCGGTAGCAAAGCGTTTGTAGCCTTCATGAATTCCGGTGACCACCGCCTGGTAGTCACTTTTGATTTCATAAGGCGGGTCGATTAGCACCAGGCCACGACGAGATACCGGCGGCAGCTTAGATTTCAGCTGCTGATAGCCATCGGTTTTTTCAACCCGGGCGCGGTCGTCTTTCTGGAACTCCGCGCGCAGCAGCGGAAAATCGCTGGGATGCAGTTCTGTCATCTGCAGGCTATCCTGCTCGCGCAGCAGCTGGCGGGCAATCAGCGGAGAGCCGGGGTAGTAGCGCAGCTGGCCGCTACGGTTGAAGTGCTGGACCACGGAGATATACGGCTCCAGCTCGGCGGGCAGGTCATCCTGCTGCCAGATGCGGGCGATACCTTCGAGATACTCACCGGTGCGCTCGGCATGTTCGCTGCTCAGCTGATAGCGGCCAGCGCCGGCGTGGGTGTCCAGATAGAGAAACGGTTTTTCTTTCTCTTTGAGCGATTCAATGATCAGGCTCTGAACGGTGTGTTTTAGAACGTCGGCGTGGTTGCCTGCGTGAAAGCTGTGGCGATAACTGAGCATGGATGCGGTGATTCCGGGAATTAAACAAGATAACCGATAGTTTACCGCAGATCCGCCTGGATTACCGCTGCGGTACCGTGCTGTTTTAATTCCTGCTGGTATTATCTGAGAAGCGACTCCCCGGAGGCGGTGCTGGCGCACCTGTCCGGGCTACCGGCCCGCAGCCAGCTGATGATTGCGGAATTAGCTCTCTTTTGTGGGTTTTACCGCCGGCAGGGTGCGATGCATCGGCACCGGCAGCCAGGCGCGAATTAATAATCCGCCGCGTTCGCTGGAGCCAAGTTCCAGCTTGCCGTTATGGTTATCGATGATGCGCTGAACGATAGCCAGCCCAAGGCCGGTTCCGCTAATCGTTCGGGCGCTGTCACCGCGAACGAAAGGCTGGAACAGATGTTCGCGCTGCTCCGGCTTGATTCCCGGTCCATCGTCTTCGACCTGGAACCAGGCCCGGTTACCTTCGCTGCCGCTGCTGACCTTGATCCAGCCGTTGCCGTAGCGGGCGGCGTTGACCACCATATTCGCCAGCGCGCGCTTGATGGAGAGCGGATGCACGCGCAGCGGGATCTCTCCCGGCTGCAGATCGGTAGCGATTTCCCGCTCATAGCCGCTCTCCGCCGCAATCACTTCGCCCAGCACCGCATTCAGGTCCACCAGCTCCACCGGCATCTCCTGACCGGTGCGCAGATAGTCGATAAACTGCTCGATAATGGCGTTGCACTCTTCGATATCTTTATTAATCGACTCGGCGAGGTAGCCGTCCTCTTCGCCCATCATTTCCGTCGCCAGACGGATACGCGTGAGCGGAGTCCGTAAATCGTGGCTCACCCCGGCCATCAGCAGCGTACGGTCGTCCGCCAGTTGCTTAACGCCTGCGGCCATATGGTTAAAGGCACGTGTCACCGAACGCACCTCTGATGCGCCGTATTCGCGCAGCGGCGGAGGGATAATCCCACGCCCGACCTGCAGCGCAGCGTGCTCCAGATCGACCAGCGGTCGGTTCTGTATACGAATAAAGAGCCAGGCGCCGCCAATCGCCAGCAGCATGATCGCCAGGGTGTAGCGGAACAGCGGCGAGAAGTCGCCCTGGTGGATTTCGGTCAGCGGTACGCGCACCCAGATATTGGGGGAGAGCCAGGTTTTTAACCACACCACGGGGGAGCTTTTGTTGACCTCAACCCGCACTTCGGTCGGCCCGCCGAGCTGGTGCGCCATCTGCTGGCTTAAGAATTCATAATGCTGCGCCCAGCGCAGGCCTGCGTCTTCCGCCGCTTCGTTGGAATAGAGCGAAATGCCCAGCTCGCGGTAAATTTCGCGGCGAAACGCCGGCGGAACCACCAGCTGGGTGCCGTCTTCCAGCTGCAGTTTATCGGTCATCAGCATACGCACTTCGTAGGCCAGAACCTTATTAAACTGCTGGAGACTGGGCAGGATCGCGAAATTCAGCACCACTAAATAGGTCGTCACCAGGCTGGCGAACAGCAGGGTGACGATCAGTAGCAGGGTACGGGCAAACGAGCTTCGCGGCGAAAAGCGCACGCGTTTCATGCCTTAGAGCCGTCCGGGACGAAAACGTAGCCCAGGCCCCATACGGTCTGGATATAGCGAGGATGCGCCGGATCTTCTTCCACCATGCGGCGCAGGCGTGAGATTTGTACGTCGATGGAACGCTCCATGGCTGAATACTCACGGCCGCGGGCGAGGTTCATCAGCTTATCGCGGGACAGCGGTTCGCGCGGATGGCTCACCAGCGCTTTTAGCACCGCGAATTCACCGCTGGTCAGCGGCATGGGTTCATCTTCACGGAACATTTCGCGGGTGCCGAGGTTCAGCTTGAATTTACCAAAGGCGATAACCGCCTCTTCCTGCGAGGGCGCGCCCGGTAGTTCGTTGGCCTGACGGCGAAGCACGGCGCGGATACGGGCCAGCAGCTCGCGCGGGTTGAACGGTTTTGGGATATAGTCGTCGGCGCCGATTTCCAGGCCCACGATTCGGTCAACTTCTTCCCCTTTCGCCGTGACCATGATGATCGGCATCGGGTTGCTCTGACTGCGCAGGCGGCGGCAAATGGACAAGCCATCTTCGCCCGGCAGCATAAGATCCAGCACCATCAGGTGGAAGGATTCACGGGTCAGCAGGCGATCCATCTGTTCAGCGTTCGCCACGCTACGAACCTGGAAGCCCTGCTCGGTCAGATAACGTTCGAGTAGCGCACGCAGGCGCATATCGTCATCGACAACCAGAATCTTATAATTCTCTTGCATTGTTTATACTCCCAAAGGTTCACTGCAATTGTCAGTACGTATTCTCAAAAAAGCCCGGGTCGCCCACCAGCGAAATCTGGTATATATTCCAGGCTAAATTGTTACAAAGCATATTTAACAGCAGCTTAAGTATACATTTAAGCATAAGACGCATTATTTATCCTGTTGCTATTATGACGCGCGACGAATTGTGCGCAGCATTGCACAAAGATTTGTAATCAGGAGCCGTAACCTTCGATGAAAACGCCGCTGATCACCCGTGAAGGGTATGAAAAACTGAAGAAAGAGATGGATACCCTGTGGCGCGAAGAACGTCCGGAAGTCACTAAAAAAGTGACCTGGGCGGCGAGCCTTGGCGACCGCAGCGAAAACGCCGACTATCAGTACAATAAAAAGCGCCTGCGTGAAATCGACCGCCGGGTGCGCTATCTGACCAAATGCCTCGAACAGCTGAAAATCGTCGATTATTCGCCGCAGCAGGAAGGAAAGGTCTTTTTCGGCGCCTGGGTAGAGATTGAAAACGATGCGGGCGAGACGAAGCGCTTTCGGATTGTCGGCTACGATGAAATCTTTGGCCGCAATGACTACATCTCCATTGATTCGCCAATGGCGCGCGCGCTGCTGAAAAAAGAGGTCGGCGATTTAGCTATCGTTAACACGCCCGCGGGCGAGGCTGCCTGGTACGTGAACGAAATTGAATACGTCAAAGCTAAATAGGTGCGGAACATTCCGAGAGGCTTGGGTCGCGGCTGGCATTTTAGCGTGCCAGTCCGTATAACTATCCCCCTGATTTTTGATCCTAAAGATGAATTAAACCGATGATGAATGATTCGCTCTGCCGCATTATTGCGGGTGAACTTCAGGCCAGGGCTGAACAGGTAGAAGCTGCCGTTCGCCTGCTTGATGAAGGGAATACCGTGCCGTTTATCGCACGCTATCGTAAAGAAGTCACCGGCGGTCTGGATGACACGCAGCTGCGTAATCTGGAAACCCGCCTGGGTTACCTGCGAGAACTCGAAGACCGTCGTCAGGCGATCCTGAAGTCCATCGGCGAGCAGGGCAAGCTGACCGAGGCGCTGGAAAAAGCCATCAACGGGACGCTGAGTAAGACCGAGCTCGAAGACCTCTATCTGCCGTACAAGCCGAAGCGCCGCACTCGCGGGCAGATCGCCATTGAGGCCGGGCTGGAGCCGCTGGCTGAGCTGCTGTGGAACGAGCCCTCTCATGACCCGGAAACCGAAGCTGCCAAATATATCGACGCTGATAAAGGCATCGCGGACAGCAAAGCTGCCCTCGATGGCGCGCGCTATATTCTGATGGAGCGCTTTGCTGAAGATGCGGGCCTGCTGGCGAAAGTGCGCGACTATCTGTGGAAAAACGCCCATCTGGTGGCCACCGTCGTTAGCGGCAAAGAAGAGGAAGGCGCGAAATTCCGCGACTACTTCGATCACCATGAACCGATCTCCACCGTGCCGTCGCACCGCGCGCTGGCGATGTTCCGCGGCCGTAACGAAGGCGTGCTGCAGCTCTCTTTGAACGCTGACCCGCAGTTCGATGAGCCGCCGAAAGAGAGCCACGGCGAGCAGATTATTATCGACCATCTCGGCCTGCGCCTGAATAACGCTCCGGCCGACGGCTGGCGTAAGGGCGTAGTGAGCTGGACGTGGCGTATCAAGGTGCTGATGCACCTGGAAACCGAGCTGATGGGCACCGTGCGCGAACGCGCGGAAGACGAAGCCATTAACGTCTTTGCCCGCAACCTGCACGACCTGCTGATGGCCGCGCCGGCCGGACTACGCGCCACCATGGGGCTCGATCCTGGCCTGCGCACCGGCGTAAAAGTCGCCGTCGTTGACGGCACCGGCAAACTGGTGGCTACCGATACCATCTACCCGCATACCGGACAGGCCGCCAAAGCGGCGGTAGCGGTTGCCGCACTGTGCGAAAAGTACAACGTTGAGCTGGTAGCGATAGGCAACGGTACCGCTTCGCGTGAAACCGAGCGCTTCTTCCTCGACGTCCAGAAGCAGTTCCCGAAAGTGACCGCGCAGAAGGTCATCGTCAGCGAAGCGGGCGCATCCGTGTATTCCGCCTCCGAGCTGGCGGCGCAGGAGTTCCCGGACCTCGACGTTTCCCTGCGCGGCGCGGTCTCTATCGCCCGCCGGCTCCAGGACCCGTTGGCCGAACTGGTGAAGATCGACCCGAAATCCATCGGCGTCGGCCAGTATCAGCATGACGTCAGCCAGACCCAGCTGGCGCGTAAGCTGGACGCGGTGGTGGAAGACTGCGTGAACGCCGTTGGCGTCGATCTGAATACCGCATCCGTTCCGCTGCTCACCCGCGTTGCCGGCCTGACCCGCATGATGGCGCAGAATATCGTCTCCTGGCGCGATGAGAACGGTCAGTTCCAGAACCGCCAGCAGCTTCTGAAGGTTAGCCGTCTGGGGCCGAAGGCCTTTGAACAGTGCGCGGGCTTCCTGCGTATCAACCATGGCGATAACCCGCTGGATGCCTCAACCGTGCACCCGGAAGCGTACCCGGTGGTGGAGCGCATTCTGGCGGCGACTCAGCAGGCGCTGAAAGATTTGATGGGCAACAGCAGCGAGCTACGTCATCTGAAAGCCGTTGATTTTACTGATGAGAAATTCGGCGTGCCGACGGTCACCGACATCATCAAAGAGCTGGAAAAACCGGGCCGCGACCCGCGCCCGGAGTTTAAAACCGCCCAGTTTGCCGATGGCGTAGAAACGATGAACGACCTGCTGCCGGGGATGATCCTCGAAGGCGCGGTGACCAACGTCACCAACTTCGGCGCGTTTGTTGATATCGGCGTTCACCAGGACGGCCTGGTGCATATCTCTTCCCTTTCGAACAAGTTCGTTGAAGACCCGCATACGGTGGTGAAAGCGGGGGATATCGTGAAGGTTAAAGTGATGGAAGTTGATCTGCCGCGCAAGCGTATCGCGCTGACGATGCGTCTGGACGAACAGCCCGGCGACAGCAACGCGCGCCGCGGCGGTGGGAACGATCGCCCTCAGGGCAACCGCCCGGCGGCGAAGGCTGCTAAACCTCGCGGTCGTGAGACGCAACCTGCGGGCAACAGCGCGATGATGGACGCGCTGGCGGCGGCGATGGGTAAAAAACGCTAAACTCTCCGGCCCCTTTTGTCGAGGGGCCGCATTTCTTCCGGCATTCGCCATATTGTGCAAACAAGCATCAGTATTTTCTTATAACGTCGTAATAAGCGCGAAATGCGGACGGTGAGATTATTATTTTCATTTCGTTAACTATCGAAACCTTAATTAAACATTTGGTCATTAAGAATTATTATTATTTCGACGCCTGTTACAAAATAGAGTTTGCTCAATATCAACAAAAGCTCAATCTCCTGTTTAAAAAAACAATCGACCGCATTATATGTATTGATGATAAAAACTATTCTCATTATCATTATTTGCATTGAATATTTTTTATTCTTCGTTGGCTACGGTCCCTTGCGCCGCATCTTCGGCGCGTACGGAAAACTCTTTTTCAGTTGGCGATACACAAGTAGGTCCTATGCAATTCACACCTGATAGTGCGTGGAAAATCATTGGTTTCTCCCGCGATATTAGTCCGGCGTATCGGCAGAAACTGCTGTCCCTCGGAATGCTGCCGGGTTCATCTTTTAATGTGGTTCGCGTGGCGCCGCTCGGCGACCCTATCCATATTGAAACCCGACGCGTGAGCCTGGTATTACGTAAAAAGGATCTTGCGTTAATTGAGCTGGAAGCGGTTGCACAATAATGCCTGACCGGCACTAAGAGCATGAATATGAAAAAATTAACCCTTGGTTTAATTGGTAATCCTAATTCCGGTAAGACTACCCTGTTTAACCAGCTCACCGGTGCGCGTCAGCGCGTTGGTAACTGGGCGGGGGTGACCGTTGAGCGTAAAGAGGGGGGCTTCAACACCACCGATCATCAGGTCACGCTGGTGGATCTTCCGGGCACCTATTCGCTAACCACTATCTCCTCGCAAACCTCGCTGGATGAACAGATTGCCTGCCACTATATTCTCAGCGGCGACGCCGACATGCTGATTAACGTGGTCGATGCGTCCAATCTGGAACGTAACCTCTATCTGACGCTGCAGCTGCTGGAGCTGGGCATCCCCTGCGTCGTCGCGCTGAACATGCTCGATATCGCGGAAAAACAGAACATCCGTATCGATGTCGACGCGCTGGCCGCCCGCCTCGGGTGCCCGGTTATCCCGCTGGTTTCCACCCGCGGACGCGGTATTGAAGCCCTGAAAATGGCGATCGATCTCCATCAGCAAAATCAGCCTGTAGAACTGGTGCACTATCCGCAGCCGCTGCTGCGCGAAGCGGACAAGCTGGCGCAGGTGATGTCCGGGGAGATCCCGCAGCGCCAGCGTCGGTGGCTGGGCTTACAGATGCTTGAAGGCGATATTTACAGCCGCGCCTACGCCGGTGATGCCGCCCATAAGCTGGACGTGGCCCTGGCGCACCTGAGCGAAGAGCTGGATGATCCCGCGCTGCATATCGCCGATGCCCGTTACCAAAGCATTGCTGCTATTTGCGATGCGGTCAGTAACACGCTTACCGCCGAGCCCAGCCGCTTTACCGCAGCGATGGATAAAGTCATCCTCAACCGTTTCCTCGGACTGCCGGTCTTCCTGTTCGTTATGTATCTGATGTTCTTACTGGCGATCAATATCGGCGGCGCGTTGCAGCCCATTTTCGATGCCGGTTCCGTGGCGATCTTTATCCACGGCATTCAGTGGATTGGCTATACCCTGCATTTCCCGGACTGGCTGACCGTTTTCCTCGCCCAGGGGATTGGTGGGGGGATCAATACCGTGCTGCCGCTGGTGCCGCAAATCGGCATGATGTATCTGTTCCTCTCCTTCCTTGAAGATTCCGGCTATATGGCGCGGGCGGCGTTTGTGATGGACCGCCTGATGCAGGCGCTGGGGTTGCCGGGGAAATCCTTCGTGCCGTTAATCGTGGGTTTTGGCTGTAACGTCCCTTCGGTGATGGGCGCGCGTACGCTTGATGCGCCGCGTGAGCGTCTGATGACCATTATGATGGCGCCGTTTATGTCCTGCGGCGCGCGGCTGGCGATTTTTGCCGTCTTTGCCGCCGCCTTTTTCGGCCAGAATGGCGCGCTGGCGGTCTTCTCGCTGTACGTGCTGGGTATCGTGATGGCGATTGCCACCGGTCTTATGCTGAAGCATACCATTATGCGCGGCGAAGCTTCGCCGTTCGTCATGGAGCTGCCGGTGTACCACGTTCCGCACGTGAAGAGCCTGATTATTCAGACCTGGCAGCGCCTGAAAGGTTTCGTGCTGCGCGCGGGTAAAGTGATCGTTATCGTTAGTATCTTCCTCAGCGCGCTGAACAGCTTCTCGCTGAGCGGTAAGATCGTCGATAACATCAACGACTCGGCGCTGGCGTCGGTCAGCCGGGTGATTACCCCGGTGTTTAAACCGATTGGCGTACATGAGGATAACTGGCAGGCGACCGTCGGACTGTTCACCGGCGCGATGGCCAAGGAAGTCGTGGTAGGGACGCTGAACACCCTCTACACCGCCGAAGATATCCAGAACGAAGAGTTCAATCCGCAGACGTTTAGCCTCGGCGATGAGCTGCTGGCTGCAGTGGACGAGACCTGGCAGAGCCTGAAAGATACGTTCAGCCTGAGCGTGCTGGCCAACCCCATCGAAGCCAGTAAAGGCGACGGCGAAATGGAAACCGGTGCGATGGGCGTGATGGGAAGCAAATTCGGCAGCGCTGCGGCGGCGTATAGCTACCTGATTTTCGTCCTGCTCTATATTCCCTGCATCTCGGTTATGGGGGCGATTGCCCGCGAGTCGAGCCGCGGCTGGATGATGTTCTCCGTCCTGTGGGGGCTGAATATCGCTTATTCGCTCTCTACGCTGTACTACCAGACCGTCAGCTTTAGCCAGCATCCGCGCTACAGCCTGGTATGCATTCTGGCGGTGGTGCTGTTCAATATCGTGGTCTTTGGCCTGCTGCGCAGAGCGCGTAGCCGGGTGGACGTTTCGCTGCTGGCGACGCGCAAAACGCCGTCTTCCTGCTGCCAGAGTCCTGCTGGCGATTGCCACTAAGGAGCGATGATGGCGTCGTTAATTGAAGTTCGCGATATGCTCGCCCTGCAGGGAAGGATGGAAGCAAAGCAGATCAGCGCCCGCCTGCGTGCGCCGCAGCCGTTAATCGACGCCATGCTGGGCCGCTTGGAAGCAATGGGTAAAGCGGTGAAAACCACCGAAGATGCCGATGGCTGCCTCTCCGGCAGCTGTAAAAGCTGCCCGGAAGGCAAGGCCTGCCTGCGGGAGTGGTGGTCGCTGCGCTGAGATGTTTTCCGGTGTTTTTTCCGGAGGCGATGCTGCGCATCTGTCCGGGCTAC